>NZ_JAINWD010000013.1:0-161306 GCF_021021315.1 Halomonas sp. IOP_14 | reverse complement strand
ATGACGACGACAAACCAGCGGTAGAAAAGGGACCGGAGGCCGAGAAACAGATCGTGGGTGGCGCTATTCGTACCGACCTGATTCTGTCCGCCGAAATCATGGTGATCGCGCTTTCAACAGTGTCCCATCAAGGGTTCTGGTCGCAGATGGTTAGCCTGGTGGTGGTCGCGTTTGTCATCACACTTCTGGTGTATGGAGTAGTGGCGCTGTTGGTCAGGATGGATGATATCGGCCTGAGGCTCGCCCAGCGGGATAGTTCGGGCGTGCAGACACTGGGCCGTGGCCTGGTGACAGCCATGCCTAAGGTGCTAGCGACCATCTCGGTCGTGGGTACTGTCGCCATGCTCTGGGTGGGTGGGCATATACTGATGGCCAATCTAGGTGCCGATGGTACGGGTTGGTTCAACGCTCCCTATGAGTGGGTACACCATATTGAGCTTGGCATTAGCGAGGCAACCGGTGCCCTGGGCGGCACGCTGGGCTGGAGCTTCAATACACTGTGCTCTGCGGTGATTGGCTTTTTGGTGGGCTCGGTAGTGGTGGGCGTGGTGCACCTACTTCCTGTTAAGAAGGCGCATGTCGAGTAAGGTTTACGCCGGGTGTTTCCGGTGGAGCTTTCTAACGGCTCAGAGCGCTGCTATGGCCGGATCATTGAACTCTGTTGGCTGTCCCTCTCGTCAGGCCTGAGCACCGCACAGGAGCAAGAGGTTGGGGCAACTTCGATAGCTCACCCACTGTCATTGGTCGCGCAAATGATCGTCAACCTTATCAGGACGGGCGACGAAGAGGCTGATCTTGTCCCGAGAGAATATGGTGGAAGTTTCGAGGGGTAAAAGGGCCACTAAAGCAGCGGCATAGAAAAGCGCTGCGTGAGGAGGGGCATGGGGTTTGTGCGCAATCACTTTACTGCTGAAAAGATCGTGAACAGGTTCTAAGGGGTCAGTCAGAGACGCCCTCGCAGTTGTCGTGATTCAGCGGAGCATCGGTACCCAACACTAGGCGCTTGGTGGCGTGATTGTAGTAGAAACGACCGGACTCGGCGCTTGAAAGCTCATAGTCGCCGCACACCCCATAGCCCTTATTGACTTGCGTCAAGTGGGAAATTTCGGCCGGTGCCTGGCTGTCGAGGCGTTCAGATATAGTCGCGGCGATGTGGGCATCACGCTGGGCCTCAGAATAGGCCTGGTTACCGAATACCAGGCCAGCAACGACGAAAATGGCGACGACGGGAATCCATAGGTTATGCATAGAGTGTCCAGTGAGAGGATATAAAAGTGCATGAATTCGGTAGAAAAATTATTTAGCTGGATAATAACTTTTTGCCCATCCGATTTCATTGGTTAGCGAGTAGTTGGTTTACACAAGGATCCGCGCCAACCTTACGACACTAAACTGCTTTATGTAGTGGTTCACTGATTCCGGACACCCATCGCCTCAGCACGATGCTATTGTCCTATACACACGTCAAGGCGCACCTCAGCGCCCAGGCAGCGAGGCATTATTGGGTTGGCTGCGTGAGGTGTAGAGTGATGAGCAGATTGCTGAAGCGATAGGCTTGGCGCTAGATGAAGTGGCAAAGCTGCGCACTGAAGGTCAGCGCTGATCCGTGCTTTCATTTACGTATTCCCGCTTCACACATAAAACGAAAGGGCAGTCCAAGTGACTGCCCTTTCTGTATTTGGCTGCTGAGGATGGCAGACATTCCCCATGCCATGAAATAACCTGATGCAATGGTTCATAGTCAGTAATGAATAGCCGTTTTGGCGGATCAGTAGTACCCGCTCAGCAAAGAAGCCGGTGTGACCATAATCTGATTGTCTTTTGGCCACAAAAGCAGCCTCTTGACCAAATATGTCAGCAATTGGTGCGGGAGTGTTCTCCACGGGATTAGTTATGCAGGCATCGCTTTGCGGTTGCAAAATATCCTTAAAGTACACGTTACTTCTGAAAAGCAGAGTTGCAAGTGCTTTCCTTTTGCATCCAGTATACTATACTGAATGCAGTTGGAGCGCAGCTGCGCTTACCACATGCAATAGGAGTTTGGGCTATGGGCATGATGACTATTAGAAGCATTCCTGACGAAGTACACAATGCACTAAAAGCGCGAGCCAAGCAGAATCACCGCAGCGCCGAGGCTGAGGTGCGGGCCATCCTGGAAGAGATCACACGGCCAGAAAGTCGCCTCAAAATGGGTGATGCCCTGGCTGATTTGGGTCGCAAGATCGGGTTGACCAATGAAGACGTAGCGGTCTTTGAAAAGGTGCGTGACAAGACGCCTGCTGAACCGATGAGGTTTGAATGATCGTTCTGGATACCAATGTCGTTTCCGAGGCGATGAAACCCGAGCCTGATCCAGCCGTCAGAGCTTGGCTTAATGAGCAGTCGGCTGAAACGTTATACCTGTCTAGTGTCACACTTGCAGAGTTGTTATTTGGTATTGCGGCGCTGCCCAACGGGAAGCGCAAGGACATGTTGAGCGAGACCTTGGGCGGCCTTGTGGAGTTGTTCAGAGGGCGGATTTTGTCCTTTGACGTTGACGCCGCTCGCAAGTATGCAGAGCTAGCCGTGACAGCCAGAACCGCCGGGCGTGGTTTTCCTGTGCCGGATGGCTACATTGCTGCTATTGCCGTATCACAAGGCTATCAAGTCGCCTCCAGAGATATGGCTCCTTTTGAGGCAGCCAATGTGGACGTCATTAACCCTTTTGAAGCCTAACTGGTGCGGTCTGCTGGGCACTTTAATTGCTTAACCCATTCTTCTTACCCCAACATACCCTCCGACTAGCCCATGAGCCGAATATAAACCTTATTCGGCTCATAAGATGATCTGAATAGATGATGCAATCGGCTCATGTATATTTGGGAATAGCACCACTGGCCGTCTTTTTAACGGAGTAACTGCGCGCTGCCTCAAAGCCTTCAAGTAGCGCGCTCTGTTCGACCCCCAAGCCCTCGATGCAAAAGCTGTTCAAAAACTGCCGGGCGGCAAAGAGCTTCCGGCCCGATCCTGCCAAGAATTGACTAAGAGGACGATGGCTTGATGGGTGGCATCAGGCCCCGAATAAATTCGCACCATATTGAGTCCTTCAGCACAAAGTTGGTGCGAATTTATGCGTCGGTACGCTCAACAACCCGCAGAATCTCTCATTTTTCAAGGTGGCATGATAATTGCTATTTCTTTAAGTAAGTAAATAGTTACTTAGCTCGCTCCATGAAGAGTGTTTTCTGAATGGGCGCAATGGCAAGGATCACACCATGAAAAAGCAATTTAAGAATATGAAGCTGAAGGCTCTCGCTTGTAGTTTCGCGTTGGGTGCTTTGGCACATACTGGTATGGCAAGCGCCGATATTAATATCAAGTTTCACCATGATTTGCCTGAAGATAGCGCACAGCACCTGGCGGCTGAGCGCTTCAGGGACATGGTGGCTGAGCGTAGTGGTGGTGAGATTTCAGTAGAAATTTTCCCTAATAACACACTCGGTGATGATGTCGAAGTCACCCAACAGTTGCAGATGGGGGCTGTGGAAGCAGCGATTATTCCGACCGCCAAGTTATCGGGCTTCGTTCCCGCCATGCAGATCGTCGATCTGCCTTTCTTGTTCCCTTCTCCCGATATCGCCCACACCGTTCTTGATGGGCAGGCCGGTGATGATCTATTGGCGACTGTGGAACAGGTGGGTCTGAAGGGGGTTACTTTTTGGGAAAGTGGTTTCAAGCAATTTACCTGTGACCAGCCCGTTAATGGCCCGGAGGATTTCGCAGGCCAAAAGGTACGCGTGATGCAAAGCCCTATCATCATGGAACAGTTTAAAGCGATGGGCGCTAACCCGGTACCGATTGCCTTCGGTGAAACTTACAACGCGCTGCAGCAACGCATTGTCGACTGCCAGGAAAATCCGCTGGTATCGATTACACAAATGAAATTTTATGAAGTGCAGTCGGATGTGGTTATCAGCAACCACGCTTATCTAGCCTATGCATTTCTGTTTAGCCAGAGTTGGTTCGATAGCTTAAGCCCTGAGAATCAGGCGCTATTGACGGACGCTGCACGTGAAACCACCGCATTCCAGCGTGAAGAAACCGCCCGCCGTGAAACGGGCTACATTGCCACTATCGAAGCAAGTGGCACTAACGTGAGCACACTGGATGATGCCCAACTGACGGCTTTCAGAGAGTCGACAGCGTCGGTGCACGATGAGTTTGCCAATGAAATTGGCGCAGATCTAATGGCGGAATTCCAGCAAGCCATTGCTGATGCCGAATAGTAGCGCGTAACCCATTAAAGGGCTGATCGGTGATCCCGATAGCCCTTTCCTTCCCCATTGTTTTCATCGCTGGTGGAGTCCGCTATGCGCAAACTTGATCGCCTAATATCGCGTGCCGAGGAGGTTTTGATTGGCCTGCTGATTTTGTCCGCCTCGTTCATTCTTTTCGCCAACGTCATTGCACGCTACGTGTTTAACGATGGTTTTGCATGGGCTGAGGAGCTGGTGCGTTACCAAATTGTATGGATGGTGCTGCTTGGCGCGAGCGTTGCTGCACGGCAAGGGATTCATATTGGGATCGATATTCTACGCAGGTTTAGTCCTCCCCTCATGGCGAAATGGATAGAGTTGCTAGTTCATGCGGTTTCTATCGCTTTTTGCCTTTTCCTGGTGGTTTACGGTTTCCAGTTAACCGAGCAAACCCATCGGTTTGGTCAGGTGAGTTCTGCTCTACAAGCGCCCATGTGGATCGTTCAGTTGGCCATTCCGGTGGGCGCTCTTTTAATGGGTATTCGCTTTACCCAGCATTTCTTCCAGACGTTGCTTGGTCGAGAGCAAGCCTCTGCCCACCTTGATCAAATTGGATAAGAATATGGTCATCACATTCCTGGTGCTATTAGCTGTTTTGATGTTAGTGGGAACGCCCATCTTTATTGCATTGGCGGGTTCCGTCACGGTGGCGATGGGGAGCTTTAGCCATATTCCATTGGCGATCGTGGCTGAGCGATTGTTTGCCGGGTTGGATAAGTTCCCATTGATGGCGATACCCTTTTTTATTCTCACCGGTAGCTTGATGAGCGCGGGTGGGTTATCGCAGCGTATCATCCGCTTGGCCAACTTGTTGGTAGGACGCTTTACCGGTGGTATGGGGATGACGGCGGTATCAGCGAGTATGTTTTTTGGCGCTATTTCCGGATCTAGCCCGGCCACGGTGGTTTCGGTGGGCTCATTGCTCTATCCGGCCATGCGCAAGGAAGGATATTCCGGTCAATTTTCGATTGGCGTGCTGGTGTCTGCCGGTTCATTGGGCATCATCATTCCCCCTTCGGTTGTAATGATCGTCTACGCGGCTGTCACTGGGGTGTCCGTGGGTGCGCTGTTCATGGCGGGGGTGGGAGCCGGTTTATTATATGCAGCATGCTTATTGCCTTACTGTTGGTACCGCGCCAAAAAGGACGGTGTCACCCCCATGAAACCGCCCAGTTGGGGCGAGGTGTTAGCAGGATTCAAAGATGCTTCGTGGGGGTTGGGTGTGCCTCTCGTCGTCTTGGGTGGGATTTATCTGGGTATCTTTACGCCCACTGAAGCCGCCGCTGTATCAGTGGTATATGCCCTGTTGGTCTCAGCCCTGATTTATCGTGAGAAGAGCTTTGCAGAGCTATTCCAAAGCATGATTGAAGCGGCGACCACAACGGCTCAGGTAATGATTATTCTCGCTGCTGCCTCGGTTCTGGCGTGGTTTCTTTCCAGTAATGGGCTAGCGGCCATGTTGGCCAACGCTATCCTGTCGTTATCCGAGAATCCGTACCATATCTTCCTGCTGATCAATGTGACGGTACTGATTGCCGGCATGTTCCTCGATGCTTCCTCCATCATGGTGATTCTCGCCCCCCTGTTTTACACCGTGGGTATGCGCGTTGGTATTGACCCTGTCCACCTAGGGGCAGTACTGACCGTGAATGGGGCGATTGGTATGTTTACGCCGCCATTTGGCCTCAACCTGTTTGTGGCGGGCACTATCAACGGCGTCGATTACGTCCAGGCGGTACGTGGTGCCTTGCCCTTTATTGGCATTGCGCTGTTTGCCTTGATTTTGCTGACCTATATTCCTGCGATCAGTATGTGGCTACCCAGTGTGGTGTATGGCGGCTAAACAGCCAGAATAAGGATGGTAGCAATGTCTATTAGTTTAACTTCATCAGCGCTGGCGCATTCCCATGAGGGGGTGGTGACCAGTCCACATACGTTGGCAACAGAGGCGGGTCGTGAGGTACTTCGTCAAGGAGGCAATGCGGTTGAGGCTGCCATCACCATGGGGGCTTGTCTGTCAGTGACGTATCCGCATTTTACCGGGCTTGGCGGCGATGCCTTCATGATCATTGCGGATGCAAACGGTGGCGTGCAAACCCTGTCAGGCATTGGTCAGGCGCCAAAAGCCAACCTGAAATTATCTGGCAAGCTCCCTGCGAGAGGGCCAGGTTCCATGTTAACGACGGCTGCCACGGTCGATACCTGGGGGCAGGCGCATGAGATTTCCCGTCAGAGCTGTGGCGGAAAAATGGGCTGGGCAGCGCTGTTAGAACCAGCGATACAGCTAGCGAAAGAAGGCTTTCCCGTGACGCCATCGCAGCGCTTTTGGCTTGATTTTCGCAGCGATGACCTGTCGATGATGCCCAGCGTACGAGAGCTCTTTATGTCAGGCGGGAAGATTCCCCGTGACGGTGAACAGCTGTGCCAGCCACAGCTGGCCGCCTCGCTGCAGTCCATTGCAACCCACGGCTACCGGGACTTCTATGAAGGGCAGTTGGGGGCGAAAATTGCCGCGGGACTGGCAGCGGCAGGGTCTCCACTCACCGGCGCTGATCTGGCGGCTACCCGAGCACGAATAGAAACGCCGCTGTCGGTGCCCTATCGGGGTGGCGAGCTGCTGGCCCATCGCCCCCCAACCCAGGGTATGACGACACTAGAGATAATGGGTATCCTGGCGCGTTTTGACCTCTCCAGGATCAAAGAAGGCAGCGCCGATTATTACCACCTGCTGGTGGAGGCGGTAAAGCGTGCTTTCCTGGATCGTAATAGCTACCTGGCTGATCCCGACTTCGCGTCGGTGCCTTGTGAAAAGTTGCTATCGCCTGCCCATCTTGATGCTGAAGCGGCAAAAGTGGAGGCGGGGAAAGCATTGGATTGGCCCTTCGCTTATCAGCATGGCGATACGGTTTATCTAGCGGCAGCTGATCGTTTCGGTAATGCCGTCTCCATGCTGCAGACGATTTATTACGACTGGGGCAGTGGTGTCAGTGTCGGTGATACGGGGATTTTGTGGCATAACCGTGGTGCCGCGTTCAGTCTTGATCCTGCTCATCCGAATGTGATTGCCCCGGGAAAGCGTCCTTTTCATACCCTTAACCCGGGTATGTATCGTGTCGATGGAAAGCCTCGTTTACTTTACGGTACTCAAGGAGCAGATGGACAGCCGCAAACCCTCGCTGCCGTGCTGACGCGCTTGATAGACTATGGCATGGATCCGCTCAGTGCGCTTAAAGCTCCGCGCTTCCTACTGGGGCGAACCTTTTCCGATGGACGTGACACGCTAAAACTTGAGCAGGATGCGGGAGATGCTATTTTCGCTGAATTGACCCGGCGTGGTCATCAGATGAGCCCGCTACCCGCACAAAGTGCCCTGGCTGGCCACCCCGGCGCGGTCGTTATCGACCCTGCGAAAGGCTTTTACGCCGCTCATGACCCTCGCAGCGATGGCATCGCGTTAGGGCTATAGCACCAATAGAAACAAGGATGTGTACATGACAAAAAGCGATACGCTCGATGTGAAACAGAGTGCCCGTACCCGGGGAAAAACCCGCCGTAATGCTCATGAAACACGCGAGCGCCTGCTTCAAGCGGCGACTCAAGAGTTTTCCGAGCGCGGCTACGATGGTGCTCGCATGGAACGTATCGTGCGTGCAGCCGATTGTAATGTGCGCATGGTGTATCACTACTTCGATGACAAGGAAGGTCTTTACCTGACTGTTCTCGAACGAGTCTATGAGGAGTTGCGCGCCAAGGAGCAGGCACTCAATTTAAGCTATCTCGAGCCCGTTGCAGGTATGCGCGCGCTGGTCGAATTCACCTTCGATCATATGGCCGAGCATCCCGAGTTCACCAGCCTGGTGCGCAATGAGAACTTGCTGGGTGGGCGCATGCTGCGCAAATCGAGCAAAGTCGTCCAGCAAACGACGCCGCTCGTAGGCATGATCCGGGATACCCTAAAGCGAGGGGAAGCAGCAGGGTTATTTCGCTCGGCTGTAGACCCTACCCAGCTCTACATTTCTATTCTTTCGCTATCAATCATTCACATCAATCAACGCGACACGCTATCCATCATCTTCGAGCAGGATCTGGCTGACCCGGATTGGTTGATTGAGCGGCGTGCCCATGCGGTCGAGGTAATACTTTCCTATCTATGTGTTGAGTCCCGGGTGATTAAATAAGCGACAAGGACTATCTGCAGGGCTCCGAATACCTCATCTACTTGCCCATCTGCTGCATAAATTTACGACAGCAAACCAAGCCAGAACCGCCGCCTTCCTCCGGCGGGCGACTAGCCGCCCGAACAAAAGCGCTGGGAGATTGACCGAGCACCTTGCGAAACATACTGGAGAAAGCGGCTGGGCTGTCGTAGCCGAGTTCCAGTGCGGTTCGGGTAACGGAACTGCCAGACAGCAGCCTGGGAATTGCTGCCATCAGGCAGGCCTGTTGGCGCCATCGGCCAAAAGAGAGTCCAGTCTGCTGACGGAACAGGCGATTGAAGGTGCGCTGACTGCAATGTAACTGCCGCGCCCACTCCTCAGGAAGAGTGTGAATGCTCGGCTGGCCGAGGAACTCTCTGCACAGGCGGGCGAGCGGAAGGTCATGGGGCAGGGGGGCAAACAGTGGCAGGGCCTGAGCCTGTTCCAGCTCGTATAGGAGTAGTTGCGCCAGGGCACCGTCGCGGCCGTTTTCGTCATAGAGCGCGGGGATGTGGGCGGAAGCCAGCAACAGGTGATGCAGGAGAGGCGTCACGACTAGCACCTCGCAGTTGCGCGATGTGCGTGGCGCAACGTGGGGCTCGATATACAGGCTTCGGGTGCTCACCCCGTTCATGCGCACTTGGTGGCGCTTGCCCGCAGGTAGCCAGACGCCGCTGAATGGCGGCACCATCCAGGTGCCATCATCCGTATTAACTTCCATCACGCCGGTCATGCCATAGAGAAACTGGGCACGGCGATGGGTATGAAAGTCGAGGAGGGTGCCGGGGCGGTAGTCAGTGCCGATGGCCACCACGGGCCGTGCTACATGATCCACATCTGAAAGAGGCGTATTGAGCATTAGCGTTAACCTGGCTGAAATGCGTTGATGGTTGTCCGAATGACGAATGTCAGCCAATCCTCGCCAGCATATAGTGCCTGCTGTTTGGTTTCATCAGGAGAGTGCCGGTGTATAGCGTATTGCTGCTTTGTGGCGGGTTGGCGGGAGTGACTACCGTGTTGTTCGGTTTCGGTGGTGGGTTTGTGGTGGTTCCCTTGCTGTATACCCTGCTGATTTCCGCCCATGGGCCGGATAGTGGTATCGGTCAGGCGGCCATGCATATCGCGGTAGCCACCTCGACGGCGTTGATGGTATTTGCTGCTTCCCTGTCCACATGGCGCCACCATCTACGGCAGACCGTGCAGTGGCACCTGGTGCGTCCGCTGGTCGGCTATATCGCCGTGGGCGCCGTGCTTGGCGCGGCGGCTGCCGTGTCGTTGAGCGGGGAGTGGGTGCGCTGGGCGTTTATCGGCTATCTGGGTATTACGATTGCGGATGCTATTCTGCGACCCGGTTTTCTGCATCAGGCGGGGAGTGATGTGCGTCTTATGGGGCGTGGGGTAACGGCGATGACGGGGACATTGATTGGTGCGGTGGCCGCCTTGCTGGGCGTTGGCGGCAGCGTGATGACCGTACCGCTCATGCGCCGTAGAGGCGCGAGTATGACGGCAGCTACTGCCATGGCCAATCCGTTGTCGTTGCCCATGGCGGTGAGTGGCACCGCGACGTATGTGTTGCTGTCGGCAAATCACCCAGCGTTGGGGGACTGGTATGCCGGTTATGTGGATCTGCGCGCCTTGCTGGTACTCGCAGTGGGCTCATGGCTCGGAATCCGCCTGGCATCGACCTGGATCGGACGCATTCCTGACCGTCTTCATGCCAGGGTGTACCTGCTATTGCTGACCATGGTGCTTGTGGTGATGGTTTTTGTTCATTGAGTGTTGCTTGCTTGGGAGATGTCTGTTTGGGAGATGTGTGGCGCTTGATATTCAGGTCGTCGCGCAGTCGAGTGAGCTTCGTTTATTTTGTCAGTAGTTTCTTATGAGATCTTGTTGACATAGTTGCCAAAAGCAATTAATTATGTGCTTAAGGCAACTAATTGGAGGCCTCTTCATGGCCGCAGAACAACGCTTGCATGAGCGAGCCGGAACGGTGCGAAGCTTTAACCGTTTCTACACGCGTCAGATCGGTGTGCTGCACGAGCATCTGCTGGAAAGCCCATTCTCGCTAACGGAGGTTCGCATTCTGTATGAGCTGGCGCATCGGCCGATGCTTACCAGCTCAGATATTTGCCGGGAGCTGGGGCTCAATGCTGGTTACGTGAGCCGGGTGCTGAAAGGCTTCGAGAAGAAGGGGCTCATCACCAGGATTCCCTTGCCCTCCGATCGCCGGGCGGCGCAACTGCAATTGACTGATCATGGGCGGGAAACTTACCTGCCGTTGAGTGATGCATCGCAGCGCGAAGTTGTTGCCATGCTCAAGGGGCTTTCGGAGCCTGAGCAAAACCAGTTGATCGAGGCGATGCATCAAATTGAGAGCCTGCTTGGCGATACAGATTCGAGTTACATGCTGCGCGACCCGCAGCCGGGCGATATGGGATGGATCGTCCATCGGCAGGCGGTTCTATATGCCCAGGAGTACGGCTGGAACAGTGAATATGAAGCACTGTCGACGCCAATGACGTTTGTCCGCCTTTCATCACTCTAGATTGTCCCGTTTTTATCAGTGCTCTTTTATCGGAACGGCGTCAGGTTCGTTTGAGGTGGTGTCCTCCTTCGTCGTCGGTGTCGTCACTAAGCCAGCACGTCGTTTGTCCTTCAGTCGATAGCTCTCGCCTTTGATGTTCAGGGTGGTCGAGTGATGCAGTAGCCGATCCAAGATAGCCGTGGCAATGACCTGGTCGCCAAAGATCTCGCCCCAGTCCATGAACGATTTGTTCGAGGTGAGGATCGTACTGGCCCGCTCGTAACGCCGGTTGATCAAGCGGAAGAACAGACTGGCTTCTTCGCGCGTCATCGGCAGGTAGCCCATCTCGTCCAGTACCAGCACCTTCGGGTACGTCAGTTGCTGGAGCTGTCGATCCAGGCGGTTTTCCTGGCGGGCACGCATCAGCGTGCTGACCAGCCGGTCTAACGTCATGAACAGCACCCGGTGGCCGGCTTCTGCCGCCTTCACCGCCAACGCCACGGCGAGGTGCGTCTTCCCGACGCCAGGCGGCCCGAGCAGCACGACATTTTCACTACGCTCGACAAAGCCCAGGCCAGCCAGCTCACGCACGATCTTGTGGTCGATGCTGGGCTGGAAGCTAAAGTCGAACTGCTCCAGGGTCTTGATCCACGGCAGTCGGGCCTGCTTCAGACGGGACTCCAGGCCCTTCTGATGACGCCCGCCCCATTCCTGCAACAGGGCCTGTTCCAAGAACTCGCGGTAGTTCAGGTCTTGCTTACTGGCGTGCTCACAGAGGCTGTCGAGCGACGCCTGAAGGTGCTCCATCTTCAGGCGATCAAGTAGCTGTTCCAGGGCCATCACAGCACCTCCTCGTAGACGCTCAGGTCACGCTGCTGCACGGAGAGCGTCTGCTGCCACAGGGCAGCATGATGTTCCGGCACGGTGTGCCAACCTGCTTGCGGGGCCTGTAGGCGGTGATAGGCGATGGAGTCACCGGCGGCGGTGTACACCGTTAGCTCATCGTCCAGGCTGAGCCGGATCACCACCGCCTGGCCGCAATAGCCGTCGGGCACGCTGTAGCGGTTGCCACGGACTTCGATGTAGCCGTCCCAGCCGACCTGGCGAAGGTCGTGGTAGCGGGTATCGAAGTCGGTTGCCGGGAGCCCCTGGAGGGCCTCCGCTTCGGCGGCAAAGCGCTCTGTCGGGGTTTGCCGGAACTGCCGCAGTGGCCGCTGATCGGCCACGCGCTCCAGCCACAGCTGGAGCAGCTGGTTCAAGTGGGCGTAGCTCTCGAACTGGCGATAGCGCTGGAAGAAGTGCTGCTTTACGTAGCCCACCATACGCTCGGTCTTGCCCTTGGTGCGCGGGCGCTGCGGGCGGCACGCCTTGGGCGCGAAGCTGTAATGGTTGGCCAGTTGCAGGAAGCCAGCGTTGAAGATCACGCGGTGGTCCCGGTCATGCTTGAGCACAGCAGCCTTCTGATTATCGACCAGTACGGTGCGCGGTACGCCGCCAAAATAACGGAAGGCCTGTACCAGCGCCTCGTAGGTATGCTCGGCATCTTGGCTAGGGGCCGCCCAGGCATGGAACCGCCGTGAGTAGCCCAAGGTATTAACCGCAAAATTGACCTTGCAGCGCTGACTAGCCACAACGGTCTCGGTCTCGCCCCAGTCATGTTGGAGCTGGAAACCAGGCGGGGTCTCGAAGCGGACGGTCTGCTTGCTGGGCCGCAACGACCGCTTGGGCTGGATATAGCGTCGCACCATGGTGCTGCCACCGGTGTAGCCCTGTTCACGGATCAGTTGGAAGATCACTTCGGCGTTCCAGACATTATCGGCCAGCAACTGATCGATGACGGGTTTGAAGGGATCCAGCTTGCTTGCTCGCAGCTTGGTCGGCCGCCCGGTGGGCGCCTCCTCACGGGCTAGATGGCGCCGCACGGTGCGTTCACAACAGCCAATCTGGTGCGCAATGTCCACGAGATGGGCGCCTCGCTGGTGAAGTTGCTTTATCATGAGAAAGTCCTCTCGGCTTAGCATGGCGCGATCTCTTGTGGTTTGGTCACCAACAAGGAAAGGTCATGCGGGTCGGGGGGACAATCTATTTTGATGATTTACGGACTTATAGCACCGGCGTCGACAGCACTGACAGCAGACATCGTCGCCAAGTATCTGCGTGATTATGACCCGCAATGGGAACGGTGCTGGGTCGTCGAGAAGCAGGGAAGCATCGTTGGCTCTGTGTTCGTCGTTAGGGAGGACGAAGCGACCGCAAAGCTGCGGTTACTCTATGTCGATCCCTGCGCCCGGGGTCTTGGAATAGGTGGCCGTCTCGTCGATGAATGCCTAAGGTTCGCCCGTCAAGCTGGCTATAAAAAAATCATCTTGTGGACTAACAGCGTTCTTATTGGTGCGCGAAAAATCTATGAAAGGGCGGGTTTCGAACTGGTTGAGGAAACGCCCCATCACAGCTTCGGTAAGGATCTTGTCGGTCAGGTGTGGAGCCGTGAGCTGTAGTACCCACGTTGCGAAGCATCGCTCTGCCTAGGTAAAGGCCGTATGCCGGACAGCAGGGGGGCGAGCGCAAACCTTTAAATGATGTTGCTAATTTGCCACCGTGGCTCGGCAAGTTGTATGCGTTCAATGACCCAATCCACGAATGCCCGCACGTCAGCATATGTAAAATCTGCACGTAAAGAACGTAAATCATCTTATGCGATACGCCGATTTCCTGGACTGGCCTGGAAGGCCCCTGAATAACCAGGATTACCTCCAGAATGGACAGCACCAGTGGGAGCCAGCCGAGAAGATAAATCGTGTAGTAACGGCCTTCAGTACCATCAAAATCATAGGCAATAACAAACGGGGTGAGTCTTTTGGCTATCTAATTGCCTCTTTAATGTTGGTTTTAACGCTACGCATGACCGTCAGCCATAGCTGCATCAAGCTTTTTCTGCTACTGATTCTATTCTACCAAATTCCAATTAGTATCTGGCTATATTATGAGCCGAATATAAACCATAATCGGCTCATCCTGTGAGCTGAATGGGCGAGGTGGTAGGTCTATGTATTTCTGCTCATCTTTCCTCAAAACTAGTGCCGCCTGCTCTGCACTAGCTCGTAATCTGCTAGGCTTAGTTCCATCTAATACTAAAAAACCATAGGCTTGCACAAAAGCTAGCCAGTCTTTGCACGCCGATTTTTCATGTAAAGCGTGATGCAGTGCCATGGTCGACATTTCCCGCGTGTTCGAGAAAGGAAGGCAATCATGATCGCTCCCCAAGATGGGCGTTTGCGGCTGGATCGCCAGCGCTTGAAGCAGCACCGCAAACGGCTGGGCTTTAGTCAGGAGGCGCTGGCCGAGTACTGCTTCGACCAGCGCCTATGCGTTTCTATTGCTTCGATTAAACGGGCCGAGAGTGGGCGGGCGGTGCTTTATCGCACCGCTCGCCACTTGGCTGAGATCTACGGCGTCGAGGTTGAGGCGCTGTCAGTGGATGCGGAAGAGGCCGCCGCTGTGCCTGCCGCTGATAGCGAGGAGATGGAAAGCGCGCGTGTCTTGATCCAATTGCATGCCGTGGTGGCTGACCAGCCATCCCTGGCGACCTGGGTTCAGCATTTCGGCGGCAGCCTGGCGGAAGAAGGGACGGCCCTATTTGGGCTGCCCCGGGCTTACCGTAGCGATGCCCAGCGGGGCCTGTTGTGCGCCGCGACCCTGGTGGAACAGGGGGTGGCGAAGGTCGTATATCTCCAGGCTGGCCAATGGCCGTCCGCTACGCCCCCTTCGATAGCGGAGGAGCGGAGCGGTGTTTGGGTTGAGCGCGGGGTGGCGGTGCAGTTGGCGGAACGCTTTATCTTCGATGATGAAGGCGGGGATTGGCTGCGCTACCGCCATCCCCGAGACGAATCTCAGGAGGCCCGCTTCGAACTGGTGGGGCGCCGGGTGCAGTTGGGGCAGCTGCAGGCCATTTTAGAGAGTACCTGTGACTATCAGGCTGGCCATCTGATCTATATTCGCGGCGTGGCGGGCATCGGCAAGACGCGTCTCAGTGCCGAGTTTGCCGAGATGGCGGCGGCGCATGCCGATCATCATCAGGCCGAGGTGTTGGACTTCGGCACGCGTGCCGATGAAGGCCCGTTGATGCAGCTGACTCGTTCGCTGCTTCAAACGTCCGATGAGACGAAAGGTGAAACGATAGACGAAGCGAGCCTGCTCGCTCGCCTTTCGGCGCTGCGTTTGCCCGTGGATCATGCCATGCTGCTGCGCCCCTTGCTGGGGCTGGCTCAGCCAGAGGATGCGCAGCGTCTCTATGCGGCCATGACCCCGGAGACCCGCAGCCAGCGTTTGGTTCTGGCACTGCGCGACACTCTCCTGGCGCGGTCTATTCATCGCCCCCAATTGCTGGTGGTGGAAGACCTTCACTGGGCCGATGAGGCGCTGCTGGGAACCCTGACTGGGCTACTCCAGGAGACCCTGGAAGCGCCGGTGATCTGGCTGTTTACCTCACGCTTAGAGCAGGACCCACTAGAGACCCGTCTAAGGCCACAGTTGCCTGAGTCGCCGCTAACCCTGATCGAACTTCCTCCATTGCGCCCCCAAGAGGCCGAGGCCTTGGTAGCCAGCTTCGGAGCGGTTCCCACCGAGCATGCCTCCCGCCTTGTCACTCAGGCCCAGGGCAATCCGCTGTTTCTGACTCAACTGCTGCTGTTTCATCCCCACTGCAGCTTGCCAGCCAGCCTCGCTAATCTGGTACAGACCAAGCTGGATCAGCTCACCGACCTGGATCGTCGGGCCATGTGCGTCGCCGCCGTTATGGGGCAGCGCTTCTCGCTAGCGTTGCTGCAGGAAGTGGTGGGGCAGGCCGATTATCGACCTGAACTCCCCCAGCGCTACAGTTTGGTACGCCCGCTGGAAGAGGGGAGCTATCGCTTTGTGCATGACCTGATTCTACAGGGCATCTACGAAGGGATTCCAAAAATACAACGCGACCGCCTGCATCTCCGGCTGGCCGAGCTCTATGGTGAAACGGAACTGGGGCTACGTGCTCGCCATCTTCACCGTGCACGTTCCCTGGAAGCACCGAATGCGTTCCTGGAGGCGGTGGCAGCGGAAATGCTGCGTTATCGGCATGAGGAAGCCATGGCGCTGCTGAGACAATGCCGAGCCATCGATTATGCGCCGAAGGATGAGTACCGATTAGTGCTGCTGCAAGGCCAGGTGGCGATGGCGACCGGGCGCATCCAGGCGGCTCGCGAGCACTTCGAGACGGCGCGCACGTTCGCCCGAGAGGAGTGTCAGCGCATTACCGCGGATCTTTGGCTAGCCCGGGTGCTGAACATGCTCGATGCCCTAGAGGCAGAAGAAGCGATACTCGATGGGCTGTTGCCCCTGGCCGAGATGCTGAAAGACCCTTTGCCCCTAGCTGAAGTGCTTTATCTAAAAGGTAATCTCTATTTCCCCCGGGGCGATTTTGCCACCAGCCGGGCCTACCACACTCGGGCACTGGAGCAGTCCCGATTGGGTGGCGATGTGCATACCGAAATCCAGGCCCTGAGTGGGCTAGGCGATGCGCATTATGCCGAGGGGCAGATGCGCAGCACCTACGAGCTTTTCGACCACTGTGTGGCACTCTGCCGAACCCACGGCCACGCTGACCTAGAAGCCTCTAATTTGTTCATGCTGGGTACGGCTCGTCTTTATGCTAACGAGACCGAGGCGGCGTTGGCCGACTGTTTCGATGCTGCTGAGCTGGGCAAGCGTGTTGGCAATCGGCGTGCTGAAGTGGTGGCTCGGCTAACGGCGTCCTGGGTTCTGATTTCCCAGGGCAATCCCGATGCGGCCGACGAGCAGGTCACACAGGCGCTGGCAGTGGCTCGCGGCCTGGGGTCAGGGCGCTTCGAGGCCTTTCTGTTGGAGAGCCGTGCCCGTATCGAGCTGATCACCGGACGACAGGCTGAGGCGCGAGCCAGTATCGAGCGTGCTTGGCAGTTGGTGGAACAGCACCGTCTGACGGCCTTTATTGGCCCTTGGGTGCTCGGCACTCGGGCGCTGTTGGAAGAGGATCCAGAGGCTCGCTTGGAGACGCTGCAACAGGGTGAAGCGTTGCTGGATGCTGGCTGCGTGGGGCACAACGGCTACCGTTTTTTGGTCACGGCGGCGGAGGTTAGCTTGCTTGACCATCGCCCTTCCGCAGCCCGCCACTATGCTCAGCGCTTGACCCAGCTGATGGCGGCGGAGCCCTGTGCCTGGGGCGAGCATCACCGAGCGCTGATTGAGGCTCACGCTGTTTGGTTGGAGAGCTGCGAAGAGAACGGCGAGTCTAGCGCTCTGGAAGCTTTACGGGATTGCTGGCGCCAGGGCGAAGCGGCTGGTCTGCTGATGACGATGCCTTGTCTGGCTGCCAGCCGTTACTAGTCGTCGCGCGTTATCTTTACGTTGATCCGGTATCCCCCAGCAGCAGGGCGATGAGATGCTCTGACTGTTCCAGGCACTGCTCCTGAAGGCCCGCGCCGCGCGCCCAACCGCCAGCGAACAGCAGCGGGCATACGTTCTGGTTTCCCTCGTAGCGTCCTTGGGCGGTGGTTCGGTTATAGCGCTCGATTTCCGCTTGAGCTTCCAGGCAGTTGGCATCCAGTACATTGTGCTTGAACAGGGTCCAGGCTTTGGCTTCCAGAGCGCTGCCCAGTGGCGGCAAGCGGTCTCGGTAGCCAGCTTCGTTTGGATCGGTGGCTATGGAGTCGTTCAGGGGCGAAGGGCGCCGCTCGAGCATCTCGCGGTGGGGAATCTTGTTGAGATCATCCACCAGAGAGACGAAGTACTGCGGTAGGCCTGCCTGATTGTAATCACTGTTCTCTGCATCGTTCTGGTGGCGGTTGGCTACATAGTCGATACGGTAGGGGAAGAAGGTGTCTTCAGGGTTCCGTACTTCGATATTGTAGGTACGCCATAGGTTGCGATTGGGTGGCAGGCGGGCTGCAGCGGTGTGACAGACGCTGAAGCTGCGGGTGTAGCGCACCTTGCCAAGAATATGCTGAAGGCCTTGCTGGATCTCAGTCAGGCCGTCGCCAAAGGTCAGTATCGGCAGGGCATCTTCAGCATGGGTGGCCATGATTAGAATATCTGCCTGCCAGCGGCGTTCACCTGAAGCGGTACGCTCGGCTAGCGTTGCGCCTTGGGGCGAGAGCCTTGCCTCTACGTCGATGCCGCGCAGGATTTTGACTCTTGGGCCCTGAGTCTCGGGGTTGGCGATATAAGCGGCCAAGGCCTCAAGCCAGTGCTGGGAGCCATGCTCGAAGTAGCGGCGGTCCGGGGGCGAGCCACCTTCCTGAATGCGGTAATACTCGAAGGGAGCTTGGAGTGGCATACCGCCCGGGCCGCGATCGTCGGCGAAGTACATGGCCGATATGCGTGGATAGTAGATGGTGTGGCGGATGCGTTCCAGCCGAGCTGGCAGCGCCGGGTCCTGCCAGTCGATGGTGATTTTCAAATGATCCGCTGCGGCTGCCAGCATCTCGACGGGCGTGGCGACACAGCTGTCGAAGAAGTCATCTACCGTATAGTGGGGCGTAATGCGTCCACTCTCCACTAGGTCGATGGCGCTTTGATGCACCACGGTGATCAACGGCGCTAGCTTGCCCCCTTCGGCCTGATTTAGCTCGTGGGCGGGGTCGCTGACACCGCGGGCCAGGTCGCTATCATCGGTCAGGGCTATCGCTCCGTCACGGCTGAAGTAGCTCTCGGTATTCTCTAGCGGCTTCATGCGCTCTAGCTCGCCGATCTCGCTAAGCACCGTGCGCAGGCGATGATAGGTGGCCAAGTTGACATCATTGACCCCCAGGTCGGCCCAGCGCCGATAGGGCGACTCGGGCTTGCCCGGTTGCCGCCGATTGCCGAGGTCGACCCACACCGTTTCGGCGTTGCCGCCAAGCGTGGCTTTGCGCTCGAATAGGGTGATTTCTATCTGCTGGGCTGCTTTGCCACCGAGCTTCTGAAGGTAGTAGGCCAGTGACAGGCCAGAGACGCCGCCGCCGATAATGGCAACCCGAAGCGTTGAAGTGTCCATCGTTATTCTCCTTATGCAGTCGTTTGCTCCAGGATCTTCCAAGAGTTCGTTGCTGCCAAGGGCGCAAGAGAAGCTGATACCGAAGTGATCCGTTGTACTTCGTGTGGCTATTGTTAGCAATATTGGTGATGCCGAGCTGATGCTGTGACTGCGCAGTATCTAAGCTGAAATGCTTAGGGCAGGTAAGCCGCGGTCGATGACCGGCCGCCGATTTCACAACATCCGCATGAGGTATCTAACCATGAATGCTCCTCAAACCATTGATAAAAAACTGATCGCCCACGACTTTCGTGTTGCCATGCATGAAAAACTCGAGCCTGAGCAGATCGATGACGTTGCCGACGCTTTGATGGCTTCCGAGAAGGCCTATCCTGCTACCGGCAGCGTAGCCAGCCTGATCTTCTATCTTAGGTTTCAGGTTAACATCACCGATGGAAAGTCCTTCGATGGCAATGCTGGCGGCATCTCCTCAGCGGGCGGCGGCGCTCTCTTTGGGGATGTCTATACCAAAGATCTCGAACGGCTCTATCGTGATACGGTAAGTTTCGAATTTCAGGGTACGCCAGTCTATCTGAGCATTCTGTTCTTCGACGGCGACAGTAATCTATTGGGCCACTTCCAGTCGGGTGCCGTCTCCACCGTTACCGGCGCTGGCGGTGGCACAGGCAGCTGGAGTTGAGTCTTAGCCGTATGCTGATTCTAAACCTGGGGGCGCCCTCGGCGTTCCCGGGTAACCGCGAGTAAGAACGTCAGCATGCTCTCAATCCATTCTTCACAATCCACTCTTCTCCCCTGATTTCCCTCCACCTATACTTCTCCATCCCAGTTAGCTTTCTGACTAACCTATGAGCCGAATATGAACTCTATTCGGCTCGTGTATCTCTGGGAGCAGCGCCAATTGCGCGAGCAGGCAACCACGAAGGATTTTTTCTTAGTAGTTCGCCAAGAGGGTAAACGCGCTATGTCATTGAGAAGGCCAGCGCAACTCGAAACAAGAGCCACCCTCATCAGAGGGGTAGCATTTAGCCTCGCCACCATGGGCTCGTGCAATCGCCGCGACTACCGCCAATCCTAGCCCGCTTCCTCGCTTGTCTCCTGGCATACCACTGTCAGCGTCCCGCGCATGCCGGAATGCCGTGAAAATCTGAGAAGCATATTCCTGAGGAATACCTGGGCCGGTATCTATAACACGCAAAACACTCCGGCCGTCGTCCTGGCGCGTTTGGATGATGAGTGTCCCTGGGGATGCATGCTGGCGAGCGTTTTCCAGCAACGCAAGCAATGCCTGACGAATACGGACAGGGTCGCAATACACGGCGCCAGATTGCAGATCAAGGGTTGGATAATGATTTGATGCATCTAGGGCATGTCTACAAAATTCAACGACTGATTCAATTTCAGTAGAAAGATCGCATTTCTTGATCTCAAGGTTCAGATGGCCGCTTTCGGCCAAGCTTACGGCGCGAAGGTCTTCAATCAGTTGTGCCATACCGTCGATTTGGGTAAGGAGGCTTTGAAACTGGGGTTTTTCGGGGGGGAATACGCCTTCAGCCAAGCCTTGCAGGCGGCCGCGCAAGATAGTAACGGGCGTGCGCAGCTCATGGGCAATAGCCGCATTCCAGAACGTCATTTCCTTGGACATTCGCTGTAATTGGTCTGCCAAGGCATTGAAGTCGTTTGCCAAAACGGCGGCCTCGCCTAACGAGCGATCACCCGTCGTGGCGCGTGCGTCCAGGTCGCCTTGCGCGACGCGACGCATGCTTTCTGTGACGGAGTTTAGCGGTACCAGAATGCGACGTGCCAAGTGAATACCCACTATCACGGCGAACGCCAGCCCAACCAACGTAGTGCCAACGAGCCAAGCCCACTCTAGCCCCGACGGGAACATGTTGGGTTCGTTAATCGACCCCTGCCAAAAATGGAAGGTAATGAAATAGAACACATAAGAGGTCACCACGACTAACAGTGTGATCCCAAAAGCCATTGCTGCCATTGTCAACGCGATTGTCCGGCTCAATCCAATGAGTTTCATTCTGTTCCCCATAGCCGGTACCCAACGCCGCGTATGCCAACGGGTATGCCTCTCACATCGACGTCTTCCAGTTTTTTACGCAGCTTGCTGATATGGCTGTCGACAGTGCGCTCAAGCGCCTCACCTTCGGGCAGGCAGGCGGCCAATAACTCTGCGCGGGTGCAAACTTTTTTGGGCGCGCGTGCAAGGTGCGTCAACAATCTGAATTCGGTGAGCGTTAACGCAAGGCTGTGCGAGTCTCCTCCCACCTGAACAAAGGCTTCGTGTTGTTCCAAGTCGATCTCAAAAGGCGGAACCCTGAGCACAAGAGGTTGATGGCTAGCATCAGCCATGGTGCGTCTTAACACTGCCTGAGTGCGTGCGACGACCTCGGCAGGGTTAAACGGCTTGACGACATAGTCGTCGGCACCAAAACGCAAGCCCATGAGTTTATCGATGTCCTGATCCATCGCGGTCAGCATGATGACGGGCGTCTTACCCCGATGGCGAACCTCTGACAGCACCTGCCAACCATCCATTTTAGGCATCTTTACATCAAGTAAGACGAGATCGGGTTTCATCGACAAATGCATATCTAATGCTTTACGTCCATCTTCTGCGTAGATGGTTCGGAGGCCCGCACGTTTCAGGTAAGCCTGCAGAATATCAGCGATCTCAGGCTCGTCTTCGGCGATGAGAACCAGTGCTTGCAGGCCAGAAGAAGAATTTGGCGACTGTTGAGTCGTGGACATAAAAGTGCCTAATGAAACATTAATTGTGTTCTCCATCATATCTACACATACCGTCGACGTTAATACCACGCTATAGCGATATAGTCCCCTTCAATTTTATTGCTAGGCAAATGTTTACCTATTTCTCAATGAGCTAGGTCTGAAAGAACGATGCCTGAAGGGAAGATGCATGACGATCCGACATATTTACCGCAATGGTGGCCTCTGTGCCTTGCTGCTAACCGTGCTAACCGCCTGCGGGCCAGTTGAGCAAGAAGTAACGCCGTCTTCTGCCCGAGTGTCTGTCGTTACCTTGGAACCCGTTAGATTGGAGCTGACCGAAGACTTACCGGCCCGGGTCGCTCCTTTTCAAGTGGCGGAAATTCGTCCGCAGGTCAGCGGAATTGTCCAACGTCGACTTTTCGAACAGGGAACCGACGTGAGTGCGGGGCAGCCATTATTCGAAATCAACCCAGCGCCGTTTCGAGCGGAAGTGGAAACGGCAGAAGCCGCTTTGCAGAAAGCCGAAGCCGAGCTTGCGAATGCCCGTGCGCAGTCCGCTCGGTTGGAGTCGCTGGTCAGGGGGCAGTCGGTGAGCCGCCAGGCCTATGACGACGCCGTATCCAAAAGTCAGCAGGCCGCTGCTGAGGTGGCTCAAGCGCGTGCCACGCTGTCACGTCGCCGCCTTGACTTAGAGTTTTCCACGGTGGCGTCTCCCATTTCTGGCCGAATTGATCAAGAGTTGGTAACGGTGGGAGCGCTTGTCGGCAGCAGCGATAGCACGCCCATGGCCCGTGTTCAGCAGATCGATAAAGTTTATGTCGATGTTCAGCGTTCGGCTTCCTCACTTGAATCGCTTCAAGATGCGATGGCGGCGCAACCTTCGCTAGATAATGGTTTACCGGTCACCATCCTCGGAAGCAACGGTACACCCTACGATGTCACCGGACGCATTCTTTTTTCGGGCATCAATGTGGATGCCAGCACGGGTGACCTTTTACTGCGTGTACTCGTGGACAATCCCAATCGACGCCTGCTGCCCGGTATGTTTGTGCGCGCCCGCGTGCCCTACGCACGCTATGACAACGCGTTGACGGTGCCGCAACAGTCCGTGGTGCGCATCGGCGGTAAGCCCTACGTGTGGTTGATTGGTGACAGCGACAAGGCGGTGATGGTCTCAGTGGAGCTTGGTGAATTGGCGAACGGTAATTATCGGATTAAGACGGGGTTGACAGAGGGGCAGAAGGTTGTCGTCGAGGGTATAGAGCGACTTTCTGATGGTGTCGAAGTCAGCGCGACTGATTGGCATAGGTCATCGCCTCTTGAGGCTTCAGTGGCATCTTCTTAATTAAGCTTCAGGAGTCTCCGCAATGCCTCAGTTCTTCATCCAGCGCCCAGTCTTTGCGTGGGTGGTCGCGCTGTTTATCATCCTGCTGGGCGTGATCGCCATTCCTAAGCTGCCGGTCGCTCACTACCCCTCGGTAGCGCCCCCTTCGGTGACCATCACTGCGACTTACCCCGGCGCCACACCGCAGACCATGAACGATGCCGTGCTCAGTCTCATCGAACGAGAACTGTCCAGCGTCAAGAATCTGCTGTACTTCGAATCGTCGGCGGACTCTTCAGGGTCGGCCTCTGTCACCGCCACCTTCAAGCCAGGGACAAATCCGGAACTGGCCCAAGTGGATGTGCAGAATAGACTCAAGGCAGTCGAGCCTCGGTTACCCCAGGCGGTTCGTCAGGATGGGCTGAGCGTCGAGTCAGCGTCATCCAGTTTTCTGATGATCGTAGGTCTGAATTCCGAGGATGGGCGCTTTGATGAGATTGCCCTGAACGATTATATGGCGCGCAATATCGTCGAGGAGCTGCGCCGCATTGATGGTGTCGGTCGTGTGCAGCTGTTCGGTGCTGAGCAGGCAATGCGAATCTGGATAGAGCCGGAGAAGCTGATTGCTTTCGGCTTGTCGGTGAATGATCTCTCGACCGCGATCACGGAGCAGAACGCACCGATTGTGCCGGGCAGCATCGGCGCGTCTCCGGCCTTACCCGGCCAAAAGGTGTCCTCGCTGTTGACCGCACAGGGGCAATTGAGCACGCCGGAAGAGTTCGCCGCTATCGTACTTCGCGCTAATGTCGACGGCTCCAAAGTGGTGTTGGGCGATGTGGCGCGAGTCGAGTTGGGCGCCCAATCCTACGGCTTCTCCAATCGTGAGAATGGCCAGCCAGCGACGGCGGCAGCCATACAGCTGGCACCCGGTGCCAATGCTGTCCGCACGTCGGAAAGTGTGCAAGCGCGTTTGGCTGAGTTAAACCAGGCGCTACCCGCGGGCATGAGCTCATCGGTTCCCTTTAATACGGCCCCGTTCGTTAAGGTTTCTATCGAGAAGGTCATCCATACCCTTATCGAGGCGATGGTATTGGTGTTCCTGGTGATGCTGCTGTTTCTACAGAACATCCGTTACACGCTGATTCCCGCACTGGTCGCGCCGATTGCGTTGTTGGGGACCTTCACGGTGATGCTGCTGGCAGGTTTCTCAATCAACGTGCTGACGATGTTTGGCATGGTGTTGGCGATTGGCATCATCGTCGATGACGCTATCGTGGTGGTCGAGAACGTTGAGCGCATCATGGCCAAAGAGGGATTGTCGCCAAAGGACGCCACCATCAAGGCGATGAAGGAAATTACTGGCGCGGTGGTGGGCATCACCCTGGTATTGACGGTGGTGTTTATCCCGATGGCCTTCTCGAGTGGCTCGGTCGGTGTGATCTACCAGCAATTCGCGCTGGCGATGGTGGTCTCGATTCTGTTCTCGGCGTTTCTGGCGTTGACGCTGACACCGGCGCTATGCGCCACCCTTCTCAAGCCCATTAAACCGGGGCACCACGACAAAGGCGGTTTCTTCGGTATGTTCAACCGGGCGCTTAAACGTATGACCGCCCGTTACGAATCGCGTGTGGGGAGACTGGTCGCCCGCAGCGGTCGGGTCATGCTGGTGTTTGTGGTCATCGCAGGTGTGCTGGTGTTCGCCTTCCGCCAGTTGCCTTCGGCTTTTCTGCCGGAAGAGGATCAAGGCTATTTCATGACCAGTATCCAGTTACCTGCCAATGCGACCACCGAGCGTACCTTGGATGTCGTCAAGGCGTATGAGGAGTACGTCATGGCGCGCCCTGCAGTGGACGGCAATATGTCTATTTTGGGCTTCGGGTTCTCTGGGTCTGGCGCGAATACAGCGCTGACGTTCACCACGCTAAAGGAGTGGGGGAAGCGCGACGGTGCCACGGCGGCGAGTGAAGCGGAAGGAGCTCAGGCAGCCATGAGTCAATTGAACGAAGGGACGGTGATGAGTATGTTGCCGCCGGCCATTGATGAATTGGGTACCAAGTCCGGCTTTACGATGTTCTTGCAGGATCGCCGCAACCAGGGGCCGGCCGCCCTTAAGGCTGCCGAGACGACGCTGCTGGAACTGGCGGCGCAGAGCAAGGTAGTTAGTGACGTCTATTCCGACGGCCTTCCGGAAGGGGCGAGCATTCGTCTTGACATCGATCGCCAGAAAGCCGAAGCGCTCGGCGTGTCGTTCGCCAACATTAGCGAAATCCTGTCTACCGCGATGGGGTCGTCCTACATTAACGATTTCCCGAATGAGGGCCGGATGCAGCAGGTGATTATGCAAGCGGATGCGTCGGCACGCATGCAGGTCGACGACGTGCTCAAGCTGCATGTGCGAAATAGCAGGGGGGGCATGGTTTCCCTGTCAGAGGTGGTGACTCCGGTGTGGGACGAAACACCGCTACAAATGGTGCGCTACCTGGGCTATCCCGCCACCAGCATTTCCGGCAGTGCGGCGAAGGGGGCTTCCACTGGTGATGCCATGGCTGAAATGGAGCGTCTGGCGCAGCAACTTCCGCCCGGTTTCGCAGTGGCCTGGACGGGGCAGTCCCTTCAGGAGCGCCAGTCCGCTGCTCAGGCACCCATGCTGGTTGCGCTATCCATCCTGGCGGTGTTTCTGGTGTTAGCCGCTCTCTACGAGAGCTGGTCCATTCCGCTGTCGGTCATCCTGGTTGTGCCGCTGGGGTTGCTGGGTGCGGTGGCTGCTATGTTGCTGCGTGACCTGCCTAACGATGTGTTCTTCAAAGTCGGTATGGTCACCGTGATCGGGTTGTCTGCGAAAAACGCGATCTTGATCGTTGAGTTCGCAAAACAGTTGCGTGAGCAAGGTAAGGGGCTGATGGAGGCCGCGGTGGAAGCCGCCAGCCTGCGCCTGCGTCCGATCCTTATGACCTCACTCGCTTTCGGCTTGGGAGTGGTGCCGTTGATGGTTGCGTTTGGCGCCAGTGCCAAAACCCAGCATGCGATAGGCACGGGCGTTTTCGGCGGCATGGTTAGCGGAACGCTTCTGGTGATTCTCTTCGTCCCGGTGTTCTTCGTTTTCGTGATAGGTCTTCAGGAGCGCGTTAGTGGCTGGCGTACGGCTCGTCGCCCTTCATCATTACAACCCGGTAACGATATAGAGCATTAATGCCATGCGCCGACTGATTCCGCCTATCGTGCTAACGCTGTCGGCGTCCCCTGTGTCAGACACCTTTTCAGTGGCAGCGTTGGAAGTGACATCATTATCTAGGAGTTAAGTGGCTAATGCTTTCTGCTATCCCACAACGTTGGCTAGTTCTGTTTGCTGTAATGCTGGCATTCCTGCCCGTTGTCATCGACATGACGATCCTGCACGTCGCTATACCTGTACTGACGCCGGCGCTAGGTGCCACTGGCACCGAAGTGCTGTGGATCATCGATATTTATCCGCTGCTGATGGCGGGCCTGCTGGTGCCGATGGGCACGCTGGCTGACCGAATCGGTACGCGTCGTGTGCTGCTGACCGGACTCTTGGTGTTCGGGGTGGCGTCACTACTGGCGGCATTCTCGACGACACCCGTCATGTTGATCGGTGCTCGAGTGCTGCTCGCCATTGGCGGATCGATGATTATGCCTTGTGTGCTAGGTGTTATCCGCAAAACCTTCGAAGATGAGCGCGAGCGTGCGATGGCGCTTGGCCTATGGGGAACGGTTGGGGCCGCAGGCGCGGCAGTTGGCCCATTGACTGGTGGTGTCTTGTTGGAACATTACTGGTGGGGCTCGGTATTCCTCATCAATGTGCCCATCATGCTAGTGGTGGCGCCGGTCGCCTATGCGCTGCTGCCCCGCCACGAGGCTACGACTCCAGGCAAATGGGCTTTCGGTCAGGCCTTGATTTTGCTTGTTGGTATCATCTCGGTGGTTTACGGCATCAAGTCTGGGGTGGGTGCGGGGCAGCCGCTGTGGCGTGCAGGGTTGGTGCTCTTCCTGGGACTAGCGATGCTGACCTGGTTTGCACGTATCCAGTTGCGTTCGGCGGAGCCGATGCTGGACTTATCGCTATTTCGCCATCCGGCCATTGTCGCTGGCATGGTGATGGCGCTAGTGGCTTCCGGCGCACTGGCAGGTGTCGAACTGACGCTGGCGCAAGAGCTGCAATATGTGCTGGACAAGACGCCGCTGCAGGCCGGCCTTGTTATGGTGCCGATCATGGCGGCCGCTGCAGTTGGTGGCCCTGTTGCAGGCTACCTGTCCAACCGGTTCGGTTTACGGCTGGTGGCCAGTATGTCGATGGCGTTAGCGGCAGCAGCGTTGGGCTACTTGGCGCAGGCTGACTTCCACACGCCTGACTGGACAGTGCCAACAGCTTTGGCCGCGCTGGGGCTCACCCTGAGCATCGGCCTGACCGCTTCCTCAATTGCCATTATGGGGGCCGTGGATGCCAGTAAAGGAGGGGCTGCAGGCTCTTTGGAAGCCACTGGCTACGAATTGGGCAGCGGGCTCGGCATTACCCTGTTCGGGGTTTTCATGGCGAGCGTCTATACCAGCACTATTGTACTGCCGCCACACTTGGAGCCAGCCCTCGGTGCACAGGCAGCGCGCTCAATGAGCGACAGCATCGTTGTGGCACAAGGACTGGCTGCAGATCAGGCGGATACACTCATCATGGCCGCGAAGGCGGCATTCTCCACCACGCACTCGATCTTGCTAACAGCTGCTGCGATTCTCATCGCCTTGCTGTCGGTGGTGGTTTTTCTGATGCTGGGTAGCCACCCAGACAAGGTGGGTGCGCACGAGTGACTGGTACATCCATGTGGTTCTAGCCCCGGTGTTAGCTGTTAAGGTAAGCGTGGCGGGTTGCCTTGGCAGTTTCATATGGGGGCATTACTGGGCGCGAATTACTCCCCAAATTTAACCGCTACCTGATTTAAGCTCAGCGCTTCCCGGCAGACTGTGATTGCATTGAGCTCGCGAGTACTTTCCATAGGTGTTCAGCGGCAGGAGTGAACCTTCTTCCTTGGCTACGGATGAGATGGCAGGTAGCGGTATGCGATAAAGGGTGCTCGACAGGGATCGCAACGATATCACCACGATCCACCAATGGGCGGGCAGACTGCCGCGTCATGAAGGCAATACCTAGCCCTGATATTGCGAGCGCAATAGCCGTTGAAAAATGATTGCACTGGTAAGCGGGCAGAGGGGCTAGGTGTTGGCTGCTGAACATTTCATTGATGTACTGTTGGATGCCGAATTGTTCTGCCATAAAGATCAATCGCTGGGGGGCCAGGGTTTCAAGCGTAATGGCTTCAAGGCCTGCCAAAGCATGATGTGGCGGCACTATGGCGCAAATGGGGCCGCGGTTAAAACTGCGAACCATGACCGGAGGATCGCCTAATGGACCAAAGCTGATCGCCATGTCCACTTTGCCCCGCAGCATCATGTTGATTGTTTCACTCATGTTGCCAGAGTGAATATCGACAAACACATCAGGGTAATCTGCACTGAACTGTTGGAGAGGCCCTTCCACAAATTCACTGATCATACCCTGCCCGACCCGTAGGCTGACACTGCCTCGACGCAAGTGGCGCATATCCTGCAATGTCTCGGCTAATTGACGCCGCCGATACAGCATTTCCCGGTGGTGCTCGATCAGTAGCTTTCCCGCCTGGGTCACCGTGACGTTCCTTCCCTGTTTTTCGAGCAAGGGAATTTGCAGGTGACGCTCAAGCAGTGCTATTTGCCGGCTAATGGCTGAAGGGTTAACGCCGACTGACTCGGCAGCCGCTCTAACACCTCCTTGCATGGCAACCTCGTAAAGGTAAGCCAGTCGATGTTCGGTAATTCCCTGGTCTATGCGTTGTTGCACCATTCTCTCTATCCTTCACCGGCTTCTTAACCGTTGCTTTGAACGCAACGATTCGGCTGCGCGCTTCTTATTCTTTCCTTGTTATGCCCCTCACATACTGACCGTGCGCCTAATAGCACAACGCTGTTCTGGGTTGCTGCTGTTTAGAGGCTGTCATTCTTACTCGAGAGGCTATATGAATACCCTTCACACTTATCTGCAAGAGCATCAGCGTTCTATTCTCGATGATATTGAAGCGTTGGTACGTGCTGAATCGCCATCCAATGATAAAGCCGCAGTGGACGCCTGTGGTCAAATGTTGCGCCAGTTATTTCAAGACCGGCTCCAATGTCAGGCGGAAACGTTCCCACAAACTGAAAAGGGCGATCATCTTGGCTTCACGCTAGGAGAGGGGGATCGTCAGATTCTTATTTTGGGGCATTTCGACACGGTTTGGGATATCGGCCGGCTCGCTATCCGCCGTGAGACGGACAAGTTTTACGGTCCCGGCATTTTGGATATGAAAGCAGGTATTGTTCAAGCCATTTGGGCTGTCAAAGCACTCGTTGAACTCGATGCGCTTCCCAATGCCCGTATTCGTTTTCTATGTACCAGTGATGAGGAGTTAGGTAGCCCTACCTCGCGACAACGAATTGAGGAGGAGTCGGTTGCGAGCGATGTGGTGCTGGTTGTTGAACCTGCCACGGCTAATGGCAGCGCTTTGAAAACGGCACGTAAAGGCTCTGGACGCTTTTACATGCATATAACGGGTAAAGCAGCTCATGCGGGCAATAACCCTGAAGAAGGGGTGAGTGCGATTGAGGAGTTGTCCCACCAGATTCAGTACTTACATAGTCTGGCCGACCCCGGCCTGGGAACCACAGTGAATGTTGGGATGGTACGTGGCGGTGGCCCACTTAATGTCGTGCCGGAGGAAGCTGAGTTAGGTATTGATGTTCGGGTAACGACGCTGGAAGAAGCCGGGCGGCTCTACAATGCCATTTATCAAAGTACCCCATTTCATCCCAGCGTAACGCTAACCGTTAGCGGTGACATGACGCGCCCGCCGATGGAGCGAACACATGCTACGGCTCGTCTGTTTGAACTTGCCCAGCACGCTGCCGGTGCATTCGGCATTGAGCTTACGGAAGCCTCGGTAGGTGGAGGAAGCGACGGCAATTTCGCTGCAGCCAAAGGTATTCCCACCCTTGATGGGCTGGGTGCAACTGGCGCTGCCCCCCATGCGGAATATGAGCACATTGAAATAGCCTCAATTGTACCGCGTGCGGCGATCCTGGCGGCGTTGATACGGCAGGTCTGATACGCCATTCAGCCGTTTGTCAGTGCGTTAAATAAATAACTATATGAAAAAATATTCAGGAAATTTCAACGTGAAAACTAGATCAATACAAAGAATGGCCATGCCCGATGCCTTTGTGATTCTGTTTGGGTTATTACTGGTGGCTTGGCTATTGAGTTTCTTTATTCCCTCGGGCCAGTTTGAGCGAACCACAGAGGGGCGGCCGACGGTTATTCCTGGCAGTTTTCATCTGGTGGAGTCTAGTGGCCTTAATTTTTTCGACATTTTTCTTTCGATTCAGAACGGTTTTATCAGCTCAGCAAACCTAATTGCTTTAGTTCTGGTAATGGGCGGTGCGATTGCTGTGGTGGAGTCCACCGGTGCGATCAATGCGGGTATCAAAAGCCTGGTTGATAAAGCCCGGGGGCGTAAATATCTGCTCGCGATTGTGGTGTCTTTTGTATTTGGCGTGGTATCTGCCATTGGCGTTGGGTCGAATGCCGTTATTGCCTTTATTCCGTTGGGTATCGTGTTGGCACGAGCGCTTAAGTTAGATGCGATCGCGGGGATCGCCATTGTCTATTTGGGCTATTTTTCGGGCTCAGCGGCTGCTGTTTTCGATCCTATTACGCTGGGGATTGCTCAATCCATAGCAGGGCTGCCGCTATTTTCTGGCGCGCCGCTTAGGGTGGCGCTATTTTTCGTGCTATTGGCAGTGACAATTGCTTATGTGTGTCGGTATATCAAACACATTAGCGACGATCCCGCCCGTAGTTTGATGGGGAATCAGCCCTTTAGCACTGAAGCCATTGGGTCCGATGATGAGAACTTAACGTTTACGCGTCGGCATCTGGTCATTTTAAGCTTCTTTGTTGCCTGCCTGGCGGTGTTTATTTATGGCTCTTTAGGTTTGGGATGGGGCGTTAATGAGCTGTCTGCCATCTTTATGATCAATGGGATAGGAAGCGCTGCACTCGCTCGTTTCTCGCCTAATGAGTTTGTGCAGATGTTCATGAAGGGGGCCAAAGGTATGCTGTATGGTGCCTTTATTATTGGCATTGCCAAAGGCATTACGGTGCTCATGGCCGAGGGGATGATTCTCGATACGGTAGTGAATTCAATTTTTGTGCCCTTGAGTACGCTTCCCTCCATGTTGGGTGCGCTCGCTGTTTTTGTATTCAACCTCTTTTTCAACTTCCTGGTGCCTTCTGGTAGCGGTCAGGCAGCTGTAGTGATGCCGATTTTGACGCCGCTTGCGGATATGCTTGATATCACTCGGCAAACGGCGGTGATTGCATTCAAGCTTGGTGATGGGATCACCAATATTATTACGCCGACATCGGGGGTGTTGATGTCTGTGCTTGCCGTGGGCGGAGTGCCATGGAGTAATTGGGTACGTTTCGCGTTTCCGTTGGTATGCCTCTGGACGCTAGTGGGCATCGCCTTTGTAGTGACCGCTGTGTTGATTAACTACGGGCCTTTCTAATCAAGCGTAAGAATACGCTCGGTTAGTATGCAATACATTGGAAATAAACAACCAAACCGCTCAAGTTGAGCGGTTTGGTTCTCCATTAATGATATTTATAAGATATCGAATGACATTTATATAGTATTTTACCCTCACGTGAGGGCACTGGTAGCTTCCTGAGGTGGTTAACTCAGGAGCTAGCAACATGATTTTGAAAATTTCTGTTTCAGAAATTAAAGCAAGGCAAGAAATTTTTTTAACTAATCTTAAAAATAAGCACTGCGACGCAGCGTTGCTTTTTAGTGTTACCGATATCTTCTATCTTACAGGATTTAACTTCCGCCCTTCAGAAAGGCCGATTGCTCTTATTGTGGATGCACAGGGCTTTTTCAGTTTATTTGTGCCCCGCATGGAGGTAGAGCATGCACAAGAATACGCCGTTATAAGTACTTCTTACGATTACCCTGAATACCCTGGCATTACTCATCCGATGGAGTATCTCAAAAAGGTACTTCAGGATAAGAACTTTGGTTCTTTAAGTGTTGGCATTGATGCCGAGGGGTATGGGTCAGCAAAGGGCTATGCGGGGCCGGCAATTACTTCACTGATCACTTTTGCCGATAAGGTGCTTATCAAAGGGCTCGTTGAAGAGCAGCGTTATATTAAATCATCGACGGAAATAGAGCTGATTAAAGAGTCTGCCCGATGGGGTAATTTGGCGCACAACCTGCTGACTAAGTATACCCATGCGGGTGGCCGTGAAATGGAGGCGGAAAGCCGCGCTACCCAGGAAGCGACCAAGGCGATGTTCGAAACCCTGGGCGCAGGTTATCGTTCCTATGGATCGCCAGCGCATGCATTCTATCGCGGTCAGATTGGCCCGCATTCGGCTTTCCCTCATTCGCAAAACCAGAACGCCATGTTCAAGAAAGGGTTCAATGTTGTCTCGCAGGCGGCCTGCGATGTTTGGGGCTACAAGAGCGAGCTAGAACGTACCATGTTTATTGAAGAAGCAACAAAAGAACAGGAAATATTCTTCAATCATATGTATGAAGCGCAGGAAGTAGCTTTTAGAACTATTAAACCAGGTATTCCCGCTTCTAAAGTAGAGGAAGAGGTGCAACGATACTTTAAGGATAATGGCTTAACGCAATACGTTAAACATCATACCGGCCATAACATGGGACTTTTAAACCACGAGGCCCCATTTTTCGACCTGGGAGATCACACTCTGCTTGAACCAGGCATGGTCTTTTCCGTTGAGCCGGGGCTGTATGTCGATGGCCTGGGCGCTTTCCGACACTCCGACACTATCGTGGTAACGGAAAAGGGTATGGATATGATCACTTACTTTCCCAGAGACTTCGAGTCGCTAATCATTGGTTAATTCACAATAGGGTGAGGCCTTTGACCTTGCCCTTATAAGTTTTAGAGAGGTAAAAATGAAAAAAATAGACCCGAATGCCTCAGCTGTTAAAAAGAAGAAAAATATACCTGACTCCTATGTCATCCTGTTCGCGATGCTAATGATTGCATCAATAGCGACGTGGTTCATTCCAGCAGGCAGCTTTGAGCGTACAACAGAAAGTGGCACTGCTATGGTGGTGCCAGGTAGCTATGAAGCGTTGCCTGCAAGTCCCACCACGCTCTATGATTTTTTTCTTTCGATACAGTCTGGTTTGATCGATTCTGCCAGCATTATCTTTCTTGTGCTGACCATTGGCGGCTCGTTCGCCATCCTGGATCACACAGGAGCCATTCAGGCTGGCATTATGAAGCTGATCAAGAAAACGCAGGATAAAAAATATGCGTTGATAGTGGCGGTGTCTATCGCTTTTTCGGCAGCGGGGTTTATTGGCGCGTTACAAACGGCTGTTATTGCATTTATCCCCATCGGCATCATTATCGCCAGAGCCTTTAAGCTAGATGCGGTAGCAGGCGTGGCGATTATTTACCTGGGAGCATATGCAGGCTACACGATTGGCGGTTTGGATCCGATTACCACCGGGTTTGGTCAAGAGATCGCGGGGCTCCCCATTTTCAGCGGCCTATGGTTTCGTTTTGCCGTCTACCTCTGCATTTTAGCGTCGACGATCGCCTATCTTTGTCATTACATTTCCAAAGTTTCAAAAGATCAAAGTAAATCTGTGCTGGGCGCTACACCTTTCCCCACAGAGGTTGAAAACGCTAACACAATCCCCGCCGAGTTTACTCGGAAACATAAGGTGATATTGGGATACTTTTCGACCTGTATGATTGGCTACGTAGTGGGCGTTTTTAACTTAGGATGGGGGTTGCATGAAATGGCCGCGCTGTTCTTGGTAATAAGCCTGGGAACGGCGGCGATTGAAAAGGTACCCGCAAACCAGTATGTGAATCTGTTCATCAGAGGTGCGCAAGGAATGCTGTACGCAGCATTAATTGTGGGCCTTGCCAGGGCAATTGTGGTCGTGCTCGAAAACGCTTACGTTCTGGACACCATTGTTAACTCGATTGCGATGGTACTTCAGCCATTACCTAATGTGTTGGCGGCACTAGGTATGTACGGGTTCAATCTGGCGTTCAATATCATCATTAGTTCTGCCAGCGGTCAGGCGGCGATTGTTGTCCCCGTGATGGCGCCATTAGCAGACACTATCGGTTTGACCCGGCAAGTTGCCGTGCTGGCTTATAACTTTGGTGATGGTTTTACTAACATTATTACCCCTACGTCGGGAATTTTAATGGCCAGTATTGCGATCGGTGGGGTTCCATGGCTTAAATGGCTTAAGTTCGTGATCCCTTTGCTATTAATCTGGATAGCCATTGGGGCTGCGGCGCTAAGCATTGCGGTGGCCATCAACCTAGGCCCTTTTTAAGAAAGCAGATAAGTTTTAGGCACGATCGGCTTTTCGATCGTGCCTTCATTTATCTTCGATTCAATATACTGAATAAAGAAACGTGCCGTATCAGTCAATAAATTGGAATTCCACGCCATCGAGCTGACCTTTTGCACATCTGAATTAATCGACTTGTACACCACATGGTCATTTTTTATGTAGGTGGCCGAGTGGGGAAGTAGCGTAACGCCCATTTCGGCGGCCACGAGTGCCACCAGTGTTTGCTGCTCCTGAGCTGTCTGAATGACATTGGGCTTGAAGCCATGTTCTTTACACAGAGCCATTATCGCATCATAGTAACCGTGCCCTGCTTCTCGGGGTGTCATCACCCAGTTTTCATTACTGAGTTTACTTACGTCGACCTCCTGGTTAGTGGTCGCTAGTGAATGGCTTTTAGGAAGACAGGCAACGAAGTGCTCTTCTAGTATCGTGATATTGTCTATTCGTTTGTCTGAGACAGGAGAGACAAGAAATCCGACATCAATTGTCCCATGTATCAAGCCGACAATCTGATTGTGAGTGGTAAGTTGTTGCAAACGTATGTCGATACCTGGATGGCTTCTTTTAAAGTCTTTAACGATAGATGGAATCAAGTGAAACGACATAGTACCGCTAAATCCGATTGAAATAGATCCCTCCTTGCCTTGTGCTATTCTTTGAGTAAAGGCTATTTCCTTATCCAGCGTCGCAATGCACTTTCTTGCCGCTTCGAGAAAATGCTGACCCGCTGGCGTGATGCGGACTTCCTTGTTATTCCTAATAAGAAGCTGAACGCCGATTTCTTCTTCAAGGTTTTTTATCTGATTACTTAGGGGTGGTTGCGATATATTAAGTAATTTAGCCGCGCGCCCGAAGTGAAGTTGTTCGGCGACGACAATGTAGTATCTTAAGTGTCTGAGTTCCATGAGCTCCCTTTAGTGCTGGTTTTTATTTATTGAAAAAGGCTGCTGTATTGGCTGAGAAACCACGATTTTATGTAGAAAAAAATAGTATAAATGCAGAGAATAAGCCATGTTAGCAATATATGGTGCTATAGAGTACTCTTTTTCCGACGACCTATTTAATGATATTTCACACATTACATTGGTCGTTTCCCCAAGATATTACTTACATTGTTAAAACTCCTCAGGTGAGGCGTCAGATTATGCATAAATAGTTAAAAACTGCTCCGGTTCGTCGAAAAGCTAATTAATCGTCGAGCTTGCCAATTGCCTTCCACCTGCTAAGAGCCTTCCCGCCACAGCTCCGCTAGTGAACCTCCTGCCGGGGAATCCTCGGGTAAGGCAACGGCAGCGACTCGGGCTTTTGCTGCTGCAAGTTGTGCGGGATCACCGCGCTCTATTTCCGGCTTTTGGCCTGGTGGGTAGGCGCCTACCATGCAGAAATCATCGTCCGCCTCCAGGCTGGCATGCCCAACTCCTGCCGGCAGCACCAGCACATCGCCCGGGTAAAGCATCAGCTCCTGGCCGTTAGGGCCACCTAGCCGTGCCCGGGCCTGCCCACGGAAGATGCCCAGTGCTTCATGGGCGGTGGAGTGAAAGTGATCAAAGTCATACAGGTGGTAGCGCCACGCAGGCGGCCAACCGTGGTGTTTGAACATGCTTTCAAAGGCATCGGCCCGCTCCTCTGCATTGCTGATATCGAGAACCTGGCGATAAACCAGCACTGGTAGAGGGGAGTTGGGGTAGCCGGTCGCTGCATCGCTGTCGAGATGGAGTCGTTCTGGCTGAGGGGTAGACATCCTGGTCTCCTCGTTGGGGGTGTGTTTTTAAAATAGCTTTGAGCACACTCTTTTGCATAGCCGCGCTAACCGATAACAAACTGGCTGTGTGTTTTGTCAATTACCGCCCGGCAGCGTATCCCTCGTTTTCTGTTCGATTGCCTTGATAGCATCAGTCGGTATCATATCGTTGATGTTGTCCATCATTACGCCCTTTTACCGCGAGCTTCTATGACCCAATCTAAAACGCCCTTCACTGTGGTGCTGAGCCTGGCAATGACCATGATGCTGGGCCCGTTTTCCATGGATACGTATCTGCCGGCTTTTCCGGTTATTGGTGAATCGCTGGGGATTTCTCAGCAGGCGGTATCGTTGAGCGTTTCAGTGTATGTACTCGCGTTGGCGTTTGGCCAGTTGATCGGCGGTGCGCTTTCAGACCGCTTCGGGCGCCAGCGGGTGCTGATGAGCGGGCTGGCGATTTTTGCGCTCTCAAGCATCGTCATTGGTATGGCGGATTCTTTGAACACCCTGCTCGGCGGGCGGGCAGTTCAGGCTCTTGGCGCCGGTTTTACCCTGGTATCTGTGCCGGCGCTGGTGCGCGACCGGGTGGCGGGCCGCGACGCCGCGAAACTGTTCTCGATGATGGGCTTTATCATGGTGCTGGCACCTGGAATCGCTCCGAGCGTAGGCAGCGCGATTCTGGCGCTGGGTTCCTGGCACTATATCTTTTTTGCCTTGGCGGTATACGCGGTGCTGCTGGTGCCGTTGCTGGTGCGGGTGCTGTTTACCGGCCCGGGAAAGGTGTCGCGCGCGAAAAGCCCTAAGATGAGCCTGCTGGCGCGTTACAAACTGGTACTGTCGACAAAACTGGCGCTGCCGTTCATCGTTTGGCAGGCTGCTTCGTTTTCTACTCTGATGATGTTCATCACCTATGCGTCATTTATCTATCAGGGGCATTTCGGCCAGTCGCCTTCAAGCTTTTCGATGCTGTTTGCGGCGAATATCGTCGCGATGCTTATTTTCAACATTCTCAATCGAGTGTTGCTTTCCAGGCTACCGTCACTGCGTATCCTGCAGTTGGCAACGGGCTGTCAGGCAGTGGGTATAGTATTGCTGGTGATGGCTGCCTTTATGGATTGGTCGCTTTACGCCTTCCTCGCCGCCATGATGCTGACCATCGGCGCGGTGGGGGCGATCTCTCCGAATATTCAGGCCTGCTTTTTGGAGTTCTTTCCCACCAGTGGCGGGACGGCCGCAGCGCTTCTGGGCGCAGCACAGTTCGGTGTCGCCGGGCTGCTGAGCGCATTGTCCGCCATGTTGCCGCATACGCTTGAAGCGGTCATTCTGGCCATGGCCGCCTGTGGCTCGGTGGCGTATCTGATGCTTGCCCGCTCTATCATCAAAGGGCGTGCCGCTGTCGAGGCACACTGAGCCAGGCCACACTCCTTTGTCAAAAGCCCCGTGTTTTGGATAACACGGGGCTTTTTTTATTTGTTGATCAGATGCCGCTGGTACACGAGCGCTGCAGATATAGGACGGGTAGTCGGTTGGTGCATGACCTCATACGTGTATTGCAATCATGAACTAAAGTTCAAAATAAATGATTATGATTTGTGTTATTACTATTGACTAGGTGCTGCCACCTTTGGATACTCTCACGGCCTTTTAAAAGAAAACCATAAGGCGAGCAGGGCCGGTTTAATCATTTCAAGGGATCTTCAACATGACTGATAGCAGTAGCACAGTCCGGCGCAACGCAAGTTGGTTACGGTGGCAGCAGACCACTACCGCCATTCTGTGCGGCACCACGCTGGTGACTATTCCCATGATTGGGAACGCCCAGGAAACCGGCGAGAGCAGTGAAGGTAATGAGGGCTATCGCCTTGCTCCCATTATCGTCAATGCTCAGGCTTACGCTGATGATGATGCCAACTCGATAGTGGCCCAAGAGCTATGGGTCGGCGGTAAGGTGGCTACCAGTATCCTTGATACCCCCGCTTCCGTGTCGGTCGTCACTGAGAAGGAAATTGAGCAGCGCAACGCCTCTACCACCGAGGAAGTGCTGCAATATACGCCAGGCGTCCTCACTGATTATTACGGCACCGATGACCGTAACGACTATTTTAAAATTCGCGGATTCGAGGCCACCACCTACCGTGACGGGCTTACGCTAGGCTCAATGCGCGGTGTACGCGAAGAGCCTTACGCCTACGAACGCGTTGAAGTGTTGCGTGGGGCCAACTCCACCCTGTTTGGCCCGGCGGATCCAGGTGGTTCGGTCAACTTCGTGAGCAAGCGGCCACGCTTTGAGCGTTTTGGAGAGGGGTATCTCTCCTACGGTTCATTTGACGCAAAAGAAGCCGGTGTTGATGTGGGTGACACGCTGAACGCTGACGAGACAGTGGCCTACCGCTTTACCGGCACCATCCGAGACAGCGACCGCGAATACGATCACTCCAAAGACAACAATGGCTTCCTGATGGGTGGCTTGGCCTGGGAGCCGACAGATTACACCTCAGCGAGTGTTATCTTCGATTACTTGAAGCGTGATGACACCCCCAACAGCGGTGGTTATCCGCTCGACCGGGAGTACGATCGCAGCGAGTTCTTTGGTGAGCCTGGTTTTAATTATCACGACGTCGAGCGTACCAGCCTTACCGGACAGCTCACCCATGATTTCAACAACGGGCTGACGCTGCGGGGTAATCTGCGCTATAGCGACCTGACTGATGACTTCGGCTACGTTTATATCACTGACTCCGCGGCGCGAGTTGGCAGCGTGGTGGATCGCGACTATTTTGGAACGGACAACGAAGCCCAGGAGTTGATCGGCAACGCTATCCTGCAATACGACGCCCGCTTTGATCAGGTCGACAGCAGCACGCTCGTGGGTGTCGAGTATCGCGATGCTTCCACCGAAGACCGTTCGTTTTACGGGGATGCGACCTCCATTGATATCGCAAACCCCGTCTTTAGCGGTGCCCCGAGTAGCCTGAACGTCTATAGCCGTAACAAGCAGGACTTTACCACCGAGTCGGTTTTCCTGACCCAGAATTTGTCCTTCTATGACCGATTCATCGTGACAGCGGGTGTGCGCAACGACTCGATGGATGTCTCAAGCACCAACATGGCGGGCGTTACCGATTCCGATGACTTCTCTGAGACCTCACTTCGCGGTGCGCTGACCTATCGGGTCACCGACGAAATTTCCACCTATGTCAGCATGGTGGAGTCGGTCGCACCACCCACGATTGGTGTCGATCCCGAACGGGGCGAGCAGTACGAAATTGGTGCGAAATATTCTCCCTTTGGTACGAATGCGCTGTTTTCGGCGGCCATCTATGACCTAACCAGGGACGACGTCACCATCTCGGTTGTACAGGACAATGGCGTTATCGAGCGGGAAACCGTGGGTGAGTCCCGCGTACGGGGTCTTGATCTGGAAGCGAAGGCTGAGTTGACCGATAGCCTTAGCGTGGCCGGTGGTTACTCCTATATGGAGTCGGAAGTGGTGCGCGACAGCAACGCAGCCAGAGAGGGTAACGAGTTCACCGCAGCACCCAAACATACGGCGTCGCTGTGGGGCTACTATACCTTGCCAAGCCAGGATATGAGCGTTGGTCTCGGCGCCCGTTACATTGGCTCCTACTACTTTGATGTCGCCAATACGTCAAAGAGCAGTGCGGCAACGCTGTTTGACGCGGCCTTCAGCTACCAGCTCACTAAAGACGCCGACCTAGCCGTCAATGTCAGCAACTTGCTCGACGAGCAGCACGTGGTCGGTTCCAGCACGGCCGATTACTATAATCCGGGTCGCGAGATCAGCGCGAAAGTGAGCTATCGCTGGTGATGTAATGCCACCTATACCCCAGAGGTAAAGCAACGGCAAAACGCCCCGACTTGATCATTCAAAGCGGGGCGTTTTGGTATTTAGGCTTCTGTTAGGCCATCAACGATAAACACGCGGTAGTCGGCACCTTGGAAGCGGTGCTTGCGGGCTTCCTGGTAGGCGGGGCTTTGGTACCAGGCGCGGGCGGCAGCCATATCCGGGAAGCGCAGAATCACCGCACCTTCCATAGCGCTACCTTCGAGCACTTCAAAACCACCATAAAAAGCGAGCGGTTGCGGATCGTGGCCTGCGCGAGCGGCTTTTGCTTTCTCGCTGTAGCGCTCCATTTCCTGGGCGTTGTGGGTATGTTCGCGGGTCATTACGACGTAAGCGGGCATTAAATTCTCCTGATGTAATCGTTAAGAAATCAGCTAGAGCATATCACCGCCCACTAGCGGAGCCACATTAGAAAGACCGCTATTCAGCTTTACTGAGTATCTCGGCAGTGAGGGGCGGGTTATACGCCTGGCTCTGACTCAATCACGATTTCATGTTCCCGACGCTCTTTTTCCAGTGCTGCCAAGGCAATTTGATAACAATCTTCAACATGGCTGTTACCCATGTACTTCATGGCGGCGAAGCTAATGCTGCCTGCCACAGCGCTACCTACGAAGGGGACGAACTTAGCAACGCCTTTGGAAGCAACCTTGACACCCATTCTGCTGAGCAGCGTCATAATAAGTGCTTTTGTAATGTATTTGCCCGCCATCTTGCTGCCGGTATTTGAAATGACCGTCATCACAAAAAGCTTGGATTCTGTATCCAGGCTGTCGATCTGTTCAGGCGTTAACCCAAATTTTTCATTAATTTTGGGAATTAACCGCATCAATATGGCGACGTCTGAGCCAATATCTAAGCCTGGTATGGGTATAACCGCAGTGCCAGCTGACAGGCTTGAGCTCTTCGTTACCATCGAACGGCATGACTGTTTAATGGCTTCGAGCTCTTCTAGTGACTCGATCATATAAGATCCTTTATTCACGAACGGCAAGCTCCTTATGCGGTCCCAACTCATTGATTTACCTAGGCAGGCTGAACAAACCAGCCAAGGGAACGACATCATGTACGTTAGGGCGGAGTATAGTTGACCCTCCGTATCTTGCCCTAAGCGCCGCTACCGGACTAAGCGACGTTATCGGCAGGCGGTTATCCAACGCGAATAGGCAATGCGATGATAAATCGCTGTCGTTTCTTTAGGGACGGTTTTGACGCAATACCATCAAACCCGTCATTAATACCATAGCCATACCTGGCCAAGTTATCGCGCCTGCCAATCCTGTTGAGAAGGGGGGCTTTGTTGGGGTAGGGCATTCAGCGGCTCTTTCTCTTCTTCGTCCACACTCAATGCTCTCTTCCCAGGGGCTATGCGACGACCCTCCATTTCTCTTGACCTCAAGTTAACCTGAGGTTTTAAAGTAAGCGCCGATTCTTATTTTAGCAATGGCCGATAAAGGGTGGGCAGTGGGTATGTGCAATGGCAATTCGAAATCAATACCGTTGGTAAGAACGATCCTTCTGATCATTCTGATTGGGCTCAACCTGAGGCCATCCATGGCGGCTATTGGCCCGCTGGTTGAGGCAATCCGGTATGATGTGAGTCTTTCATTTACACAGCTGTCGCTTTTAACCACGTTACCGGTACTAGCGATGGGGTTAGGGTGTTTTGTTAGCGCATTGCTTGCAAAGCGGATCGGCTTTAATAGCGTGATTACCCTGGCGCTTGCGTCGATTGCTTTATCGGACGCGTTACACTGGTTTGGCTTCGGGTATACAGGCTTATGGGCAGCCGCGCTGGGCGCCGGCATTGGCATAGCCTTTATCCAGGCGGCACTTCCTGCGGTGATAAAACAGGCGGCAGGCGAGAAAACCCCGATGGTGATGGGGTTCTACATTGCCTCCATCATGGGGGGCGCGGCTCTCGCCTCTGCCATTACACCTGTGGTGAGTGATTATATTGGCTGGCAGAGCGCCTTGGCGTTATGGGGACTTTTAGCACTTGCAGGGCTCGTTTGCTGGGTGATGCGCAGGCGAGTACTGCCAGCCCCTAGTCAAAACAACAGTGTTAGCATCGCTTTTTCAGCGATGGCTCGGCAGCCTCGGTTTTGGTCGTTGGCGATTTTCTTTGGTTTAGGTACGGCGGGTTATACCTGCCTTCTGGCTTGGATTCCGCCCACCTTTATCAATTTAGGCTGGTCTCAAACGCAAGCGGGGCTGGCGCTTAGTTGGCTAACTGCCATTGAGGTGATGGCTGGCCTAACGTTCCCCATACTGGCTCAACAGATGAAAGACCGTCGCCCGGTGTTATTGCTGGTGCTTCTGTTATCGGTGGCGGGCTTTTTGCTTCTTGGGCTAATGCCTAAAACAATGGCTTGGTTGGCAACCGCGCTGCTGGGGTTAGGAATTGGAGGCCTTTTTCCCTTAAGCTTGATCATCACTATGGATCACTCAGACGATCCCGTGCTAGCGGGCCAGCTTGCTGCTTGGGTACAAGGGATCGGCTATCTCATCGCCTCTTTAGCACCTATCGCGGCGGGGTTGATAAAAGACTTACTGGGAGGGTTTGAGCAGGCATGGCTGATGCTTGGGGTGATTTTTATTGGGCTGATAGTGATGAGCCTACGTTTTGATCAATCTAAAGCACCCCAACAGCTACACTTTAGTTAGCGAAAAGGGCTTCTAGGCAAACTAAATGGAAAAGACGAAACGCTAGTGTCCTCGGTTCGTTAGCGTTCTGCTTAATCCGTCCACTGCCAGGGCGGCTCGTCCAGCCATCCCTGACCGAGGATAACGGTCTCGCCAAACTCTTTATCCAGCGCGATAGAGTTGCAGGCCTGATCTTGCTCCAGTGTCGCCACCAGGCGCGGTGCGTGGGAGACCACCCACACCTGGGTTTCCCGCGATGCACGGATAATCAGGCGCCCCAGGGCGGGCAGCAAATCCGGGTGTAGGCTGGTTTCCGGCTCATTTAGCACTAGCAAGGAAGGCGGCCTGGGTGTGAGCAGTGCCGCCACCAGCAATAGGTAGCGAAGTGTGCCGTCTGATAGTTCCGACTGATTTAAGGGGCGCAACAGGCCTTTCTGTCGAAACTGTAGTACAAAACGGTTACCCGCATCGGCCCCAAAATCAATCGTTGCGCCGGGGAAGGCGTCTTCAATTGCCTCATACAAGGCCTTTCGGTCGCCAATCTCGTGTATGGTGCGCAATGCGGCCACTAGGCTGTGGCCATCGTGATCCAGCACCGTGGTGCGGGTACCGATTTGCGGTGTGCGGATGAGGGAGTGTGGGTCGGTTCGGAACTGATCGTAGAAGCGCCAATGACGAATGGCTTGCCGAACAGCATGGACTTCAGGCACGGCGACCGGATCACTGATTTCGTTCAGAATGCTTTCGTAGCTATTAAGGTGGGCATCGTAAACCTGCCATTTACGACCAGCACGCACTTTGACCACAGACCCAACGCGGTCAACCAAACAGCTACTGGGTCGGTAAACATCGCCTGCCCAAATGCATTCCCGTTTGATCTCGGGGTCGAACTGGAACATAGAGGGATCTTGGTAGCCCGCAAAGCCCTGAGAGGCGGGCATCCCCAATGAAATGGCGTAGCCGAAATCTTCACCCACAAAACCCAGCCTAAGCCGGGGGCTGTTTTTCTTGGCAGAGCCCTCAATGGCCGTGGAGCCCTCTCTCATGTCTTTGGTGAGTTTTTCCGGGCCAGCCCAGAAGGTGTTATCAAGCCCGCCTTCTTGAGCAATCGATGAGATAAGATTGCCTTTGGCTGTTTCTGCCAATAATCGCAGCGCTTTGTATAAATTGGACTTGCCGCAACCGTTGGGCCCAGTCATTACATTGAGACTCGACAGGGGAGAGACAATGTTTTTCAGGCTGCGGTAGTTGGATACGGCAAAGGTGTTGATCATAGCGTTGGGGCTGGCTGCTCTTAGCATCGTGGAAATACCAGTTTAGCCCCAAGTGCACCCTCACTAGAAGACATCGATAATTGGAGATTTTAAGTGCCGCTTGAGGGGCAGAATGCTCATGTCCGCGATTTCGGCGAGGGTTTTGGTCGGTAGTTGCCTTTATTCTGTACGAGCTGTCTGACGAGAGTGTCAGGCGGGCATCACTTCTTCTCAATATTAAAAGATTCTCGGAAATATATAGAAAGACTGGATCAGGCAAGAAACAAAGAGTATTTGGCATTCTGATCCGTTCATTTTAAATCTATCATTCATGTGCTGATGAAGCGACTAGAAAACCAAGCCTTATTCTCTAAAAGAGCTAATTAGCTAACATGTAGGAAGTTGGAGAGAAAGCGAGCCATGAGTTTCTTTTTCAGCTCAGTAGGTTGAATGGCTAGTTAAACGTAAGGAGTAAATCATGAAGCTTTTAAATGCGGCCTTAATCATTGCATTAATTCTTTCTTCAGGCGCAGCACTCGCTGAAAGAGGCTCGGGTGAAGATAACGGGGTTGTTTATTCTGAATCGAAATCTACAGGTGCAGACAGCGGAACACGGGATGTTCCGGCCTCCCAGGTACTTGCTGACAACCCTTGAACGAACCTAATAGGGGCGGTTGTAGGTAGTGTGTTCTAAAGTGACTTAAAGTCATTGAAACTACTCGGTGGCATGTAGATTTAAATTTCTCACATGTCACTGGGTTTATTGAGAGATGGCTAATTATTTAAGGATAAGGAGTGAATTATGAAGATTTCAAAAGCAGCCTAAATTTTTACCTTGGTGCTTTTCTAAGGTGTAGCATCCGTTGAGAGAGGTTCCGGTGAAGGTAAAGAGATTGCTTATCTCGAGTTAATGTCTTCGCAGCAAGCGAAAGTTTTTTTTATCATCTGATGCGCTGGTTATAAAATTTAAAGCGAACTATTGATTTTGATATGGAAAATAAACGGGCGAGCCTAGTGATCCTAGGCTCGCCCGTTTATTTTCAGACTTCTATTTGATTCAATAGGATTGAGGTTTTACGCTACCTTTCTCGTTTGTGTGATGAATGGCGGCCAACGCATGGGCTTGCCGTGTCCAATCCATCACCGAATCGACCATCACGTTTCACGTGGGTAATCCACATATCCGGCCGCGCCACCTCCATACCAGGTTTCTCGTGAGGGCACGGGCGCGAGTGGAACACCACGCTGTAGTCGCTCGACAAGGTCAGGGTTAGATAAATAGAGTCCCCCAAACGCTGCTGCATCTGCGGTACCTGACGCAATCACCCCCTCAGCTCTAGCCTTGTCCAGCCCGCCATTGGCAATTATGGAGCCATCGAAGAACGGGCGGAAATGTCTGGCGGTTCCTTCGTTCAACGCCTCGGCCGGCGTTCCGGTCAAATCCTCGGGCGACTCCTGGAGCTGGAGATAGGCGATCTTCAATGCGGAAACCCGGGATACAAGGCGCTCGTACGTCGGCAGCGTTGCCGCCGTGGGCTGCAGGTCTCCCATACCAACCGCTGGACTCAGCTTCAAACCAACTCTTCCCGGGCGCCATTCAGAAATCATGGCCTCCAGAACCTCTAGGGGAAAGCGGATCCGATTCTCGACACTTCCACCGTATTCATCATCACGAAGATTAAACTTGTCACTCAGGAATTGAGGAATCAGAAAGCCGACGGTTCCATGCAGTTCGACACCGTCGAACCCTGCCTGCTGAGCGAGACGGGTCGCGCGAGCATAATCCTCAATCGTACGTTCTATATCCCCGAGCGTCATCGCTCCTGGCGTGGTCGTTTGCTGAAAGCTGCCAGCAAACACCTGGTGATTCAGGTTCACCGCTGAAGGCGCTAGAGGTAACGCACCGCCAAGCAAGTCTGGATGCGAGGCCGCGCCGCAATGCCCAAGTTGCACGAAGATCCGACCACCGGCCTCATGAACCGCCTCGGTTACCGGCTTCCAGCCCTCCATCTGTTTGTCGTTGAAGAGGCCGGGCACATCGACTGCACCGACTGCCTCGCGGCTCGGCCAAGTTCCTTCGCTGAGGATCAGCCCGGCTGACGCCCGTTGCTTGTAATACTCGACCTGCAGCGGGATCGGGATCAGTTCGGGATTGCTGGTTCGCGCCCGTGACATGGAAGCCATGATGATGCGATTTTGCAGTTCGACCTCGCCGAGTTTGACCGGATTGAACAATATGCTGTCGTGGTTATTCATTAGATTTTCCTCAGAATTTCAGGATAATGTTGCCGCTCTTACCCGGTGCCGTTACCGCGTTGATCGCCTTGTCGAGCTCTTTCAGAGTGAACTCGCTGCTGCCGCCGAACACGTTCTTCTGGGCTAGGCCGACCTCGATCGCAGCACGCATGTCGGCATCGCGTTCTTTCGGTGTTGTGTCGTCCTGCCAGGTCAGAATGGTCGTACCGGTCACGGTAAGCGCCTTATGCGAATAGAGCGTCATATCCGACGGTGCGTCTGCGAGGGTGCCGTACAATACGACGCGCCCCTTGGTGGCTAGGAGGCGAGATAGGTCAGTCAGCATCGGGCCGCCAACCCCATCCACAGCTAGTGCAATATCGCCACGCGCCACGTTGCGCACCTCGTACTGCCACCCCTCGGCATTGGTGCTGATCACATGGCCGCCGGGCAGGATGCCTCGGAGCAAATCCGCGCTCTTTGGTTCGCGCACTAGGCGGATCGGTTCTAACCCTTCTTGCAATGCAAAAATCGTAATGAGCTTACCCACTGCCGAGTTTGCGGCTGACTGAAGAATGAGACGCGGCCTTGGCGACATATCTCGCAAGCCGAGACGGAGCACTTGGCGTGCGATGATGGTGTTGATAATGACCTGAGTCGACACGTCGTCCGAGAGCTCGCCCGGCAGCGCGACGAGCGACGTCACCGGTACGGCCGCATAACTCTGCCAGGCACCCGGAGCAAAGAAGGCGACCCGCATTCCAGGGGCAAGTCCTGTCCCTTCCAGCGCGCCTGGCGCGGCCTTCTCAATGATCCCAGCGGCTTCAAACCCTGGGACGCGGCCACTGGGAAGCGGCTCGGATGGATTCGAATAACGTGCCGCGATCAGTTGCAAATCCCCCGGATGAATCATGCTGCGGGTGACCCTGACGAGTACCTCACCGGCGCCGAGGGGCTGGTCAAAAGTCGCATCTTCGACCTGGAGTACTTCGTTGGGATCGCCGTAGCGGTATTGGATGATGCGCTGTCCTGTACGTTTTTGAGTGTCCATATCATTGCCTTGCTATCGTTCGCCATTGAAGGCAGGAAAGGAACGCGGTGCAGGCCAAGGCAGGAAAAAGTCATGGCCAGCAAGCGGTGCGCCCACCGCCTGTATGCGTCCGCCTTGGCGCAGGGTTCCCAGGTCGATTGGGGCAAAACCGAAACTCTCGAAGAGATCCGCGACTTCAGTCTTCGCAGCACTGTCGTCGCCCGAGACGAACATCACCCGACGAAAGTCGCCAGAGGTGGGATCCAGTTCGAAGTTCGTCATGAAGAGCGAGTTCATCGCCTTGACGACACGCGCCCCAGGCGTGAGTGATGCGACCATCTCGCTGGAGCTTCCGTCACCAAAGTCGACGAGCCCCCCATCCTCGAAGCCATTGGTGGCATCGATCAATATCTGTCCATGCCATGTGGGCAGCGATCCCAGAGCCGCATCGACTCCCGGCCAGGGCACCGCAAGCAGTACCATCGGATTCTCGACCGCATCCTCAGGCGTGACGGCGTTCGCCAACGGCCCGAGATCATCTACCAGAGCAGCCAGCTTGTCTGGGCCGCGACGACTGCTGAGGACGACGGTGTGCCCGGCTCCTATCGCCTTGCGGGCGAACGCCTGAGCCACTTGACCCGCGCCAATGATGCCGATGTTCATGTTTCCACCTCTCATGGTTAGATCCGTCAATGCGGTTTTGATGTGCCTAACGACGAGCTACCGAGCTGGAGAACCCGAACAGAAGCTGGATGGTCGCGTCGGGTTTTTCTTCAGCGATGAAGTGGCCGCTGTCGTTCATGTTGACGTAAGCACTGTAGGTCGGGCAGTATACTTAATACAAGTATGCACCTTTTGGTAAGTAGGGAGATCGAAATGAAAACAGCCAATATTATTCCTCCGTTTACGTGTGGTCTGGACGCCACATTTCGCGTAATAGGAGGTAAGTGGAAGCCGCTGATCCTCTTTTTCCTGCATGATGGATCGAAGCGTTATGGCGAGCTGAAGCGCTGCGTTCGGGGGGTTAGCGACAAGATGCTCATCCAGCAGCTCAAAGAGCTGGAATCCGATGGTGTCGTATCAAGAACCGATCACAAGGAGATCCCGCCGCGCGTGGACTATGCTCTGACGTCAAGCGGTCGGAGCCTCTCACGCGCTCTGGTTCCGCTGTGCGAATGGGGAACAGAGAATTCGGACATGATCGCTTCAGCTCTCGCCAAGCGTGGAGAAGCCTGATTGCAGATCAAAAAATGGCATGTTGTCTAACATATCGTTCTTCATTCGACGCCGTTTCCAACGCCACCGAGCGTGGTGGCACGATATTCAGCGTCACCGTATGGCGCCCGTCCAGCCGCCGAATGCTGTCCGTGTTGACAGACTCGTTCAGGTCGGCCAGCGCGGAAAGCGGTAGCACCGACGTGCGAATAGCCCATTAAGCTCTGATGCCCACATGTTAGGCATTCTTTACGAGACCGGATATACGCTAGCAGTCGACTGTGCCGCTATGACCTTCTGTGCTTGTAGACGAGGAGGAGTCCATATACACGCTGCTTATTTCTGCCAGCAAGTATTATCGGGGGCTGCTTTTCTCAGAGCCTGCGGCCAAGTCGTTATTAATGATTAATTCGTCATTTGATATTCAGCACAGCAATTAAGAAGTGGATTAGGCCAACAAAAATATAACTAAAAGAGCCCCTACGCCTGCCACTCCTATTGTATTGGTGCACTCTAGTATCTCATCCTCAATATCACTCAGTAGCCAAGCTGTAGTGCTTTTTGATTTTATTTTGGAAAAGATTAAGGCCGTAGTGCTAGCTTCAACGCTGAAGACGGCAATGACGCTTTCAATTGATCCAGCATTAAGAAGCATCAGCAGTTAACGTTATTGTAATGCGTAAAGCAAAGCACTGTGAATGGCTTAGTGCTCCAGGGGATTCCGGGAACCAAATATTTGAGAATGACGTTTTCTCTTTCATGTATAGCGTTACAAAAAAATGCTTGGATAGTGAAAGTATAGATATAACCATTTTATTGCACCTATTCTCCATGAGCCCCGAAAAGCTCAGTCGGGGAGGGACGTCGATTAGTCTCCTGTTACCTCGCGAATACCATCGAGGAGGTCGTAAAAATAGGGATTCCAGGTCAGGCGAGCGTGGTATTTTTCCGCGTCGCTCTGACCCCATGCGCCGAACCACAGGGCATCCGGGTCGTCGGGCGGCGCGAGGCCATCCTGGCCGTTTTCCAGCATGAGGTAGCTACCCGCTTGACCGTAATAGGTATTCTCGGGCGCAAACAGCACATTCATGTGGGAAAAGTTGCTGATTCGCCGGTCGGGAAGGTGGCTGGTAAAGGCGGTGACGCGGGGGTCGTCAAGGTGCTGTGGTGGATCGCCGTACCAGATGAAGCGCGATTGTTGGTTGGGAAAGCGGTTTTGAAAGGCAATGAGCGTCGCGTTGGGGTCAAGGACACTATCATGTTGACTCATCGTCATCAGGACAGGTTTATTAAAGTGTGAGGTTTTGAGATTTTTTTGCACGGTACTGACCGAGTGATAATAGAGCGAGGCCCCTCGCGCAGGAAATGATTGGTAAGTGACGATATTGTCTTCATCATCGATATCGAGCCAGTCCCATAAATAGGCAATGGTCGGGGCGAGAAATAGATAGTGGGTATCGGGGTAAAATCCAGGAGAAAACAGCAGCAGGCCATCGACATTGTCGTCTGTGAACGCATGAGAGGTGACCAGGTTACCTCCGGTTGAGAAACCGCCAAGCCAAAGTTCATCGACCTCGGCTGCCAGCAGTTTGGCGTGATGGGCAATTATTTTTTCCCAATCATCATTATCAGGCAGCATAAGATCGGCAGGGCGTGTGCCGTGGCCAGGCAGAAGAATGGAGCGAACCAGCCAGCCGTCATTCGCCATGGCGGTGGCGATATCGATGAAATACCACGGGCTTGCGCCCAGTCCATGAACTAACAGGATACCGCGTTTCGCCGGTTTATCAGGGCGGAGTTCGAACGGCGTATTGAGCTCTATTTCAAGGTCACGATCTTCGCTGATGAAAGCGCGGTTATCCGCAATCCATGCACGTGTATCGTGCACATATTGGTCGAAACTCTCCTGATCATAGCGAGGCAGATTTTCTGAGGGTTGAAAACCAGGGAAATCTGGCGGCACGGCGCAGGAAGTCAGCAGAAAGAGTGTGAAAAGTAGAACGCTAAGGCGGCTAATCATGGAACCCTCTCTGTCGGTGCTTGCCTCTAACAGAGAGTCACAAATGTGCTCCCTCTTACTTAGAATGGTCGGGCAGGCGGGCTATGTAGTGTTTAACAAGCAGCGTTATTATTTCGACTGTTACGGTTATTTAACTGTTTAAGGCAAACCCCGGCAGCACTGCCTCGGCCTCGATAGCGATTAACCATTCTGGTTCGGCAAGGCCGTACACAATCAACCAAGTAGCAGCCGGCGGGGCGGTGGGGAAACGATGCTTCAGCGCCTCCATTACCACTTGCTGGTCGTAGCGAGCGGATTCGGCTAAGTAGATTCTCAACATCACCACCCGCAAGAGATCGCCGCCGAGGCTTGATAGCAATCGTTCGATATTGTTCAGCGCTGCTTCGGTCTGCTCGGGAAGTTCAGGGCCCGCTAAATGGCCTTCGGCATCGACCCCTACCTGGCTGGACATCAGCACCCGGGAGCCTCCCTGAACTAATACGGCTTGGCTGTGACCTTCGATCAAGGTATCGGGCAGGTTGGGCGGATTTAGGGGCTTGCGTCTTAAAATTTGCATGACCACCTCGTTGATAAGTGATGTAGGGCGCTGTTTGCAGGGATTAACCCTAGGCTTCTTTGCGTAGCGTCATGATCAACCCGGGATGGGCGTTGTGAGCCGAAAGCACCCAGCCGTGTGCCATGGCGATTTCCTGGCAGATGGCCAGCCCCAAACCAGCACCATGGTCGCGTCGATGTGCACCTCGCCAGAAACGAGAGAACAGCAGAGACAGCTGTTCAGGCTCGACGCCAGACCCTCGGTCACGCACGGTTATCGTATTGCTCTGGATTTCCATGCTGACGAGAGTCTGCGCGGGGGCATGCTGGATGGCGTTCTCCAGCAAGTTCTTGAGCAGAGTGAAGCATGCCCCGTGATCAGCCTTCCATGTCACCCCTTGATCCGCGGCAAGCACCGTTAAATGCACGTCGGCGGACTCCGCCATGCGTTGCAAGTAGATGGAAGCTTCGTGGGCGATGTCGTGCATTCGAACAACGCTAAACTGGTAGTTGTGCGCCTCGCTCGCTTCGGCCAGAAGTAGCAGTTGTTGCACCTGGCGGGTCATGTACTCGACATCGCTCAATAGCGCCTTGCGGTCATTTCGCCCTTCCTCGAGCAACTCAACCTGCCCGCGGATCAGCGCCAGGGGCGTTTTTAACTCGTGGGCCGCGTGGCCGAGAAACTCCTGCTGCAGGCGATAACCCCGCTCAAGGCGTTCCAGAGCGTGATTGAAGCTATGTACCAGCGGGGCAATTTCCACAGGCACGGCGTCCGTATCGAGCCGGGCGTCTATAGAGCGCGGCGAGATAGCCGCCGCCGATTTGGAAACATCGCGCAGAGGCTTGAGGGTTAAGCGCAAGGTAATGTAGGCGCATAGACCGAAGGCAACGAACATGACAAAGCCAAACACCAGTACGCCCGCTGCCACCAGTGGAAAGGCGACGAGATAGAGGACATCAACGAATCTTGAACTGGCGACGAACTGCAGATACCACGTTCTTTCACCATGCTCAAAGGGCTCCGTGGCACCGTAGAAAGTTCTGTCGTCATACTCAAAGGAAAAGGTGCCCCGCGCCAAACGTAGAACCTCGCCGTCGGCTGGCCAGAAAGCTTCTCTGGCACTCGAGGTCACCGCCACGTTCCCGGCATCATCCAGAATACGGTACGCCGTTTCGGGTTGTGGGCCTTCGTATAGCCAAGCGCGGTCGTCCATGCTGGCGTCGAAACCAACGGGCCGGCCACGACTGTCGAACTCGACATTGTCCACCAGCCCATCGGCCGCGTCGGCCATATCCATACGAGGCAGTAGATCGCTCTGAAGCACCACTGCTGCGGCAATTACCAGCAGTGTGATACTCAGCACCATACCTGCCAAATAGGCCAGCAGCACCTTCAGCCTCAGGCTATTGAGCGTCATCCGCTTGACGAAGCGCATATCCCATCCCTCTCACGTTGGCGATCCGCTGGCGCGAACCGATGGCAAGCAGCTTGCGGCGTAAACGGTGCAGGGCGACATCCAAGGCGTTCGGCGTCACCGCCTCGCTTAGCCCCCAGGCCGCTGCTTCCAGCGCGCTGCGGCGAACTACCTCATCGTGCTTATATAACAGCAACTGCATGATGTGCAGCTCCGCCGGGGCGAGGGTAATGCTCTTGTCGCCGCTAAACAGAACGCCGCTTTCCGTATGCAGCCTCAGGTCGCCGTGAATGGGGTCGATTGAATGGAATTCCGCAGGGCGGCGTAGCAAGGCACGGACACGTGCCACCATCTCATCCATGGCAAACGGCTTGGGGAGGTAGTCGTCGGCACCGGCTTCGAGGCCTTCTAGCCTGTCATGCAGCGCATCGCGAGCCGTTAACACCAGGCAGGGCACGCTAAGGCCCGCGTTGCGCAACTTCTTGAGCAATAGCAGCCCATCGCCATCCGGCAAGCCACGATCGAGTACCAGTGCCTGGTAGGGCATCTGCTGAACGGCAGCCCAAGCCGAATCGATGCGGTCGACCACATCAACGCCGATACCGGCGTCCACCAGCCCTTTGCACATCAAGTGGGCTAGCCGGTCATGATCCTCGATCAGTAGTATGCGGCTCATCAGAATGTATAAAGATAGCCAACTAACACGGCGTTTTGGGTCGAACGATCCACCAGTGGGCTATCTTTGATTTCGTTCGCCAGGCTCGTGACCTCAACACCTAACAGCACAGAGTGATGCTGGTCAAACTGGTACACGCCGCGCACCCCCGCCTCGATATTGGTAGCCGACTCTCCCTTATAGGCGGGGCGATCGAAGCGAACCTCATTATCGCGAACGCCGAAGTAGTAATCGACGTTCTTGTCGTCCTGCCAGGACGCCCCCACGTGTGGGGTTACCATTATATGTTCGCCGAATTCCCACGTTCTCTCCAGGCCAAGATCGAAGCGATGTCCGTCGCTGTTGCCGGAGACGTCGGTGAGCCATTCGGCACTAACATCAACGAAGTCGGTCTCCCATTCCATTTTGGCCCCCGCCCAAAATCCGCCCTTGCGCTCACGCATGCCGTTGAGAATCGGGGCATCGCCTGGCTCGTAGCCGCTCTCATCGTACTGGGCGACGATGCCGAAATTGAGCTGTTGTGAGTCGTTGATGACAAGACTCGGCAGTTTAAATTCGATTTCTGATCCGAAGACACTAATGTACCGGTTTTCGATCAGGAACAAGGGAAATGGGGTGTTTTCCCTGTCGATACCGGCATAGGGATCCTGTTCGCTTATTGCGCCTACGCCCAATCCCCAAGTGGTTTCGTCTGAGTCCTCTTCGTCGGCGAACGCCAACGGAGAGACAATAACAAGACCACCGATACATGCGGCTGTCGCCAATTTTATAGTGATGAGGCGGCCGTTCAGTAATAGCGACTGATGATAACTCATGGTGGCACTCCTAGCATGGTTTGAAAGTGAGAGTGGTATGAAAGTGCCATCATCAGGAGCGCTATCTTACGCGTTTCTTACTGGTGCCGGATTTATTTAAAACGTGACGTCAGTAAGAAATGAGAAAGGAAGGCAGGCCGATAGTGGTTCAACTGAAATTCTTGGATTTTCTTTTTCATCAATGAATTGAACCCTTTGAAGCAGGCCTGGATTATGCCATTTCCAAAACGAAAAAGTTGTTTCGGCATTATGATTGTCGTGATTGCTAGCGCTGCCGCGCTGGCATGTATGCAGGCGGTGTCGTCGGAAAGTGATGCCGTCGCCGAACCGACGGCGCAGCCCTCACTATCAGTCAACGTGACGACATTAGAACCTCAGACGCTTCCGACGACGATTGCGGCCAATGGTGATATCGCTGCGTGGCAGGAGATCATTATCGGTACCGAGATCGGTGGCCTGAGGCTGGTAGACGTCACGGTAGACGTGGGTGATGAGGTCACAGAAGGGCAGGTGCTGGCCGTTTATAACGACTCGACGGTGCGCGCAGAGCTGGCTAGGAGTCGCGCCGCCGTGGCAGAAGCCGAGGCGACGCTTGCGGAAGCAACGGCCAACGCCCAGCGTGCCCGAAGTTTGAAAACCACCGGCTCGCTTTCAGAGCAGCAAATTCAGCAATACGAAACCGCCGAACTTACCGCCCGTGCGCGGCTAGGCGTTGCGCAAGCGCAGCATGAAGCCCAAGAGCTACGCTTGGCTCAGACGCAGGTGGTCGCCCCGGACGACGGTTTGATTACCTCCCGCACGGCCACTGTTGGTGCTGTCACCGGCACTGATCAGGAGCTGTTCCGGTTGACGCGCCATGGTCGCCTGGAGTGGCGGGCAGAGGTCGCCGCGTCCGATCTGAATGAGCTGCGACCGGGCCAGACTGCCAGGGTCACCGTGCCCGGTGGATATGAGCTCGAAGGGCGCTTGCGCACCATTGCGCCGCTAGTGGACACCGCTACACGCAATGGGCTGGTTTATGTCGACCTACCGTTAAGCGACATCGCTCGGTCGGGAATGTTTGCACGGGGTGAATTTGAACTGGGCAGCCGCCAAGTGATGACGCTTCCCCGTGCCGCGGTGCAACTACGCGACGGCTTTGGCTATGTACATCGCGTCAGCGGTGAAGGCCAGATAACGGAGCAGAAAGTTGCCTTGGGCCAGCACACGGAGGATCGAATCGAAATTCTCTCCGGCCTTGAACCTGGCGCCTTGGTGGTCGCCTCGGGCGGTGCTTTTCTTGGCAACGGTGATCAGGTGCGGGTGGTTGAGACCGACGCCGAGGAGGGGGTATGACGCTGAATACCTCATCCTGGGCGATTCGCAACCCTATTCCGGTTGTTCTGCTCTTCATCCTATTGACCTTCTGGGGGCTCATCTCCTTCCGAGGCTTGTTTATTCAGGACTTGCCGGATGTACAGCTGCCCCTCGTAGAGGTATCCGCCTCGTTGCCGGGGGCGGCTCCCGCCTTAATGGAGAACGAGGTTGCCCGCAAGATCGAGGACTCCATCGCTACCGTCTCCGGCGTCAAAAACATCTCTACAACGCTGACGGATGGCAATGCCGACATTGCTATTGAATTCAGACTGGAAAAGTCCTTGCAAGAGGCTCTGGAGGATGTGCGCGACGCTGTTGCTCGCATCCGCTCGGATCTACCCGCCGACCTGCGTGATCCAGTGATTCGGAAGGGTGAGTTTTTCAGTGAGCCGATTGTACGCTACGCGGTGAGCTCCTCCGATCTAGACGATGAGGCACTCTCCTGGTTCGTCGATGACAAAATGACCAAGGCCGTCTTGTCGGTGCCAGGCGTTGGCTCGGTTCGGCGTATCGGCGGGGTCGATCGCGAAGTCCGCGTGGCATTGGATCCGAACCGCCTGCTGGCGATGAACACGACAGCGTTGGATATCTCACACCAGCTGCGCCAGGCGCAGTTGGAGGCGCCCGGTGGGCGCGTGGATGTCGGCGGCGCCGAACAGGCCGTGCGCATCATCGCCAACGCTGAATCCGCAGCTGAGCTTGCGACGATGGAGCTGGCACTCAGCGACGGTCGGCGTATTCGCCTTGATGAGGTGGCGACGGTTACCGATACCGTGGCCGAGCGGCGCTCGATGGCATTGCTTGATGGCGCGCCCGTCGTCGGCGTCGAGATGACCCGTGCCGAGGGGTACGGCGAGGTAGATGTGGCCGAGGGGGTGCAGGCTGCTGTTGCCGACTTGCAGGCGCAATATCCCCATGTCGAGGTCGAAGAAGCCTTCAATTTTGTTGGGCCGGTGCTGGAGAACTACCAGGGCTCCATGCACATGCTATTCGAGGGGATGGCGCTGGCGGTGCTGGTGGTGTTCTGCTTCCTGCGCAATTGGCGGGCCACGCTGATTGCGGCGGTCACACTGCCACTGTCGATCATCCCCACCTTCGCTTTCATGCACCTGATGGGCTTCTCGCTCAATGTGGTGACGTTGCTGGCGCTCTCGCTGGTGATCGGGGTGCTGGTGGACGATGCCATTGTCGAGATTGAGAATATCGAACGGCACCTGCTAATGGGCAAGCCCCCGCGCCGGGCCGCCATGGACGCGGCGGCGGAAATTGGCCTGGCCGTTGTCGCTACCACCTTTACATTGATTGCCGTTTTTCTGCCCACAGCCTTTATGAGCGGCACCGTCGGGCAATTCTTCGTTCAGTTCGGTTGGACGGCCTCGGTAGCGGTGCTGTTTTCGCTGCTGGTGGCGCGCCTTCTCACGCCCATGCTGGCTGCGTATCTGCTGCGCAAACCACAACATCCCTCGCGCGATCCAACGTGGATTAACGTCTATCTTGTCGTCGCCCGTTGGTGCCTGTGCCACCGTAAGACCACGCTCCTCGCGGCGGCGGCCTGCTTTGCAGGAGGTATCTGGCTGGCCTCGACCCTGCCGGGAACCTTCATACCCCCCGATGATAATTCCCAGACGCAGGCGACGCTCACCTTGCCGCCCGGTAGCACCTTGTCTGAAGCGGAGGCGCTTGCCGAGCAGGCACGCTCACGACTGGTGACGCAACGGCATGTAGTCAGCGTTTTTGCGGCCATCGGTGAGAACTCCGGCAGCAGTGACTCTGATGTGACCTCTGTGGAACTGACCGTTGGTTTGGCGGATCGCGCAACCCGCGCGGGCGTTACGCAGCAAGACATAGAGCAGCAGTTACGTATTGCACTCGCCACGCTTCCCGGCGTGCGAACTCGCGTAGGTGATGAGGGGGATGGCTATGAGTTGGTGCTCGCCGGTGAGGATAGCCGGGTGCTTGAACTGCATGCTCGCCAAGTCGAGCGGGAGATGCGCGCCATTCCGGGCATCGGCGCGGTGAGTTCGACGGCCAGCCTGGTCAGGCCTGAGCTCATTGTACGCCCTGATTTTGCCCGCGCCGCCGACCTTGGGGTCTCGGCTCAGGCCATCGCCGATACGCTGCGCATCGCGACCGTGGGCGATAACGCCGAGGATCTTCCTAAGTTGAATTTCAGCTCGCGTCAGGTGCCGGTGATGGTTCGGCTGGCGGATGCCGCGCGGGAGGATATGGCGACCCTTAAACGGCTGCCTGTGCCTGGTGTTAATGGGAGGAGGGTGCCACTCGAGAGTGTTGCCTCCTTCGAGTGGAGCAGCGGCCCTTCGGAAATCACCCGGCATGACCGTCTGCGCAACGTCAATTTCGAGGTGAGCCTACAAGGGCAGCCTTTGGGAGAAATCGAACAGGCCGTGCAGGCACTGCCCAGTTTACGTCAGTTGCCACGCGGCGTGTTTCAGACACCAGAAGGCGATGCAGAGGAAATGGAGGAGCTTGCCTCAAGCTTCGGGATTGCCATGCTGACCGGCGTGCTGTGTATCTATATGTTGCTGGTGCTGCTGCTCAAGGATTTCATGCAGCCGGTCACTATTCTGGTGGCGCTGTTGCTCTCCGTACCTGGGGCTTTCCTGGCGCTGTTCCTCACGCAGACGCCCGTGTCGCTGCCCGCCATGATCGGGTTGATCATGCTGATGGGCATCGCCACCAAGAACTCAATCCTGTTGGTGGACTACATCATCATCGCCCGTCGGGTGCATGGGTTGGAACGTGTGGACGCCATTGTTGATGCCTGCAAAAAACGTGTCCGGCCCATCGTGATGACCACCATTGCCATGGGGGCGGGCATGATGCCGATCGCCCTAGGATGGGCTGGCGATCCCAGCTTCCGGGCCCCCATGGCCTTTGTGGTCATTGGTGGGCTGATCACGTCGACGCTATTGAGCCTGCTGGTTATTCCTGTCTTTTACAGCTATGTAGATGACCTTGTGAATTGGCTGCGTCATTGTGTGAAGCGAAGCACATACACAATGGGCACCTAAGTACGGCTTTTAATCGGATAGCTTGGTATTAATTCCTTGAATGAGGGTCGTTGCCCGTAATTGCGCTTAATTGCCGACTAGCGCTCGCAGGACAGCATCTACTAGAAGCGCTCAAGAGATGGTGCAATGAATACGATGAACAGCGCCAGAAGGCCAAGTATCCCGAAGGCATAGTGCAGCGTGACAAAGTGGGCGGTAAAGCCGATCAACGGCGGCCCGAGCAGCATGCCGCCATAGCCCAAGGTCGCCACGCTGGCGATAGCGATACCGGGGGGGGTATCGGGATCGTTGGCAGCACGGGAAAAGGCCAGGGGCATGATGAGTGCGTAGCCAATACCGAGGAAGAAAAAACCAAGTAGTGCTGCCATGAAATTGGCGGGAAGTACGGCAAGCAGTATGCCAATAGAGGCCGAACACCCTGCGAAGCGTGCGGCGGACGCCGGGCCTAACCGGGAAATTACGCTGCCGCCGATCAAACGCATGATGACCATTGCCAGCGAGAATACGGCGTATCCTATCGCTCCCTGGGCCGTGGTCGCCGAGGTGACGGTGACCAGAAACAGAGCACTCCAATCGGCAATGGCGCCTTCGCCCAGAGAGGCGCAAAGGGCGATGATGCCGACCCAAAGTAGCACCCCATGGGGTAACGGAAAGCGCTTCGCACCCGCCGCGCGCGGCCTCGTTTCAGACTGCCAGCCGATGCTGCCCAGCAAAATCGTGCTTACGTACATTGTGATGCCGATGAGCGAAAAGTGCGTAAGCAGCGACAGTTCCAGGCTGACTGCCATATAGCCCGCAGCGGCACCGACTCCCGCCCCCAAACTCCACATGGCATGAAACGAGGACATGACCGGCTTTGCGATGAAACGCTCCGCCTCGCCGGCCCAACTGTTCATGGTGACATCCATGGCACCATGGCCGGCACCGAAGAGAAACAGCGCAGCAGCCGTCAACCAGAGATTGAAAGCGCAAGCGATCATCACTAAGGCAAGGGTATAGGCGACCGCAATGGCGAGTGTCGCGCGCGCGGCGCCAAAAGTATCCGACGCCCTGCCAGCCAGCGGAAACGAAATCAGAGCGCCGGAAGCAAGCACGAGCAGCAGTAGGCCGAGCCAGCCGCCATCCAGGTTGTGGTGCTCCGCCACCGTGGGAATGCGCGAAGCCCAGGTACCGAACAGGCCACCGTTGAGAAAGAACATGGCGGCGACAGCGAGCCAGACGCGTCGAGGACTAGGCATGCACAACCTCCATGGCTGAGCGACCAAACTCCTTCACTTCTACCGCCTCTGCATCAGTGATCAGGCAATCAATATCTTCGATAGCGACTGCTCTATGCCGTGCGCGTCGTCCAATTTTCTCACGTGAAGCCAGCACCAGGGTGCTTTTCGCCGCCCGGGACATGGCGTGTTTGAGATGCGCCTCCTGCAGGTCGTCAGCACTGAGTCCAAATTCAGCATCAAGACCGCAGACACCAAGTACGGCGATGTCCGCATAGAGGTTGGAAGCGGCAAGCAGTGCAGTGTCACCGACATTGACGCCGCCGCGCACGCCCAGCTGTCCTCCCAGCATAAAGACTTCGACGCCATTTTTCTGGCATGCCACCGCGACCCAGGGGGAGGGTGTCATCACCAGCAGCCTGGGTTTCGGTTGTAGTCTCTCGGCGAGCGCGAGTACTGTAGCTCCGCCATCAAGCAGTAGGGTGTCAGCGTGGTTAATTAAGCTCAAAGCTCGGTCGGCGATGGCATCAATGGACGGTGACTGGCCCGGAACCCGATACTGCAAGGGAGGTGAAGCTGGCGCAGTAGCAACCGCTCCACCTCGAACCCGTTGTGCTTTGCCCTGTTGTTCAAGTGCAATGATGTCTCGGCGAATGGTGTCCAACGACACTTCGAACTCAACCGCAAGGTCTTGCGCGATCAGCTGTTCGCCAATGGCAAGCTTGGCTAATAACTGCTGCTGCCGGGTTTCGGGAACGTTAAGCATTATATCTCCTATGCGTAATTTTGCATTTATTTGCATTATTGTGCATTTTTTAGCATTTTTATGCATGGAGTGCTAGGGGCTCGAATAGCATTATTTGCCGTGAGGAGAGCATACAGCTTTCCAGATTTGGCTAAGAGAGAGCATTTAATGCCATATTGGCCAAAGGTCTGTACTTTGAGTTCAGCATCCCGTCACGTTGATATAAATGGAAACCTCACCTTGAGTTGATAGGCTGCCACGATCTCAGCGAGTACAGACACGGCAAGCATCGACGCATCACGCATGGAGGGAATCAACCCAACGGGGCCATGGATTCGACGGATTTGTTTCTGGGTAAAACCGATTGTCTGAAGACTCTCACAGCGTCGCGCATGCGTTGAAGTGCTGCCAACGGCGCCGATATAAAAAGCTGAACCCTTTAGGGCTTGGGCTAGGAGCTTTTCCTCCCAATCGATATCATGGAAAGCGAGCAGAAATGCTGTCCATGGATCATCGTCCATCTTCGGCAGCGTTGATGGAAGGGTAAGTAGTGTGACTTTTTCTATGCCTAAAAGCTGAGCATCTTGAGCTTCGGCATCATCGCCGAGTTGCAGCTCGGTTTGTATACCGCTTGCCATCGCAAGTCGGGCAAGCGCCAGAATATCGGCGCCGCGCCCGGCTATGCGCATGCGGAGCTTGGGTATGTACTGAAAAGAAAGAGCGCCTGGGGTGGTCAGATGTTCCAATACTAGCGAACCAGATTGAGAAAGCGTGATCGATACCGGCTGGCGCGAGGCGAGCTGATCATGGCAGGCACGCAGAACACTGGTCTGGGCGTTGGGCAGTACGCAAACGTCAATGGCCCCACCGCAGGGTAGCGGCAAATCGATGAACGGTGAGCCCTTGCCGTACCTCAGGCGCTTGATCCGCCCCGTGCTAAGCGCTTGCCGCGCATGATGGGCCACATCCGCGTCGATGCACCCGCCTGAAATGTAGCCGCAACGATCACCAGAGGCAGACACGGCCATCAGGGCGCCCGGCATGCGCACGGCGCCACCTTCCGTCGCGGTTACGATGACCAGTGCCGCCTTGCTTTTGCTGCGCCAGTCGAGCCACTGTCCAAGGACATCCTGTGCGTGTTCCAGATACATAGTAGGCCTCGTCAATCTGTGGTCAGCTGCTTTAACCCTGAACATGATCGGTAAGCGGCAGGTGGCGAATTCGTTGCTGCGTAGCGGCAAACAGCGCGTTGGCTAGCGCCGGGGCAAGGGGAGGAATGCCCGGCTCACCTACGCCACCTAGCGGCGAGCCGATATCGACGATGCTCACCGCTACCTTTGGCGCTTCCCCGATGCGCAGTAAGGGATAGTCGTGAAAGTTCGACTGCTCGGCGTGGCCGTCACGGATCGTCACCTTCTGCCCTGTGGCGGCTCCGAGCGCATCGATGACGGCGCCCTGCAGTTGCGCTTCCACCTGGCCCGGATTAATCGCGCGTCCGCAGTCGATAGCGGCATGGACACGTTCCACTTGAATGCCTTCATCGTCAGCCCGAGCCTCGACTACCTGGGCAACATAGGAGCCGTAGCTTTCTACCACGGCCAAGCCGCGCGAGATTCCCTCTGCCGCAGGCTCTTGCCAATGCGACATCTCGGCGACCCGGTCGAGGACGGCCAGCATCCTCGCCTGATCGGTGCAGTGGCTTCTGCGAAACTCCAGCGGATCGCGGCCCGCTGCCGCCGCGCATTCGTCCATAAAGCTTTCGAAGAAGAAGCCGTTGAAGGAGTGAGCGATCGAACGCCAGGGGCAAAGCGGGATCGGCAGGTCGACCACGGCATGATCCACGACAAAATTGGGGATGACGTAGCGCATGTCTGACAGCCCTGCGAGCGAGAAGGGATCGAAGTTGGCGAGATTGCCCGTCGACTGTGCCCGCTGCTCTGGATCAATGCCGTATTCGCGGCCCATTTGCGGCCCGGCAACGCGTATGCGCATGCCGGTGATCTGGCCGGCCTCGTTCAGAACCGCCCGGAAACGACACATCATCGTCTGGCGATACTGGCCCTGCTGAACGTCATCTTCGCGCGCCCATAGCACCTTGACCGGCCGACCATCGACAGCGCGGCTGGCGAGTGCTGCCTGAAGGGCGATCTCGCCGTGGGTCTTGCGCCCAAAGCCGCCGCCCAAATAGGTGGTATTGATGAAAAACCGGTCAGCTGGTACCTGCATCGCATTTTCGAGCGTCATGCGCACGACGTCCTGGCCCTGGGTGCCGATCCATAGTTCTGTTCGTTCCTCGGTGGACTCTGCCGTGCAGTTGATCGGTTCCATGCTGGCATGAGTCAGAAGCGGCACCGAGTATTCGGCCTCGACGACCTGGCCGTCTTCCGACAGGGTTGCCTCAGCCTCGCCACGCAGCGTGGTGATAGGGACATCGGTTCGATCCAGTCCCTGGCGGAGCATTGCATTTATCTCATCGGTGGAAAGCGTGTCCGCCGATGTTCGTGTGAAGGCGATCTCCAGGGCGTTGGCGGCCTGCTTGGCCTGCCACCAAGAGTCGGCAACCACTACTACGCCGCGCGGCACGCGAACCACGGCGACAACGCCCGGTATCCCGGATACGCTGCTCTCATCGAATGTCTCGACGTCGGCGGAAAAGACCGGGGCGAGTCGGACGGCGCCATACAGCATGCCTTCGCGCTCGACGTCTATCCCATATACGGCTTTGCCTGTCACCTTTGCTGGGGTATCGAGTCGCGCTACCTTGCGCCCGGTCAGCGTGCGTTCGCTATCGGGTCGCAGGGTCGGCTCCTCGGGCATCGGCAGCGCCATGGCGTCTTCCACCAGGTCACCGAAGGGAATCCTTCGGCCGCTGTCGGCGTGAACAATGAAGCCGTTCTCGGCGTGCAAGGCCGCCGCTGCTACGTCCAGCCGCTCCGCCGCCGCATGGGTCAGCATTTCCCGCGCCTGGGCGGCCGCGTGGCGCAGCGGGTCGTGCCAGAAACGGATGCCGAACGAGCCCACAGAGCGCATCTGGCCGATGAAGGGGATTCTGTAGGCGTCGGAGAGCTGATTCGGCATGCCGACAGTAATGCGCGACCAATCGGCGCCCAGCTCCTCGGCGAGAATCTGGGCCTGGCCCGTATGGATGCCCTGGCCCATTTCGCTGGTGGGTAGCAGGAAGGTCACTTGGCCGCTCGTGTCGATGCGGATATAAGCATGCGAAAGGCGGGGATCCTCTTTCTCTTGTGCCCAAACCGTGGGGAGACGAAGGGGAATGATGAGCGCGGCGCCCGCCACTATGGTGCCGCCTAGAAAGGCGCGACGGCTAAAGGATATATGATCTGTTTTCATTGCTGGCCTGTACTTTCCATAAGCTTTTAGGTAACACAGCGCGGTTAGCTTTCGCCGACACGGTGTATGGCCGCTCGGATGCGCACATAGGTGCCGCAGCGGCAAAGGTTGCCGCTCATTGCGTCATCAATCTGTGCATCGCTAGGGCTCGGAGTGCGTGCCAGAAGCGCAGCGGCACTCATGATCTGACCCGACTGGCAGTAGCCGCATTGCGGGACATCCAGTTCCACCCAGGCCTGCTGGACGGGGTGCGAGCCATCTTCGGACAACCCTTCGATCGTGGTGACGGTTCTGCCTTCGGCGCCAGATAACGGGAAAACACAGGCACGCACCGGCTCGCCATCCACATGCAGCATGCAGGCACCGCATTGCGCGATGCCGCAACCGAACTTGGTGCCGGTGAGTTTCAGTTGTTCCCGGATCACCCAGAGAAGCGGTGTACCTGGCTCGGCGGTCACGTCTACCGCACGTCCGTTGATCGTAAATGCTGTCATGGGTGTTTCTCCTTGGCCTCGTTTCGGGCCGTAACATGGCAGGGTTGTTGGCTCTTCTCGATTGCCTTAGAGGCAGCAGTTGGCTTCGGCCAAGGCTGCGTTATCTTTTTTAACAACTTGATGGAGACAATACTTGCCAGCACCTACGCAAACCTTGCCTTTTCCTGCAGGGGCGATGAAGGCCTTCGACATCATGCTAAGTTCAACCTGAATGCGGCAGGGAAATAGATAGATTCGCTCTATTGGTCGATTCTGACGTCATACGCGAGTTTCAGCTTTACGGCGGAGGTTAGGGCAATGTACGAGGCCAAACATGTAGTCGTCGTTGATGATAATAAGGATATACGGGATTTGGTGCGGGAGTATCTCGAGCAGCAAGGTCACAAGGTCAGCGTTGCTGAAAGGGGGGGCGGCTACAGCCTATGTACTGAGGTTATTTTCGAATGATCCGTCTTTGGAGAAAGAGCCTGGCTATACAATTCATCGGGCTGACGCTCGCAGCATTGATCGTCTCACAGGCAATTACCTTCCTCATATCCTCGGATGAGTACACCAAGAAGTTCGACGCTGAGGCGAAAGCGGAATTTATCAGCCGAGCATCATCCGTGACCCGCCATATGGAATCGCTACCACCTTCCTTGAGGGAGCAGGCGCTGCGTGCGAGCGAAGGCAGCTATATACGATACTGGTTAAGGGAAGCTTGTGGACATCAGAACCACTGATGTCGATTGGGTTTACCACACTCATGCTTGCTTTGATCGGCGCCTTCATCGCGAGCCGCATCGCGCGACCACTGCGAAACCTGGCAACATCCGCTAGTGTAGACTTCTGATACCTAAAAAATTTCCAGCGTTGCCAACGCAGGATTCATTGCCCACAACTCCCCACACGCCAAAAATTGACAGCGAATGCGCCAACAGGCTACCAATGACGTCTGGGCCGAAGCGCCATCGGTGGGGAAGCAGATTATACTTTGCTCAAGTTGGTGTGGCGCTGAACACTAGCGAGAGCTAACGCCCACCATGGCTGCCGCCTCATTAGTAGAGACATATCGCGCCAATAGGGACTCAAGCTGGCCGTTTAGATGCAGTTCTTCGATGATGCGCAACCAGTTAGCCGCATGAGATGCTGAAAACCGCTGTTTACCGAGCATCAGCGAGACGGTAGTGGGAGGTGCAGGTGACACATCAAGTATTCGGATAGGGATGGGAGCTTCACCCTTAGAGAAAAACAACCGGTAAATTTGCGGTACACTCAACGTCGCATCCACTTGCCCATTAAGCAGGGCCGTGACGGTTTCTGCATAGTCGTCATAAAACTGCACTCTACCAAGTGATTCCAACTCTGATAACTGATAGTTGAAATAACTGCTATAACCGCCACCTGTTGTGCGTGCTATCGTGGCGTCGCCTGCCAGCTTGAACTCTTCCATATCTGCCACGTTGGGCAGCCTGTCTGCATTAACCAGTAACAAGAAGTTAATTTCAAAATAGGGAATAAACCAGGCAAAAGACTCACGATGGGGCTCGCGGTGGGCACTGGTAAACAGGTCGATTTCACCACGTTCGACCATGTCAAATGCATCGTTGCGGGCAATGGGGACAGTTATGAATGTGCAATGGGTGATATCGCTTAATAGTGCAAACAGATCCTGATCCGCACCCTGACCGTTGTGATACATGATACCTGCATTGGTCATTCCGACCCTTACCGGATTGTTCTTGCAGCCATACGGGTCGAGTTCATTAGCTAGGGCTGGAACACTGCTCGCTATCCATATCGCAACGTAAAAGAAAATTAGCCGCACAAGGGATGCCCTCAAAAATATCACATCAAAAAAAGTGTTCACAAGCTCAGAAAATTGACTGAATATAGTTTATTTTAACAAAGTTGTTATTGAGTTGGACTCAAAATAATTCCGACCACAAGATTACTTCAAGCTTAAAAGGGCGCCCTTGACGGAGCAGCGGTCTAATGTCATACCGAAAACCAAAGAAGTTTCTGGTGTCTGTCCAAACGTTGCTTATTTCCACCAGTGTTATCATGGTGCTCGCCATTGGCGGAACAATCTTGACGCTTGGCTACAAAGGTGCGAACGATGCTCTGACCGTTGCTCTGGAAGAGCAGTTTGAAACGCTGGGTGTAATGTTACGTGAGCGCGCTCGACGCTTGGTCGACCCGGTGCAGTCGCAACTCGCCATGCTGGTGCACGATCAAGTAACGATTGCTTCGGATCTGTCAACACGTCTGTCCCGGCTGCCAGTATTGTCGTCAGTGCTTGATAGCAATCCGACACTTCAAAATCTGTATGTTGGCTATCCTAATGGCGAGTTCTTATTGATCAGAAAAATCGAGAACGACGAGCAACGCGTTCAATTCGGGCTCGACGATACCGCCATTTATATTGTTCAAACACAAACGCTCGATAACGACGGCACGATGGTAGGCGAGTACCGATTTTATGATGCCGATCTGCACCTGCAAGACGTGCAGCTAAAGCCAGACTATATCTATGATCCCAGTGATCGTCCCTGGTATCTGGCGAGCGAAGGCGCTAACCGGCCAGTGACAAGCGAGCCTTATGTCTTTTACAGTACTGGAGCAATCGGCATTACGTTGTCGCAACGCTCGGCCAGTGCGGCATCTGTGATCGGTTTTGATGTTACGTTAGGTCAACTTGCCACTGAAGTGCAAAATCTTCGTTTAACACCGGGCAGTGAGGTGGCGATCGTTGAAGAGGATGGCACGCTGATAGCTTATCCGGATCTTTCGCAGGTCGTGCGACGTACCGCCTCAGGAGAGGTGGTACGGCAGCATATTGAAAGTCTGACATCTCCCGTATTGAGCGCGGTCGCTCAGCAGTACGGCTTGTCGGGTGGCTATCAGCATGGCATGGTGACGGCCGCCGAGAGTCAGTGGATCGTATCAAGCAAGCCATTGGATATTGGCATGGGTAAGAACGTTCGCTTACTCTTTGCTGTGCCCACGAAGCAGCTATTTGCGGCGACGCGTGACATTATCCGCGATCAGGGCATTATGATATTGCTGCTCCTATTACTCTGTATTTTCATTACCCTGCTAATTATTCGTCAAATTACTCTGCCCTTGAGACAGCTCTCTAAAGATGTTCATGAACTGGCAGCGTTTGAGTTCGCTAATCCCATCAAAGTGAATACCCGCGTCCGCGAAGCGGTGGCGCTGGCAGAAACGATTGATCGGTTGCGTTTAACCATCTCACGCTTTTTGGATATTAACCGAGCTATTGCCGCAGAAGAGGATTTCAATACGCTGCTCATCAAAATTCTTGATGAAATAATTGCTACTACTGAGACGCAAGCGGGCATTCTCTACCTCACCGATGAAGATGGCCAAGCATTGGTTCCTTTTGTGTCCCGACGTGCTAAGGGAGAGTCGCTAGAGGTAGCATCTATGGTGGTGCCGCTGTCATTTCAGGAGGCCCTGGTAGTGCGCTCTGCTAGGTATGAGCGTTCTGAAAACGTAATAGCATCGAATCAAGAGCTAGAGCGCATGGGGCTCGAAGACCTAATCAATATACTTGCTGAGCCGCCAGCCGAGCTTCTAGCTACTCCTCTATTTAACCGCTCGAATGAGCTGGTGGGCGTTATCCTGTTGGTCGAAGACGGGACCATAGACCCGGCGCTGGTGCGTTTTACAGAGGCTCTTTCGGGATTAGCGGCGGTATCGGTGGAGGCTCGTCGACTGATTGCCGCACAGCGAGAGCTTTTTGAGAGTTTTATTCAACTGATTGCCGGCGCGATCGATGCGAAAAGCCCTTATACCGGCGCCCACTGCGCGCGGACCGGAGCTTACTAAATCTCTTGCACAGGCGGCTTGTGAAGCTTCTGACGGGCCCTACAAAGATTTCAGTCTTACCCGCGATGAGTGGGAAGCCCTACACGTAGCGGCCTGGCTTCACGACTGTGGAAAGATTACGACGCCGGAATTCGTCATGGATAAAGCCACTAAACTCGAGACCATCTACGACCGTATTCATGAAGTTCGTATGCGTGTAGAAGTCATGAAGCGCGAAGCGGAAATTAACCGCTTAAGGGAGATGCTTCGCGCAGCAGGAGCGGCCATCGATGAGGGAGCACTTGCCGAGGAACTCACCGCGTTGGACGATGATTTCGCCTTTATCGCACAGCTTAATCAGGGTGGCGATTTTCTGGATGAGGAAAAACTTGAACGATTGCAGCGTATTGCCCAACGACGTTGGACGCGCACCCTGGATGACCGTCTTGGCGTTTCTCAGGCCGAACTTGAGAGAAAAGGTAGGGTGGCTGACGTGTCGCTACCCGTAGAAGAGGTCCTGCTAGCCGATAAGCCGGAGCATCTTTTCCCTCGCTCCGAGGCGGATCAATTGCCTGCTGATAATCGCTGGGGCTTTAAAATGGCGGTGCCGGAACTTCTTTATCATAGAGGCGAGTTACACAACTTGGCGATTGCTCGTGGCACCCTGACGGACGAAGACCGCTACAAGATAAATGAGCACATCGTTCAAACCATTAAAATGCTAGAAAATCTGCCGTTTCCTAGACACTTGCAGAGTGTTCCTGAACTTGCCGGTGGACACCACGAGAAAATGGACGGCACCGGCTATCCCAAGGGCCTCACCCGGAATGAAATGCCGCCAGTTGCCCGCATGATGGCCGTGGCCGATATTTTTGAGGCCTTAACTGCCGCCGACCGCCCCTATAAACAAGGAAAAACGCTCTCAGAAGCCATCAAAATCATGTCCTTTATGGTCAAGGATCAGCATATTGACGATGATATTTTTCAACTCTTTCTACAATCTGGTATCTACCGAACCTACGCTCAATGTTATATGCGCCCAGAACAGATTGACGAGGTGGATATTGAGCAATATTTAGGATGATGAGCCGCTTGCTGAAAAGTTTGAGCCTCACATCTATAGCTTAACATAGCGTTTGATTTCCCCAGTGAAGAGGGTGGCTGACGGAAAGTGAGAAGTACACTGCCACCTCTTTGATACCAGCATAGTGTGCCTACCGAAATAGCTCGGGTTTTCTCTATATTAGTGCCGCAGGCCCAGGCACTTGGAGCTTAGATGCTTCGCGAACGCAAAGTTGGATGGGGTGAGACCGAAGTTTGAAACCATCCCCTCATGCCATCCCTTCATGATAAGTTCCAGCTAAAATGCGTGAGGAAACCTATGAACTCGCTCAAACAGGCTGTCCGGTCTTATACCAGCCGCTACGCCGACAACCGTGGTATGTCGCTAACCCCGATCTCAGGGTTACGTATGATGTGCCTCAAGGCGCCGTCTGGAGACCTGCATTCGGTTTACAGGCCGCTGATATGCCTGGTTCTGCAGGGTGCGAAGCGCTTGATAGTGGGGGATGAAGAACAGGTTTTTTCTAGCGGGCAGTCCGTCCTCGTTAGTGCTGACATGCCGGTCACCGGACGGGTCGTGCAGGCAAGCCAGAGCGAGCCCTATCTGGCGATCGCTGTCGAACTGGAGGTGGCGCTGTTGCGGGAGCTCACCGCTCATATCGATACCCCCCGCCCGCAGCGCACTTCGGAGATGCCTACGCTATTCGCCGTCGACACCGAAGCTGCACTGCTCGATTGCGCATCAAGGCTGATGCGCCTGTTGGATCGCCCAGAAGCGGCGCCGCTCTTGAGCCCAGGAATCATGCGGGAGCTGCACTACTGGCTCCTGTCTGGGCCTCACAGCGATGCTTTGCGGGCGCTGGCAGACCCGGACAGCCATGCGAGCCGTCTTGCCGCCGCCATTGCGATCCTCAGAGACGAGTATCAGTCGCGTGTGCCCGTTGAGCGACTTGCGTCAGAAGCGGGAATGAGTAGCACCTCGTTTCATAAGCACTTTAAACACATGACGTCGCTCACGCCGGGGCAGTACCAGAAGCGACTTCGCCTGATTGAAGCGCGCCGCTTGATGCTCAATGAAGGATTCTCAGCGAGCAGCGCTGCTTTTGAAGTGGGCTACGAGAGCGTGCCCCAATTTACCCGAGAATATGGGCGGCTGTTTCAGAAACCACCGAAACAGGACGCTCTGCTAGCTCGGAGATCTATCGAACATAGGGTATCGCCGTTAACGGTTAGCACAGCGTGACCTTTGCATCCCATTGAATGTGTAAGCGTGTTGACCGCTATGCCTTTTGCTAAACTTTGGCGCGTCGCAAACAGAAAAATTGAATTCACTCTAACTAGCTATGGACGGTCATGATGGACACTTCAAGAACGATCTCTCTTGCTTCCCTGCGTGTCATGTTGTGCGCCATTCTCCTGGTGGCGCTGGCGCTCGGTGTTGGATATCAGGCCCGTGCCGCCGAGCCTTCCAATGACGTCAGACAGACGGTGGATCAGCTGCTTCGGTTGGTTGATGAGCGGCTTGCTATTGCACCCGATGTTGCAAAGGCTAAATGGAACTCTGGTGCTCCTATTGATGCTCCCGCACGAGAAGCGCAAATTCTAGAGAGGGTCGTGGCTGAAGCCACGCGGGCGGGTATCAATGAGGCCTTTGCCCAGACGTTTTTCAAACATCAGTTTGAGGCAAGCAAGGTTATCCAGCACCGGCTCCATGAACAATGGAGGCAAACAGAGCAGCCTCCTTTTGAATCCCCACCAGACCTTGCCGAAGATATTCGCCCCCAACTTGACCAATTGACACCACAACTGATGGCTTCACTTCGCGACTTCGAGCGTGTTGCTGAAAGCGAAGGAGTTAAACAATATCTTGAAAATAATGCCGAAACCTTGGTGGATGACGGTGTAGGAGGTGTCGCCCGGGAAGAGGCATTACGCCCACTTTACGAAGCCACCGACACTGCAGGCGTGCAATAGGCTCAGCGTTGGCAAGAAAGGGGCGCGTATCTACTTTTGATTCGGCTTGGTTGGATCCTACGGAGAAACGCCTATCGACGTGTTTCCTCCCTGTCCGCGGATAGAGCTACCTCCTTATACGCTTCGAGCGACTCAAGGCGCTCTTTAAGCGCATTGCTAATGGAGTCATAGGCAGTGCTGCCTAACGTAATACGCAGTGGTGGGGTCGGCATATCCGTTATGTTAATGATGGCATCAACGGTATTGCCTGCATCGCCTTTAATGGCCAAGTCACCTGACGCCAGGGCCCTACGCAGCTCGCCTGCTGGGGTATCTTCATAGATCGGCGTCGTGGGTGTGCGATCCAGCCCTTCAGCAAAGTGGGTCGCAGTGGGCCCCGGCTCGGCGATAATGAAATCAATACCAAAAGGCGAGACTTCCTTCGCGACGGATTCGACGAACCCCTCGATGCCCCACTTCGTGGCGTGATAAAGGCTGAAGCTTGGATAGGCGATCTGGCCGCCCTCCGACGATACCTGAACGATGCGGCCGCCCCCTTGTTCGCGTAAATGTGGTAGTACGGCGCGAAGGAACTGGATGGAGCCTGTGAGGTTAGTCGCGATTTGCCGCTCAATCTGTTCATCACTGGCCTCTTCGGCAGCGCCAAAGAGACCATACCCCGCATTGCTGACGACGACATCGACTCGCCCGAACGTCGTGAACGCTTGCGAAACGGCATCTCTCATCGTTGGTGTATCCGTCACGTCGAAGGTAAGTATCTGCAAGCGATCACCATGCAAGGAGAGCAAGTCGTCCAGAGACCCCTTGCGGCGTAGCGTTGCTATAACGCGATCGCCGCGTTCCAGTAGCCGTTCAGTAAGTAGTCGGCCGAGGCCGGTGGATGTGCCTGTGATAAGCCAAGTTTTAGCCATGAGATTTCTCCTAAGTCATTCATCAAGTGTTGCAAGACAAAGGTTAGGGCAGTAACACTAGTAAGAGAATACTCATCAATTGGCACGAGGAGGTGAAAGTAATTCACCAATGGGCAAGCCAACGTTAACCGACTTGAAGGCGTTTCAGGCCGTGGCAGAACACTGCAGTTTTCGCCGAGCAGCCGACCTGATGGGAGTCAGCCGCTCTTCCCTCAGCCACACCGTGCGTACGCTGGAACAACGGCTGGGTACCCGGCTGCTGCACCGAACCACACGTAGCGTCTCACTGACCGAGAGTGGCGAGCAGTTGCTCTTGCGGCTGAGCCCGCTATTGAGTGACTTGGAAGCGATCCTGGAGGATGCTTCCAGCGCCGAAGGCAAGATCACGGGACGGCTGCGTATCAATGGCAGCGAAGGGGCCGTGCGGCTGTTGCTGCAAACCGTAGTACCGCGTTTTCTTGCCCTTCATGATGGCGTTGAGCTTGATCTCGTGGCAGAGGGGCGACTTGTCGATATTGTCGGGCAGGGGTTTGATGCGGGCGTAAGACTCAGAGAGGCGGTTCCTCAGGATATGGTCGCCATCCCCGTGGGGCATGAACTGCGTTTTCTTGCCGTTGCCTCCCCTGACTACCTGCACGGCCGAACGGCACCAAAGACGCCGGATGATCTGGCCTCTCACCAATGCATACGGCAAAGGCTGCCGAGCGGTAAACTCTACCGCTGGGAGTTTCAGCAGCATGGCCAGGATGTGGCGGTAGATGTGCCAGGAGCGCTGACCTTGGACAGTAGCCAACTGATGGTGGAAGCGGCCGCCGATGGTTTAGGCATCGCCTACGTGCCAGAGTCATATGCACTCGCCTATTTAAGGGATGGAAGGCTGGGCACCGTGCTCGAGGAGTGGTGCCCCCGCATCCCTGGGCTGTGTCTTTACTACCCCAATAACCGTCATGTACCGCCCAGCCTGCGGGCTTTTATCGATCTGCTGCGAGAGTTGCGAGCTTAGTCTCTATTAGCGCAACCCACTTTGAATAAGCGCAGCGAACGTCTGGGCCGCTTCAGCTTCGCTGCATTTGCCGCGAACCATGGCTGACGAAAGGGCCTCGCCTGCGCCGATCAGTCCAATGCAGCGTTGTTTTAACGTTTCTAGCGGTAAAGCACTGTGTGGCTTGAGTACAGCGGCGAATAGCTGAACATACCCGTCGAGCAGTTCCTGGTACACGGCTTCCTTTTCCTCACTACCTGCCAATGCGGCTCCCACTGCGTGCCATTCACCGCTGGTGTCGGCATAGCAATGGATGTAGGTGCTTGCCAGCACGTCAGCTGTTTCTGCAAAGCTTCTCTCACCGGTAGTCAACGCGGCGCGGAGCGCGTTTGCCTGCTCTGCGTCGATTGATCTGTAGAGTTCAATCAAAAGCGTTGACCGTGTACCGAAATGCTCGTAAGCGACAGGCTTGGAGATGCCGGCTCGCTTGGCCAAATGCCCCAACGTCAAGCTATCAGCACCTTCTTCACGAACAATCGTGATCGCCGTGTCGAGCAACTGGTGCCGACGCTCTGCCTTGGAAAGTCTACGTGTTTTTGTTTCGCCTGATTTGCCTTGCATAACGAGGTTCTCTGTATTGATTTTTGTTGAAGCCTACCATTAGTAGGTGTAACCTACTAATGGTAGGTTAATGCTGAGGAGTGTAATCATGCTGCAGGATTCTATTTTGCTTATAGGCGGTTATGGCATTGTCGGTCGGTGGACGTCGCACTTTCTGCGCTCTGCTTACCCAGATGTACCGTTACTGATTGGCGGACGCAACCTTGCCAAGGCCCAGGAGTGGGCGGCCGAATTAGGCAATGCGCAGGGCTTGGAAGTTGATTTTTCCACTTCTGATCTTGGGCTGGGGGATCACAACATCAGTGCTGTTGCTACGCTTTTTATGGATGACCGGGTCTCCGCACTTCGTTTTGCTCAATCACGCTGTGTGCCGCATATTAGCATTTCACCGGGTATCTTTGAGTTAGGCCCCGAAGTCGCCGCCTATATGCACAACCCAAGTGCTGCTCCTGTGGTTCTCGGTACCGAGTGGCTGGTGGGGGCTACCACCGTGCCTACACTCGAATTTTCCAAGACGTTCAGCCGTGTCCATAAACTTGTTATTGGTGCACTGCTGGATGAGCAAGATGATTTTGGACCGGCCGCAGAAGTAGATCTTGAGCGGCAAACGAAAGCGATGCCCGTCGCGCTTGCCCGCCGTGACGGCGCCTATTACTGGCGCAGAGATGCTGATGCCATGGCCCGTTTCCGTGCCGTGGATGGCACAGAAATGGAAGCGTCTGCGCTATCGCCGAATGATGTTGTCGGCTTGGCGACTGTACTCGATACACCCAATGTGCAATTCAACCTCGCAATTGGAGAGAGCTCCAGCCGCCGTCGCGGCGAGCCGATATCGACCGAGATTATTATCGAACTTGAGGGTGAGGATCATTACGGTCAAGCGTTGCGTACTCGCCATGCCATCGTTCATCCGCAAGGGCAGATGCCTCTGACAGGGCTCGGTGTGGCCCTGGTGCTTGAGAAGCTCACCGGATTGGATGGTAACCCGGCGACGCCACCTGGCCTCTACTTTCCCTACCAGCTGCTAGAAGCTTCTTCCTATTTTGACCGCTTGAAGCAAGCCGGTGGAAGCGTCATGACGCTGGAGGGCTAGCATGGTGACCCGGAGGGTTTGTCGGGTAGTCGGCAACGACAACGAGTTCTCGGTCATTTTCCAGTGTCGCCAGGGCAACTTGATAGCTGTCTTCGATATGACGGGTGCCCATCATCTTTCTGGCAGTGTAGCTGATGCAGACTGCCACGGCGCTGCCTGGTGCCGCTCCTATGTCGTTATGGCTGTTTCAACGTGTAGTGTCAGGAGCGGTAACGCTGCCTAGTTATTGTCTATGTATGGCCACTAACCCCGCTATCAGGCGACTTACCTCTTGTGCTAACTAGATGGTTTTTGGGGCAGGCCTGGGTATGGCGCTGCCGGCCCTTGCCAGCCCCGCGGTCAAGGCAAGGCATGCGAAGCCCAGCACGGCATAGTCGGGGGTCAGCCGATCCACCAAAAAGCCAAAGAGTGGGGCGCCAGCCGTCTGGCCGATCGCGATGGTCAGGAAGCCGATCATCAGGCCTGTGGCGGGCCGGTCGGGCAATGCCGTGACGCCCCATACCAGATAGACACCTGTCACCATGATGTAAGCCGCGCCGAACAGCATGCCGCCGACAATTGCCAGTAGGGGAGTGGTGGCGCTGGTACCAACCAAAATAATGCCTGCTGCCAATACGCCCAGAAAGAGCCAATGCACCCGGTCGATCCCGAAGCGCGTCACTAACGTGCCTGCGCCGGCACCCACAATACCGGCGGTGCCGATAGCGATCCAAAGCAGCCCGGCTCCTGTATTGTCCCAGCTAAGCTGCAGCGCGACGAGTTTGCCGCCAAAAGACCAAATAGCGGTGCTGGACGCGCCCATCAGAAAAGCAGCGGCGATCAAGCGCATAATAACGCTGTTAAAGGGGGGCAAGCCGCCCGAGACCTGGGTCGCCTTGGTGCCGCCTGGTACGCTGAGCGCGGCAACTACCGCCATCACAAAAGCGGCCACGGCAAAACAAGCGAAAGCCAGCCGCCATTGACCTCCCATCAGTAACGCGACCGGCCCTGAAAGCACCACACCGGCACTCGTTCCGGCATTAATGATCGTGTTGGTGGCACTTTGCCGATCACGTCGCACGGCAGTGGCCACCGCTGCCGCCATGGGCGGCGATGCTAGCCCCGTACTTGAGCCTGCCAGCATGACCGCGCTGGCGAGCAATAGTGGGGAGGGCGCCGTGGCGATGCCTGCCATGCCGACTGCCGCGACCAGTGCCGCGCCAATGGCGACGGCGCGGGCGCCGATGCGTTCGGTTAGGTACGCTGACAAAATGATGGCGAGACAGTAGCCCAGAAAAGCCCCGCCCGATATGAAGCCACTCAAGGTGGGCGTGAGAGCAAGGTCGGTATCGATCTGGGGCAGAAAGAGCCCGAAGGCGAAGCGCGCAAAGCCATAGCACACCGCAATCAGGCCAAAGCCCGCCGCCCCGAGGTATACGCTGGGTCTCATGAGCGTGCCTGCTTGAGCAGTGCTGATGCGGCTTTGTGTGCCGAGACTACCGCCTTCGGGCCACGGTAAATCGCGGCCGCGGTGGCGCCTTCGTACAGGATAAGGATCTGCTCGGCGAGTTCCGGCATCGCCTGGCCATCGGTTTCTATCGCGACAATGTCCTGGATCTTGTCATAAAGCCTTGCCTTGTGAGCCAGCACGGCCTCAGTGATTGCCGGTATGTCTCCGCCGGTTTCGCCGTAGGCACGCAGAAAAAGGCATCCTCTTGCGCTCTCGCTCCTTATCCATTCTTCCAGCGCGTCGAAGAGTGCATCAACGCTGCCCACTTCGATGTGTGGCTGGAACCGTCGATGGCGCTCTTTAAGCACCTCCGTTATCAGCGCCGTTTTACTACCCGCATGCTTGTAGAGCGTTCGGCTCGACATGCCAGCCGCCTTGGTTAGCTTGTCCATCCCGGTAGCGGTAAAACCGTGCCGGTCGAAAAGCTGCTCTGCTGCCGAAATAAGCTTTGTTTTGGTATCCATGTGAGCAGTGTAAAACGATCACTTTACATGATCAATTGTTACCTACTCGTGATGAAATACAAAGAACTCACATCTTGTTGAGCATCTCCACCACTTCATCGAAGTGGCCGTCGCGCTCCGCCCAGCGCAGGAAGTTGACGTTTTCCACGAGAATTTCCTTGGGTGTGGGGTTTTGTTGGAACAGCGTCATGACTTCGTCGATAAAGTCATCGAGCGGCATATAGCCTTCGCGAGTCGACTGGCCGGGTGTCAGTTCCGTCTGCACGGCGGGGGGCGCCAGCTCAATGAGCTCGACCTTGCCCTTGAGTTGTTCGCGGAGCGAAATCGTATAGGAGTGAATGGCCGCCTTGGTGGCGTTGTAGGTGGGCGTGCCGCTTAACGGCACAAACGCCAACCCGGAGGATACGTTCACGATCGTCGCGTCTGGCTGGCTTACCAAGTGATCGGTCAGTGCGTTGGTCAGCCGGATAGGCCCTAGCAGATTGGTGACGACCGTCTGTTCGGCATCAATGAGGTCATGGGTACTGGTCAAGTCCTCGCGGCGCATGATGCCCGCATTGTTGATCAGCACGTTGAGGTTGGGGTGCTCCGCGACGACGCGCTTCGCAAAGGCGGCGATGTCTTCTGAATCCTCGACATCAATGACCATCGCGTGCATGTTCTGCTGACCGGCAATGGTTTCCTCCAGCGTTTCCATGCGCCGTCCAGCGACGATGACGGTGTTGCCCAGCGCGTTAAAGCGTAGAGCAAGCTCACGGCCAATGCCGGAGCCACCGCCGGTGATGAGAATGGTGTTTCCTGATGTTTTCACTGTTATACACTCCGCCTATCATTAGGATTCAATGCCATCAATATCGATAGTCGCGCTGCTCGAACCGCTTCGTTGGTGAGGCCCCTGAACGGCTGCGCTTACCTTTACTTTTTAACAATTCCACGGCGGCAGGGCTTGCCAACCCTTGCGCAAAACTTGCCTGATCCTGCAGGGGCGGGTGAATACCTTCAGCATCTTGCTAACGTTGAGTTGAAAGGCGGGAGAAAATCAGACGAATCCACTCAAATAGGCCACCCGGACGTATGCCAAGCGCAGCTAAACAGGCTGCGCTGTCAGAAAACTATCGAGGCAGCCAGTAACCATGCAGCGATGTCCCTGCGAATAGGCGCTTGTGCCACATGGCACTTGATTACCCAGCTAGTCTGGCAATGACCTTGATTTCAAAATCGAAACCCGCCAGCCAAGTGACGCCGACCGCCGTCCAGTTTGGGTAGGGTTTTTCTGGAAACGCGCGCGCCTTGGCTTCCAACCAGATAGGGAATTGAGCCTCCGGGTCAGTATGAAAGCTCGTCACATCGACGATATCGTCAAAGCTTGCGCCCGCTGCTTCCAGTACTCTCTGTAGGTTGTCGAAAGCAAGCTGCACCTGAGCAGCAAAATCTGGCTCGGGCGAGCCGTCTTCACGACTGCCCACTTGGCCCGAGACAAACAGAAAATCGCCCGAGCGAACGGCGGCGGAATAGGTATTCTGGTCATAAAGTGCCTGGCGGCCCGAGGGGAAAACAGCGTCACGCTTAGCCATGTGAATCTCCTTCAGTAGGTCAAAACCGACCCGTTGTTTACGATGAAGTCACTTTAGACCTCCATTTTTGGTGGATAAACGGCGAATTCTGTTCAACATTGTTTGTAGTTTTCAAACAATCACAAGGACTGGTATAGCCATGGATCGCTTTAACGCCATGCAGGCATTTGCCCGAGTAGTGGAAACGGGCAGCTTTACCAAAGCAGCTGAAACACTGCACATGAGCAAAACCAGCGTGACCCAACTGGTGCAACAATTAGAGGCAAGGCTGAGGGTAAAGCTGCTCAACCGCACCACGCGTAAGGTTAACGTCACGGCTGACGGTGCTGCCTATTACGAGCGCGTTATAAAGCTATTAGCCGATATGGATGATGCTGAAACGAGCCTGTCCAACGCATCGGTGTTGCCTCGCGGCCGACTAAGGGTGGACGTGCCCAGCCCGTTCGCGCGGATGATCTTGATACCAGCGTTGCCTGCTTTCCACGCTCAATACCCCGATATTCAAATCGATATGGGGGCGAGTGATCGCATGGTGGATCTGATAGGTGAAAGCGTGGATTGTGTGGTGCGTGGCGGAGAACTCACGGATTTATCGTTAGTGGCGCGCCGCGTAGGCGACCTGAAGATCGGTATTTACGCAGCGCCGAGCTATCTGGAAAGTGCTGGTTTGCCTTCGCACCCGCAAGAACTCTCAGCTCCCCCTCACTACATTGTAGGGCTCCGATGGGCTCGTGCCGGGGTGGGTTCTCCCTACGCCATGTACCGCAGCGGAGAGCGGGTCACTGTACAAGGGCGCTATGTGATTTCGGTTGATGACGGTAATGCTGGTCTTGCGGCAGGCATCGCGGGGCTCGGCGTAGTGTGGCTTCCTGACTACATGGCCAGTGAGCACGTATCTAGCGGGGAGCTGGTTCGCCTATTTGATGGCTGGCATCTCGACCCAATGCCGATGTACGTCGCTTTCCCACCGAATCGGCACGTAAGCGCCAAGCTACGCGTGTTTATCGATTGGATCGTAGAGTTGATGGCTCAGCATGCGCCCATGGTGGATCGACGGGAGCAACCGCGATACAAGTAGCTAGCTCACTCGCGCTTTACTCAGGTAATTCTATGAGAGGACACTTATTTTTTTAGCACGGGAGTGCTCGTGGTTTTAGGCATAGACTTAATCTGTGGCCGCTCCGCCATGATGCGCGCAAGGCGCTCTAGGGCCAGTTCGAGCCGTTCGATCAAACCCTCCAGCAGTACGCGGCGGTCGGCGGGGACATCGCCGTAAGCCTTTATCGCCTCATCCAGCTGTTTACCTGCTTCACGAATCCCTTGGGGTGGCCGCCCGTTGGCGCTCTCTTCAAACCCGCCAGCTAGCGTGCCTAGTAGGTGGCGATGCGCCTCGCGGATGCGCGGGTGAGGTGCATCATCAAGCCGATCACGCAGGCGTAGGGTAGCGGTGCCAACATCCAGCCCCGTCAAACCAAGAATAAACAGGTGGCGCTGGTCTTCAGGCAGCATGTCGTCATGCTGCGCCAGTTGCAGAAGCCGATCCGCCATGTGGCCGCTGAAGCGGGTTTCGGCGTCGCGAATCGAGCGCTGGCTTAGCTCATGGATATCGGTGGAAATCGCCTTGATTAAACGCCGTCGCCGAAGTCGGGTGCCTAGCCCCGGCAACAGGCGAAAGCCCATGACCACACAGCTTAGCCCAATCACTACGGCCACCACCCGGTTGGCAAAACTATCGAACGAGAAATCCATGCCGTTTCCGGGCATGGTGAGCAGAATATTGAAAATGGTAAATGCCAGGCAGTAACCCATGGTCGCCGGGTTAGTGGCGCCCAGCAGGCCTAAAAACAGCGGCGTGCCAAACAGCATGGCCAGCATCGGGAAGCCATTGGCCTGGGAGAGCAACACATGGCCGAACAGAAAAGCGCTGGGAATCGCCGCCAGCATACCCTTATAAAACATCATGGTGATGGTAAGGGGATTATCGCGGCTGGCGAAAAAAGCTGAAAATAGCGTGCCCAGCATCATCGCGATCATGGCGCTCTGCCAGGCGGTGACGATCCAGAAAGTTGCCAGTAGCGAAAATACTAGCCCTGAGCGAATGGCGTTAATACCGGCGGCGAGGTGATCGCGGTGCCAGGCCAGTGGCGATGAGCGCAGTTTATGGCTCTCCGGTGAGGCAATCGCTTCCCGGGCATCAAGCATGATCATGGCGTGGCCGATCGATTCACGTAGCCCCAACCGCAGACGCCGATCAAGAGGGGCTAAGCTGGCCTCTTCCTCACTTTCATGAACCCGGTGGCGTAGCGACTGGAGGGCTTTTCTGGCCTCAACGACCCCCTTGACGTGTTCAGCATCGCGAAAGCCTTTTGCGACCTCGCCCGCGAGTTCGATACTTTGTGGGGCGAGCCGGTCAGCGTGGTCGTGCATCAGTTGGTGCAGCGCTTGCAGGTTGGCGAAAAAGCGCAGCGTGCGGCGGGTTAGCACGTGGGTTGCGCGCACTCGGCCGGGGCCTACTGGGCCTTCAAAGCGGGCGGCCTGGCTGTCGGTTTCCAGCAGTGTTAATGGCACGAGGCTGCTGCGCAGGGCTTTCTGCATCGCCGGAATATCGTCGCTGGCTTCTAAGCGCAGGGCGGCATGCTCGAAGGCTTCGTTGATCACGCTGTCGGCCTGAGTGGCCAGGTGGGTGCCCACATGGGATGGCCAGAGCAGCGAGCTGACCAGCATGGCGCAGATGGCGCCCAGCCCGAGCTCGGTAAGGCGCGCCACGGCGATATCGAAGATCCCGGCGGGCGAACTGCCGCTGGAGATAACCACGATCAGCATGGCCGTTACGGAGGCCATCAGGCAGCCGTAAGTGTAGTTATTACGCCACAGCGAGCCCACGTAGGTGCACAGCATAATCCAAGCGGTCAGCACGATAAGCGCAGGTACGCGGGCCTGGGCAAATAGGGCCATGATCACGATGCCTGCCACGGCACCAATAAAGGTGCCGACAAGCTGGCAGATGCCTTTCTCGACCACCATGCCACTCATGGGGCGGATCTGTAGAAACGCCGCCGACATCAGCGCCCAGTAGGGGCGCTCCAAGTCGAACATCAACGCGATATAGAGAGCGAGCATCATTGCCAGAGTGGTCTTGATGGCAAACTTGACCGCCGTGGCGTTGGGCGTCAGATAGGTGCTAACAAACGGCGACATGGGTTACTCAGACTGATCGGCAGCGTTTTTAGCAGGGCGGACACGCACGGTTGCCGTCATGCCGACGCTTAGCAGAGTGTCATCAGGGACGTCTTCCAGTGAAATGCGCACCGGAATACGCTGAGCCAGGCGCACCCAGCTAAAGGTGGGCTCCACTTGCGGTAGCAACTGCTGGTTAAGGGTTGTGTTGCTATCGGCAATGCCTCGGCCAATACCCGCCACTCGGCCCTCCAGATGGGTGTCGCCGTTCATCAGAATCACATCCACCGGATCGCCCATGTCGATCGACGTCATTTTGGTCTCTTCGAAATAACCCACGACATAGAAGGAGTTATCCGCGATCAGCGCCATCACCGGCGTGCCGCGATTAGCGTAAGTGCCAGCGGTAAGATGGACATTGAGGATATGGCCGCTTACCGGCGCGGTTATTTGGGTGCGCGCTAAATCAAGCTGGGCGCTGGCCAGCTCTGCCTGGGCCTGCTGTAAATCGGCAGCGGCAATGCGCGAGTTGATCTGGGCAATCTGCTGGTTTTCTGCGCTAATCGCTCGATTGTTACTCAACTGGTTACGTCGACCCTCCTCGGCGCGGCTTAGCTCCAGGGTCGCCTGGCGATGGTCAACCGTGGCCTGGGCGCTGTCCACCGCCGCTTGGTAACGCGTGTTATCGATCTCAAACAGCGTATCGCCTTGGGCAACCTGATCGGTGTCCACTACTTCAAGTGTGCGTACCCAGCCGGAGACATCGGGGGCAATCGTCACCACTTCCGCATGAACCCGAGCGTCGCGAGTCCAGGGGGTATAGAGGTAGTAGTGCCATAGCCATGCGCCGGCGGCAACGGCAATGGCGACAATAACGAGGGTGAGCAAAATACGGAGCGAAGGGCGCATCGGCGATTCTCTCAAGGGCTGTCTTAAGGGCTTTGAAGCAAAACAGTAAAAATGAACGTGGTGGCAGCGGTGAGGATGACAAACAATGAAATGTCGAACCACGCCTCGTACCAGAGCGCGTACTCGCCGACCACCCAGTGCAGTAGTGAACGAATGGTCAGCGTAGCCACAAAGCCGATCAGCGCGTAGATCAACAGAGGGCTTAAGTAGATGCCACCGACAGCGATTTCTTGAAGACCCATAACATCCTTAAGTGGCCTGGAAGTAACGACAATGGGAGGCGCTAAATGGGGCTAATGACGTGCCAGACATTAATCCCCTGCCAGTGAAAGTGACTCAGCACCAGTATAGAGAGCGAGAGCATAGTTTGCCTTATAACGGCGAACGAGGTGTAGGTGCGTGTGCGGTGGCCTTGGTTGGGTTCATTCCCAGCCTTATTCGCGGGTGTGCTAAAGTGCAGCTTCGTCGTTTTCCTTTGTTGATCCGCTGAATAGTTGACTGTTGCCCGTGAGAACAGATAGCCGCCTCTCTCGTATGCTGCATGTGCTGCTGCACATCGCGCGGGAATCCCAACCGATTACTTCAGAGCAGATTGGTGCCATGCTGGGCACCAACGCTGCCGTGGTACGGCGCACTATGGCAGGCCTTCGGAAAGCGGGCTATGTAAAGTCTGAGAAGGGCCACAACGGTGGCTGGCGCATCGCCTGTGATTTGCACAGCGTAACGCTGCTGGATATACACAACGCTGTAGGCGGGCCGCGCATTTTCGCCATCGGCACCGACCGTGATAACCCGGACTGCGCGGTAGAGCAGGTGGTTAATGCGGCGCTTTTTGATGCCATGCGCGAAGCAGAAGCGCTACTGATCGACCGCTTGGGAGCGGTCACGCTGGCGGAACTAGCCACTCAGTTTGACGATATTGCGACGCGCAAAGGCTACCAGCTGCCGACGCCTTAATCTTCACCACCAACCCGATTAGCGTTAATCGGCATTCTCAACATTGCCATTGACCTCTGTGCGCTTTGTAATGTATCAATAAAAGATACATGAAGTGAGTTTATTCACCATGGGCTTAAAAGACTGGGAGTACACGGAGGAAGGGCAATGAGTTTTGATGCAGTGATTATCGGTGGCAGCTACGCAGGCATGGCGGCAGGGCTACAGCTAGCCCGAGCAAGGCGGAAAATATTACTGATAGATGCGGGACAACCCCGTAACCGTTTTGCTTCTCACTCCCATGGTTTTTTAACCCAGGATGGTGCACCACCCGCAGAGATAGCAGCAGAGGCCCGTAGCCAACTGATGGAGTACCCAACGGTTGAGTGGCGCACGGGGCGGGTGGAGGCAGTAACGGGGACGGCTGATAATTTCTTGGTGGCGCTGGCCGATGGAAGCACCTATCAGGCACGGCGCATTATTCTGGCCGCGGGTGTTACCGATGAGCTTCCAGGCTTACCGGGGCTCGCCGAGCTGTGGGGTAAACGCGTTTTCCACTGCCCGTACTGCCACGGCTATGAGCTGGGCAAAGAGGGTATCGGTGTGCTGGCAACCTCAGAACTCGCGATGCACCATGGTTTGATGCTGCCCGACTGGGGCGCAACCATGCTGTTTGTTAACGATGCCTTTGAACCCACTGCTGAGCAACTGGCTCAGCTTAAGGCGCGCGGTACTCATATCGAATATGGCGCAGCGGCACGGCTAGTCTCCCAAACGGAGGTTGGCGTTGAGCTGGTAATGCAGGATGGGCGGGTGTTTCCATTGGTGGGCTTATTTGTCGCGCCGCGCATTCACCTTAGCCCGTTAGCAGCTCAATTGGGATGCGAGCTAGAGGAGTCTCCCATGGGCTGCATTGTTAAAACCGATGCAATGCAGGCCACTTCAATCCCCGGTGTTTTCGCCTGCGGTGATGTGGCCCGCGCCGCAGGGTCGGTCACCTTTGCCGTGGCTGATGGCGCCATGGCCGGGCTTTCTACACACCGGTCGCTGATGTTTGGGTGTTAAGCAAAAGACTGATCTATGCAGAGCCGCCAAGGGGCATGAAGAGTGCCACTTGGCGTGCACTAACTGATCTAGCGCTTCATGCGCATGACGATGATTAGCTGTGTTGCTGCACCTGCAGCGGCAATAACCCCCGCGCCAATGGCTAATGTCGAAACGGGAAGGTGGAAAGCCAGCAAAACGCCCCCGAACGCCGCGCCTATCGCACTGCCTAAATAGAGCGCTGATTCATTGAGTGCGACCGCCAGGTTACCGTCGCCGTGGGCTTGGCGTGCACGAACGAGTTCATTGTTTTGTGGCACTTGAAGCGCCCAGCCCACAGCACCCCAAAGCGCAATTGGAAGTAACGTCAGCAGTGGGTGAACCGACGCCGTGAAAGGTAGAGCAATGAGCGCCAAAAAGAGCAGCAACATAATCGCCAGGGTAATCACAGGGCCGATAAACCTGTCCACCAGAGGCCCAATCAGAAAACTGCCCACGACGCCGCCAATCCCCCACACCCATAAATAGCCGGTAATCGACTGAACAGCACCTGACTCGGTGGCCGCCATAAACGGGGCAATAAAGGTATACATCCCCAAACTGGCCACAGCGCCCAATAAGGAAACCGCCAGAATGGCCATGGCATGAGGGCTTCGCAAAATAGCGAGCTTGCGAACAAGTGAAAGCGTTGGTGCGGATGGAAGCGCAGGTAGTTTTACCTGTAGCCCCGCGTAGGCGATTAACCCAAGTGCTGAAATAAGCCACATCGCTGACTCCCAGCCTAAACGCTCCGCCAGTAACAGGCTGATAGGCACCCCCAGTACCGTGCCGCTCGCCATACCACCCATAATGATGGCAATCGCTTTACCGCGGTGAGCCTCAACCGTTATAGCGGCTGAGGCGGCAATGCCCATGGCAAGGTAAACCCCTGCGCCAACGCCAGCGACCGCCCGCCATATCGCGAGTGATATAAAACTGGTGGCGAGGGCGCTAGCGATATTTGCCACAATAAAAACGGCTAACGCTAGTAGTAAACCCAGGCGTTGGTACTTGCCAGGTAGTAGCGCAACGACGACAGGCGAGCCTAAGCCATAGGCTAAGGTGAATGCCGTGACTAACTGAGCAGCCGTGGCCGCAGAGACACTAAAGGCGTCTTCGATCAGGGGAATTAGCCCCGCAGTGACATAAGAGGCCATCCCAAGTGCAAACGCACCCAGTGCCACGAGATATACCGATAAACGAGATTGGTCAGCCATAACGCACTCCAGGCATAAGCATTAGAAAAGAATCCGCCAGCGCTGTTTTGCCAGCGAAGGGCTATTCTGGAGAGGCTTTAAAAGGGGTACAATTTAACTATTTATGCTATTACTAAAAGTGATAAGTTATTCAAGGTAATAAAATGACCGCTCCACGGACGCTGACTCGAACGCGGGAAGACCTAGCTGAGTTTCTACGCATGCACCGAGAGAAAATCGCACCAGAAGAGGTGGGGCTTCCTCGTGGCCGCCGAAGGCGTACGCCGGGGTTAAGGCGTGAAGAAGTGCGTCAGCGCTTGTCACCCTGGGAAACGCAGGTCAGCCAAATGCTATCCAGCTTTCGGCGCGACTTTGCCCGCGCGGCGCAAGACCCCACCATTGATGAGCTTGTCGAAGAGTTAACCAAAGTATCGCCTGAGTTTAAGCAGTTGTGGAAAACCCAGGAGGTCAACGCCCCTTGCCAGGGAGTACGTCATCTTTACCTTGAGGAGTTGGGCGAAGTGGCGTTCGAGCACACGACGTTAACCGTTGATGAAGAGCGCCACTTACGGTTGGTTTATTATGCCGTAAAGGAGGCGGATCCTCAGAGTGCTGCTTTTACCCGCTGGGTGAGGGACGACAAAGGCGCGAGGTAACGGTGGAAGTTAAGCGAACGTGGTCACAACGTCGTCTATGAAATGGCGTAGCTTCGGCGTCATGCGTTGATCGGCGGCGTAGAGCAGGTGCATAGGTCTTGATGGCCCATCATAGTCTGGCAAGATGCGCACCAGCCGCCCGGTGGATAACGCCTCCGTCAATGCAGCTTCGTAGCCCAATGTAATGCCGAATCCTTCCAATGCTGCGCGAAGCAGCCCCTTCCAGTCGTTGACTTGTAGCCGCCCGTTCACGGAAGCGTCGAAATTGCAGTTGTCGCGACTGAAGCGCCACTGCCTGCCCAAGGTGCCGAACCAATAGGCGAACCCCAGACACTCATGCTCAACCAGATCCGCAGGCGTCTCCGGCTCTCCATGCTTCGCTAAGTAGGCAGGCGAGGCGCAGGCGATGAGCTGGTAGGGGGCAAGCGGACGTGCCACCAATGTGGTGCTGTCGCTGATGGGCCCGAGGCGAATGACAGCTTCGTAACCTTCCTCGATAGGATCGACCAGACGATCCGACAAGGTGAGGTCGACCTCCACCTCTGGGTACTTACGAAGGTAGCGGGTGACAAGAGGCACCAGGCTTTGACTGCCAAATGTGACGGGCACGTTGATTCTGAGGCGACCCCGTGGAACGGCCCGGGCCTGTTCCGTCAGCGCTTCGGCCGCCTCGACTTCTGCAAGGATAACCTGACATCGTTCGTGATAGAGATGTCCGATCTCGGTCAGGCTCTGTTTGCGCGTGGTGCGGTGCAAGAGCCGCGACCCAAGCAACTGCTCCAGGGCCATGATGTGTTTGGAAACCATCTGCGTCGATAGGCCGAATTCTGCGGCGGTGGCTGTGAAAGAGCCAAGATCGGCAACCCTCACAAAAATAGCCATGCTCGTTAACCGATCCAGCATTATCAACTCTCAGTGGATTATTAAGTCAATAAAGACCTGTTTATCACGTTTGAGTAACGCAATAAAGTACTGCTTATCTTAAAACGGTCGGGAGAAAGACATGCGGATTGGGGTTATTGGTGCGGGCTTTATCGGACAAGCCTTTGCACGCCAGGTGATTGCGGCAGGCCATGACGTCATGATCAGCAACTCGCGGGGGCCGCAGACACTCCGCAGCATTCCGCCGAAAATTGGAGCACAGATTGGCAGCCTGCATGAAGCCATAGGCTTCGGCGAAATTATACTGATCGCCATTCCTTTTCATCAATATGCCACTCTTCCGGTTGAGCCACTGCGTGACAAGATAGTGCTGGACGCCAATAACTACTATCCAGATCGAGATGGATCGATCCCCGAACTGGATGAGCGCAGGGCGACGACGAGTGGACTGCTGGCGCAGCATTTGACAGGCTCCCGTCTCGTGAAGGCATTCAACGCGATTCTGGCCTCCGATCTGGAGAAGGGTGGGCAGACGCTGCCTTCGGGAAACCGGCGCGCCCTACCGATAGCGGGAGATGACGATGCGGCTAAGGAGAGCGTCGCAAGGTTGGTGCGACAGTTCGGCTTCGACGTTGTCGATGCTGGGTCGCTGGCGGAAAGCTGGCGTTTTGAGCGCGCCAAACCAGCTTACTGTATACCGTTTGATCGGGAGGGGGTGCGTCAGGCGCTCGATGAGGCTCAACGCGACATTGATATGCCGGAAGGATCATGGCGTCGGTGAAAGGAGAAGCAAAGAGAACGATGCTGAGGCATGCGCCTTAAACGGGTGGGTAGTGGGCTGACCTAAACTGAAAGCTGCCAGAAACTCTATCTATAGTTCCGTTTCTGCAAAGCTAAAGAAGTGAATGGCCATAGCGATTTAATGGCAGCATTGTATTTTCTAAACCATGCTTAATCTCCTGCATGCTAGATAAAAATCTGAGGGTTGTATGGAGTTGGTGGGATTTATCGCTGTGGTACTCCTGGCCTATCTAATTCCCGGGCCAGATTTTTTGTTAGTGAGCCGCTATGCCGTGCAGCATAAACATCTAGGTTTCGCCGCTGCTCTGGGTGCCCAGAGTGGTCTTTGCTTGCATATGTTAATGGCGGCTATGGGACTTTCAGCCATCGCTGCGCAATCTGCAGAATTTTTTGTAGTGATACGCTGGGTAGGCGCGGCTTATCTGATATGGCTAGGTATTAGCGTGCTGCGTAAAAGCGAACAACATCAAATTGTACAAGACGAGGTTCAATGCGAAGACGCTTGCACAGGCCATTGCCGAGCCTTCGTGAGTGGTTTTCTGACAAATGTGCTCAACCCCAAAGCCATTGTCTTTTTTCTTAGTGTGTTACCTCAGTTCATGGATCCAGCTGCTGATGTCGTGCGTCAGATTTTGATCCTCGGTGTACTCGATGTGGTTATTGGTGTTGTTTGGTGGTGGGGTGTTGTCTGGCTAATGCAGCGTGTCGCAGATATATTGCGCAAGCCGAATATTCGCCAATGGTGGGATCGAGTGACAGGTGGATTAATGCTCGGTGCTGGAGCCCTTTTGGCACGCAATGGCGTAGGGTAGGCTTCGCCCTTCACCCTTGCAAATACCATCCCGGCAGTTGCACTGCTTAAACTCCATAAACAGCCGGTGCGCTGGGAGGCGTGGTTTGGCGGTAGTACACGGCGTTCACAGCTTGGGTCTGCAGTTCAATAAGAGCGGGCTGTACGTCCACTTTTCAGCGGCAGCTATCGAGGGACAATAGTGTGGTTAAAGAAAATAATAATGATTTGTATTAACTGGCAGCTGTTACTAGAATATCCCTCCGTTTGCTGATCGTTTGGGAGGGGGGATGCCGGTTTCAGCTGAGAATACGCCATTGGCCGAGATGTATAATGCACATCATGGCTGGTTACAGCGTTGGCTGCAGCGCAAAACGGGCTGTAGCTGGCAGGCGGCTGATCTGGCTCAGGATACCTTTCTGCGCATTCTCACCTCTCCGAGTAACGCCGACCAAATTAGCAAACTCCATGAACCGCGTAACTTTCTGACCACCATTGCTCGCCGGGTGTGGGTGGATTTTGTGCGTCGGGATGCCTTGGAAAAAGCCTGGTTGGAAGCCTTAAAGCATCAACCTGAGCCGGTGGTCGTCTCGCCGGAAGAGCAGGCCTTGATTCTGGAAACCCTGTTTCAGATCGATGAAATGTTGGAAGGGTTAGGCAACAAGGTAAGCCAGGCGTTTTTGCTCTGCCATTTGGAGGGTCTGCGTTATGCCGAGATCGCCGAACGTTTGGGGGTATCCGTCAGCTCGGTGAAAAAGTACATGGCCAAAGCCACTGAACATTGCTTGCTGCTGATGTTTGAAGAACCACTATGAGCGATACCCAGGCAACCCGCAAAGATACCCTCAGAGCTGCGGCCCGCTGGTACGCACTGTTGTGCTCGGAAGATGTTACTGCACAGCAAAAACACGCACATGCGGCTTGGTTAGCGGAGGATCCGGCCCACATTCAGGCTTGGCAACAGGTAGAAAAACTGCGTCAGCAATTGCAGGTGATTCCTGGTACTCCTTCGCTCAATGCGTTGCAGATCAAACAACGTCAGAGTCATAGCCGACGAGCAGTGCTGCGCGGCTTTGCTTTATTGGCAGCAGGAAGCGCGCTGGGCTCGTTGGCCTGGCAACAGGCGCCAGTAGAAAGCTGGATGGCCAGCCACCGCACCGCACGGGGAGAACGCCGTGAATATACCCTGGCCGACGGTACGCAATTGGTACTTAACACGGCCACCGCGCTGGATGTAGTGGAAACCTCGACCACGCGGTTGATTCGCCTCTATGAAGGCGAAATCTTTATTCGCACGGGCCAAGGGGCGAAAGGCGTTGCCGCCGCTAAAGCGCTGCAGGTGCATACCGAGCAAGGCACTGTTGTGCCGTTGGGCACCGTGTTTACCGTGCGCAAGCAGGGCACGTCTACCCAAGTCACCGTGCTGGAGGATGAGGTCGAGTTGATTCCGCAGTTGGCTGGTGGCAAGACCCAGCGCCTTGTTGCTGGAGAGCAGGCGCAGATGAGCTCACGCTCTGTAGAGGTTGCCACCGCCACCGCCCAGGCGGATAGCTGGACACGCGGTCTGCTGGTAGCGGTGGACTGGCCGTTGAGCCGTTTGGTAGCAGAGTTGAGCCGTTACCGTACAGGCGTGCTGCGTTGTGATCCCGCCATTGCCGGGCTGAGGGTATCAGGCGCTTTCCCTATTGATGATACCGACCGGGCGCTGCAAGCCATTGCCAATGCGCTGCCGGTTAGCGTCGACCGACTGACCCAATATTGGGTAACTCTCAAATCTAGCGAATAAAAAGTTGGATTATTTATTGTCCCTTTTCCGATCTCGTTCGACCCAGAGATAAAGCAACCGATTCTGGAATTAACGAGATAAAGATGACCAAACCCTTTAACCCCAAGCAGACACTCATATCCCTTCGATACCATCATGGCAAACCTTCGTGCGCGCTTGGCGGTATCGCACTAGGCTGTGCCCTGATGAGTTCGATGTCGCTGTTGCCCCTACAAGCAGCGCAAGCACAAACAGCGGACGGGCAGGCGCAACAGGCTGCTAGCCAGCAGGCATACAGCATCGAACCAGGATCGTTGGGCAGTGTATTGAGCAAGTTCGCCAGCCATGCGGGCATTGTGTTGTCTTTCCCCGCTGACCTCACTGATGACCTGCAAAGCGCTGGATTGAATGGGCGTTATAGCGTGGAGGAGGGGTTTGCCCAGTTGCTTCAGGGTAGTGGTTTGAGAGTGGTCAAGCGGGGGGCCGCGGACTATGTAATGGAAAAAGCAGGTACTGCAGAAAACATGGTATTGGATACCGTGGCAGTGGTAGGCAGCCGAATCAGTAGTGACGGTTATTTGGCTTACAGCACCTCAGCGGGCAGCAAAACCGACACACCGCTGATAGAGCTTGCGCAAAGTATCAGTGTGGTCACCGAAGAGCAGCTTCGTGACCGGCAGCCGTCGTCAGTAGAGCAGGCGGTGGCTTATACGGCTGGGGTTCGGGTTGAAGCAGCGGGGATGGATCCGCGCTTTGACTTGATATCGGTGAGGGGGTATCCGACGGTATATCATGGCGATTTCCTTGATAGCTTGCGCCAACCCAATAGCGGGTGGCTCTCCTACTACTCCACAGTGCCCTATAATCTGGAACGAATTGAGATAGTCAAAGGCCCTGATTCGATGCGCTATGGTCAGCTATCACCGGGTGGGCTGGTGAACCGGGTTAGCAAACGTCCAAGTGCTGATGCGCCACAGGAAGTGCAACTGCAGGTGGGCAGCCATGACCATCTGCAAGGCCAGTTCGATGTGGGTGGTGATATGGGCAGCGATGTGCAGTACCGCTTGGTGGGCGTTATGCGCGATGCGCAAACGGACATTGAACAGGTGGATAATGACGTCTCGCTGCTGGCGCCATCTCTTTATTGGCAGATTAGCGATCGTACCGACATTACCTTTATTACCCAGTATCAGGAACGCCAGACCTCTGCTTCACCGCGTCCTTATCAGGACGGCGATAACCTGACTCATTTTTGGTCCAGCGATGAAGACTTTGACAAGCTGGATCAAGAGCAGTGGGCACTAGGTTATGAATTTAACCACCGTTGGAGTGACCAGCTGCAACTGCAGCAAAATGTGCGCTACGGCCAGGTGGATACCACCAACCAGTACCTCTCAGCAGGCACCTTATCCGGTACAACGCTGAGCCGAAGCAGTGTCGGCCTTTACGAAGAGATGGAGTCTCTTAGTACTGATACTAGGCTGATGGCAACCTTTGATCAGGGCGGGGTGGAACATGAGGTGATGCTAGGCGCCGATTACGCCTATCTCGAGAACGATGTCATTTATGCGGGCGGCAGCGCGCCGTCGATCGATATCGACAACCCGGATTACAGTCAGCCTGTAGCCCAGCCGAGTAACGTGTGGACAAACGACAGTGGGAAAGCCCACCGTAGAGGTCTTTATTTACAGGATCAGGTCAAGCTCGATAACTGGCGTTTGACCGCAGGAATCCGCCGCGACTGGGCGCGTGACGAGACTCGCAACCACCTCACCGGTACTGCCAGCGAAAGCCGGGATGAGAAAAACACTTGGCGCTTTGGCGCACTCTACGCATTTGATTCGGGGCTGTCGCCGTACTTCAGCTATGCGCAATCGTTCCTGCCTGAGAGCGGTACCGATGTGAGCGGCAATGACTTCGATCCTACTGAAGGTGAGCAGTTTGAGCTGGGGCTGAAATATCAGCCAGCGGGCAGTGACGCGATGCTGACTGCGGCGATCTACCAGATCGATGAGGCCAATCGTAAAACCACTGATCTCGAGAACCCGCTATTTCAAGTACAAACCGGAGAAGTGCGTACCCGTGGGCTGGAGCTTGAGGCCGTTGGGAATGTCACCGACGACCTGCGCATGACCGCAAGCTACAACTACAACCGCAGCGAAATCACCGCAGATAATGATGGCAACGAGGGCAGTGACCTGGCGAATACCCCGCGTCACCTGGCGTCCCTGTGGTTGGATTATCGCGTTCCTGCGTTGGAACGGCTGCGTCTTTCCGGTGGGGTGCGCTATATCGGTAGTGAGTACATTGATAATGCCAACAGCAATAAAAACGCTGCATACAGCCTGTTTGATATGGCGGCTCACTATGATTTCGCGGGCTCTTTACAGGGGGTTCGTGCCAGCCTCAACGCCACTAACGTAACGGATGAAGAGCATATCTCCTGTGAGGGCATCTATTGCTATCGCGGTGCCGGTCGCAGTCTGATTGGTAGCATCGCTTACCAGTGGTGATGAAGTGGCAGCGTCGCGGGGGCAACGAGTCATGAAACTTTTTGTGAGTAGTTTAGTGTTTGCTGGGTTGGTTTTAATGGCCGGTTCAGGGGCAGCATACGCAGATGAGCCAGACGTGGCGGCTGAGCGTCAAGTGACCCTTGATCAGACGCTGGAATGGACGATGCAAAACCAGCAAGGTGCCGTCTATCGTATCCTGATCAGCAAACCGGAAGGCGAGGTACCCTACAGCGGCGGTTACCCGGTGATCTATGTGTTGGATGGCAACGCTTATTTCGCTTCGTTGCATGAGGCCAAACGGGCACAGGAGCCGTTCCGCCAGGCCATTATTGTGGGCATCGCTTATCCGGGCGAAGCGCCGCATAACTTCTTGCGCCGCTCTTACGACTTATCACCGCCGGTGGCCGAGGAGCACAACACGCCACCTCAGGGCGGACAGGATGAGCTGTTGGATTTTATCGAGCAGAGCTTGATGCCTGCTATTGCCGAGCGCTTTCCTGTAGATGCTAATCACCAGAGTCTTTATGGCCACTCTTTCGGCGGTATGTTTGCGATTTATGCCTTATTTACTCGGCCGGAGCTGTTTAACCACATTGTCGCGGCCAGCCCCAGTCTCTGGTGGAACAATAGCTACCTGTTGAAACATGAAAGGGACTTCAGTCAGCAGGTGGAGGCAGGGGAGGTTAATGCCATCCATCACAGCCTTTCATTGGTCGTGGCCGACAACGACTCACTCCAGAACCAGCAGGATGCTAGTCAGCTTTATCAGCGGCTTGAAGACCTGTCGGCATATGGTTTGCGTAGCAGTTTTCACAAAGTAGAGGGCGAAGATCATATGTCTATTCCCTTTGTGCTGGAGTCGCGTGTTCTCAAACAGCTTCTGGGCACTCGGGGCGGCTGACCGAGTGTTTTAAGCGATCAAATACTTCCCTGGCAGTTGTTCAGCTAAAAACTCCATAAACAGCCGGGTGCGTTGTGAAAGCGTGGTTTGGCGGTAGTACACGGCGTTCACAGCTTGGGTCTGCATTTCTGTGCAGTCGGGTAGTACATCCACCAGTGTGCCGTTTTGACGGGGAGTGATGGTCATAAAGTCGGCTAAGCAAGCGATGCCTTCTCCCGCAACGGCTAACTCGATTAGTGTACTGCCGCTGGAAGCCGCCAGCGTTGGGGTGATGTGCAGGGGTTGACCATCGGCGCGGAACAGTGGCCAGCGGTTGAGATGATCAAGCTGGCTGAAGCCTAGCAAGCTGTGATCTTGAAGGTCGTCGATGCTTTGCGGCGCGCCTTGGCGTTTAAGGTAGACGGGGCTGGCCAGAAGGCGCAGCGGGCTGTAGCCAAGGAGGCGGGCGTGCAGCGACGAATCTTCAAGCTTGCCAATGCGGATGGCCAAATCAACCCGCTGTTCCAACAGGTCGACAAAGCGATCATGAGTATCCAGCTCCAGCGTAATACCAGGGTAGCGGGCGCGGAACTCGCCAATCACCGGCACAATCACGAACTGCATAAAACTGGGGGCGGCGTTAACTCGTAGCCTGCCTTGGGGCTGGTTGTGGCGATCCAGCATTGCCTCTTCGGCTTCTTCAACGGCAGCCAGAATATGGCGGCAGTGGTTTAGAAACGTTTCTCCCTCTTCGGTAAGTTCCAAGCGGCGCGTTGTGCGACGTAATAGCGTGGCGCCAAGTTTTTGCTCCAGACGGTTAAGCGTACGGCTAACCCCGGAAACGGTCATGCCAAGCCGCTCAGCGGCGCCTGTGATAGAACCGCTATCCACGACTGTCACAAATGCTTTCTGTTCTTCAAGGGTGCTTTTCATAAATTGCTTTTCATAGCGCTGCCGTTTGCCTTAGTGAGTGTTTAACATTGTTGATTTAAAATCAAAAGAGTCTTGCTGGTACGTCGCTTCTTTTTCCGCGCTGTTACTCCCACAATACGCGCCATTAACGTCAAATCTACTCGGTTAGCTTTGATGATGAAACTCTTTGGGAGAAAGCGTTAGATGAAGATTCTACTGATTAACGGGGGCAAGGCGTTTGCCCACTCTGGCGGTAAGCTCAATAATACCCTGCACGGCGTGGCAGTGAGTACGTTGCAGGAAATGGGGTATGAGGTGCGCGAGACGGTGGTTGATCAAGGCTACAATCTTGAGACCGAAGTGCAGAACTACCTATGGGCGGACACCATTGTGTATCAGATGCCGGGTTGGTGGATGGGAACGCCCTGGATCGTTAAGCGCTACATCGATGAGGTATTCACAGAAGGCCACGGTTCGCTCTACGCCAGCGATGGCCGCAGCCGCCAAGATCCGACCAAGCAGTACGGCAGTGGTGGCCTGCTGCAGGGCCGTCGCTATATGCTATCGCTGACCTGGAACGCGCCTTTGGAAGCGTTCGATGAGCCTGACAACTTCTTCGAAGGGCGCGGTGTGGATGGTGTCTACTTCCCATTCCATAAGTCTCAGGAATTTATCGGCTTAGAAGCGCTGCCGACCTTTATCGCCAACGATGTAATGAAGATGCCGGATGTCGATCGCGATAAAGCGGCTTATCGTAAGCATCTGCGCTGCGTACTTGGCTAGGTTTCGTCGGTTGATATCTCTTACAAGCCCTAAGTACGACTCAATCGATGGCGTAGTTTAGGCAGAGTACGGGCAACTGGGGACAGGCGAGTGGACATGATGAGCGCCGCAATGGCGGCATACATGGCCCACTCCTGCATATCCGCGCGCACCACCCAGAAGAAGTGCAGCAGTACCAGCCCTAAAATGGCGTAGGAAAATTTGTGCAGCGGTTTCCAGCGTTTGCCCAGGCGCTTCATTGCCCAGCGGTTGGACGTGGCACCCAGCACAGCAAGGCCGATCAGCGCGATCATGCCGACGATGATGTAGGGGCGTTTGATGATCTCGCTGCCAAGCAGTGCCCAGTTAAGCCCCAGAATAAACAGCGCGTAGCTGAGCATATGCAGGGTGGCGTAGGCGAGTGTCCATAGGCCCAGTTGGCGCCGAATCAGTGCAAAGCCTTTCCAACGGGTGAGCTTGGTAAGTGGGGTAAGGCTGAGCGTGAGCAGCAGCATCCACAGCCCGCCGATGCCGATATTCAGCAGCAGGTAGCGCCCCGGTTCGGGGCCTGCGGCGTTATTTGCCACCTGCCAGCTCCAAAACAGCAGCGGTGCTAGCGCGGCCAGAAACACGCCCACGCGCCATGCTAACCATATACGTGGGCTGGCCATTAATAATTTTCCTTTAAATCCATACCCGCATAGAGCTCGGCGACTTCATCGGCGTAACCGTTAAACATCAGGGTATCAATGGTGTTGGGGTTGAACAGGCTGTTGGGCAGCCGGCGCTCGGTGGCCTGGCTCCAGCGGGGGTGGTCGACGTTGGGATTCACGTTGGCGTAAAAGCCGTACTCGTCGGCGGCGATCTTCTGCCAGGAATTCACCGGCTGTTCTTCCGTCAGCGATATCCGCACAATCGACTTGATGCTCTTGAAGCCGTATTTCCACGGCACGACCAGCCGCAGAGGGGCGCCGTTTTGATTGGGCAATTCCCGGCCGTACATACCCATGGCCAGTATCGTCAGCGGGTGCATGGCTTCGTCCAGGCGTAGGCCTTCCACGTAGGGCCAATCAATGATCGAAAACGAGGAGCGCTGCCCGCGCATTTGCTCTGGATCCACCAGAGTTTCAAAACGTACGTATTTGGCTTTGCTGGTGGGGTCGGCGCGTTTGATGATATCGGCCAGCGGAATACCCAGCCAGGGAATGACCATCGACCATGCCTCAACGCAGCGCAGGCGGTAAATGCGCTCTTCAAACTGCGAGGGCTTGGCGAAGTCCTCCAGGGCAAAGCGCCCGCCGTTATTGACCTCGCCATCGACCACCACGCTCCAGGGCTGGGTTTCCAGGCTGCCCGCATGGCGGGCAGGGTCGCCCTTGTCGGTGCCGAATTCGAAAAAGTTGTTGTAGCCACTGGCGTCATCAAAGGGGGCAATTTTATCTTTGTCAGGATCGCTAGGGGTGACGGCTCGCCACTGGGTTTCGCTGATTTTCTCCTTTAACCACGCTGGTGAATCGCCTTCGGGTACATCGGAGTAGTTGTCGTTAGCGCGGACGTGGCCGGATAGGGCGAGCCCTGCACCTAGGCCTGCGATACCGCCCATAAAACGCCGCCGGGAGAGGTAGATAGATTCCGGCGTGACATCGGATTCGTGTAAATCACTCGGTTTGGCAATCTTTATTAGCATTGGGTGTCTCCACTAAGGCCTTTGTGGGTAGCATACGAGGTGAGTGCAGCATTCGATATTAATGGGTGTAGTAAGTTCGCCAAAACTTACACAAAACCCTTACGATTTAAATTGAGCCTGTCGGGGTAGCTGGTCGCCCCTGTGGTGAACTGTTGATAAGGAGTTCGTGTTCAGATGATCGAAGCCCGGGGATTGACCCGTATTCCTCTGCGTAATGCCGTCTTTGTCGCCTGCCTGATTCTGCTGTTGGTTTCGCTGGTGGGGGTGGTGTTTTCTTTAGCATGGCTTTGGGGCGTGGCGATTTTTGGCATGCTCGCTGGGCTGGGGCTTTATGATCTACGCCAAACGCGGCGAACGGTGAGCCGTAACTATCCTGTTCTGGCCCATTTTCGCTATGTTCTAGAGTCTATTGGGCCGGAAATACGTCAGTATTTTATCCAGTCCGATCTTGACGAACGACCATTTTCCCGCGAGCAGCGCGCTGTGGTCTATCAGCGTTCTAAAAATGAGAGTGATAAAAAGCCTTTTGGCTCTCTGCTGGATATGTATCAGCCGGGGCATGAGTGGATCAACCACTCGCTACTTCCCCGGGCTATCGAAAACAGTGACTTCAGGATTCGGGTGGGCGGTAGCCGCTGCAGCCAACCCTACCTGGCGAGTGTTTTCAATATTTCGGCCATGAGTTTCGGTTCGCTTTCGGGCAACGCTATCGAGGCGCTGAATGCGGGCGCTGGTAAAGGTGGTTTCTATCACGATACTGGTGAAGGCTCTATTTCCGGCTATCACCGCAAGCATGGAGGTGATCTCGTCTGGGAAATAGGCTCTGGTTACTTTGGCTGCCGCAACGACGATGGCTCGTTTAATGCGGAGCGCTTTGCAGCTAACGCCAGTGCCGATCAGGTGAAAATGATCGAAATCAAACTTTCCCAGGGCGCCAAACCGGGCCATGGCGGTATATTGCCAGCGGCTAAGGTAACTGCCGAAATTGCCGAAGCGCGAGAAGTCCCCATGGGCCAGGACGTGATTTCACCCGCTGCCCATTCAGCTTTCTCGACGCCGCTGGAACTGATGGCATTCATTGCCCGCCTGCGTTCGCTTTCTGGGGGTAAACCGATCGGCTTCAAGCTGGCGATTGGCCATCCCTGGGAGTGGTTTGCGATCGTTAAGGCAATGCTAGAAACCGGCGAGCGTCCTGATTTTATAGTGGTGGACGGTGGCGAAGGAGGAACCGGTGCGGCACCGCTGGAGTTTATCAATCGTATAGGTGTGCCTTTAACAGAAGCCGTTACGCTGGTTCACAATACCCTGGTGGGGGCCGGGCTGCGCGAGGAGATTCGTATCGGCGCGGCGGGTAAGATTATGTCCGGTTTTCACATTGCCCGAACCATGGCACTAGGGGCTGATTGGTGCAATTCGGCCAGGGGCTTTATGTTTTCATTAGGGTGTATTCAGGCGCTTAACTGCCATTCCGACAAATGCCCCAGCGGCGTGGCTACTCAAGACCCTAACCGCAGCCGCCATTTGGACATTGTCGATAAAACAGCGCGGGTCTACCACTTCCACCGCAATACCTTAAAAGCGCTGGCGGAAATGCTAGGTGCCGCAGGGCTTAGCCACCCTAGTGAGCTGGGGCCCGAGCACATTATCCGGCGTGTCTCGGAAAACGAGATTCAGTCCTACGATCAGATATTCACCTTCTTAAAACCCAATGAACTGCTCAATGCAAAGTGCGAGCACACGGTATTCAAGCACTATTGGGAAAATGCCCGAGCCGACTCCTTCCAGCCGCCTGCGCAGGTTGCTCGGTTGCGCTTTACTAAGTTGGAGTGATCGTGGCGCTTAGCCTAGATTACTTTGTTTCCACTGCGCCGTTTAGAAGGGAGCCCCCATGGCATCTACCCGCCGTGAACTGATACCACTGATTGAGCAGGGCGTGATACCGCCTGAACAGGTGACGCGCGCAGTGCAAGCTTCTGGGCTGCACCCTTCGCCTCGCGCTTGGGCTCTGTTTATTGATCGCTTACTGCTGTGGCTAGGCGGACTGGCGCTGGCCTTCGCGGTGCTGTTTTTCATCGCTTATAACTGGGCTGAGATGGGCCGTTGGCTGCGCTTTGGCGTGGTGCAGGCAGCGATGGTGCTGGCGGTAGTTGTCGCCATTTGGCCCAAGTACAGCCCGATGGTTCAGCGTGTGGCGCTAACCTCGGCCACATTATTGTTGGGGGTGCTGTTAGCGCTGTTCGGGCAGGTGTACCAGACCGGTGCCGATCCGTGGCAACTGTTTTTTACTTGGGCGGTGCTCACGTTGCCCTGGGTCTGGATGGCGCGTTTTGAGCTGCTCTGGGTGTTGTGGCTGGGGTTACTTAATTTGGCCGTCGGGCTCTATTTTCGTACCTGGGGCGGGCCGTTTGGCGTTTTGGTCAGTAGCGATGCCGCGCTTTGGGGGCTGTTTGGGCTCAATACCCTTGCCTTGGCGACATGGGAATGGGGGGCTCGTTGCCGGAACTGGTCACGGCAGTGGGCACTACGCTTGCTGGCGGTGGGTAGCGGGGTGCCTATGACGCTGTTAACGATGAGGTTGATAGTCGATGCAGGCCTCGTATGGTCGCCAATGCTGGCGATTTACTCACTCTGGCTGGCGGTGCTGTATGGCGTTTATCGCTATTGGCGGCCTGACCTGTTTATGATCGCGGGCGGCTGTGTCTCGGCGTTAACGGTGACCACACTGCTGCTTGCCAGGCTGTTGCTCTGGGAAGGCGATTGGCAGGAGGGAAGTCTGCTGCTGATCACCATCGCGGTACTGGCGATGGGCGCTGGGGCCGTGGTATGGCTAAAGCGGCTACATCGGGAGATTTCCCAGTGACGAACAACGTTAATGATTTAAGCGTTAGGCTGAGCCAAGCGGGTATTCCGTTAAACGAGCCTACTTCCCCAGCGCAGTTGCAAACGCCTTGGTTTGTACGTGCGCTGCAGGCCTTTTCAGGCTGGTTAGCGGCGCTATTTCTGCTCGGCTTTATCGCCATGGGCGTGGTGTTCATGGTGGAGAGCCCCGCCGCGTCGTTGGGCCTGGGGCTTGTGATGATCGGCGCGGCTTATGGGCTGTTTTGCAAAGCTCGCGGTGATGTGCTCGAGCACTTGGCGCTTGCGGTTAGCTTAGCCGGGCAACTGCTAATAGCGTGGGCGCTGGTCGAGTTCTGGAATGTGTCCACTTATTTGTGGTGGTCGCTGCTGGCCTTACAGTGCGCACTGGCGCTGGTAATGCCAAGCCAGGTACATCGCACCTTTTCAGCCTTTGCCGCCAGCTTGGCGCTCTATATGGTTTTGGCAGTGAACGCTATGGCGCCAGCAGCGGGTGGATTGGTGCTGTTGGCACTGGCGCTGCTCTGGCTGAATGAATTTCGCTGTCCTGGCCGTATTCAAGATGTGCAAGCATGGGGCTACGGCCTTTTGATAGGCCTCTTGATGATGCAGGGATTAGCGCATAGCGGCCACTCCTTTGCCTTCTGGTTTGACGCACAGAGCACTAACGCTTTTGCATGGTCAGCACCCTGGTTGAACGCCGTGTTAGTGGCACTCTCTCTGGCGTTGCTGCTCTATACCATCCCTCATTCCAAAACCCATTGGGGGTTGTATCTCAGTCCTTTAGCGCTGCTGTTGGTCTCATTTTATGCACCGAGTGTGGGCCAAGGTTTGGTCGTCGTACTGTTAGGGTTCGCGATCGGGCATCGCCTAGTGCTGGGGCTTGGAGTGCTTTCTCTGCTGATGGGCATTGGCAGCTATTACTACTGGCTGGACGCAACACTGTTAACCAAGGCTCTAACGTTGCTGGTGTTGGGGGGAGGGCTGCTGGCGCTACGTTGGACGCTGCTCAAGTGGTTGAGCGTAGCGGAAAATAGTCCGTCGACCTCTGTGGAAGGACATGGGAAATGATGCTGAAAGCCAAGCGAAATCGCTGGATCATAGTGTTAACCACCGTCGTTGTGTTGGTGGCGGTGAACTGGGCAATTTGGCAGAAAGAGCATCACTTAGCCGAAGGTGAAATTGTTTACTTGGAACTGGCGCCCGTCGACCCGCGCTCATTGATGCAGGGCGACTATATGGCGCTAAACTTTGCGCTGGGTAACCAAATTCAAAGCGCGCTTCATCAGAGTGAGCGTGATGAAGACTCGCTGAAAACACGTAACGGCCATGTGGTGGTGCGTTTGGATGAACAGCGTATTGCTCACTTCCAGCGTTTGGATGAAGGTACTTCTTTACGCGACGACGAACAACGCCTGCGCTACCGGCTACGCAATGGTCAGGTACGCTTTGCCACCGATGCGTTTTTCTTTCAGGAGGGGTACGGTGAGCGCTATGAGCCAGCGCGTTATGGTCAGTTTAGGGTGAATACCAAGGGCGAGCCCTTGCTGGTGGCTTTATACAATGCAGAATTAACTAAGTTAGGAGAAAGCGTTAAGTAAAATTTACTTTATCTGGCGAGCTGTTCTCATCCCACTTTTCACTATTGCATTCTGTCTTGCTTCATTCAGTAAGGTAGGCTGTACTTTGTTCCTCCACTGACATGGATAGTCCAGTAATGACGCTGGACTGGCTCGATAGGGCCGGTCGGTGGGTAGTCAAACTGACCCACTTCAATGAATAAGGCATTTATGAAAGCAAACAGCTCGTGGCTCGCATGGGTTTTGTTGGTGATGGCACTGACCTTTTCCAACCTATGCGCGGCACAAACTCAAGGAGGAGAGAGCGAAAGTGAGCGGTGGTTTACCATCGATGCGTTAAATACGGGGCTTGGTGAACCTCCCGAAGAGGCAAACCGAGTAACACCGCGAGAATCGATCAGGAGTTTTCTGAAGCTAACGGATCAGGAGGAGTATGAGGCCGCTGCCCATATGCTCAACCTTTCCGAGTTCTCAGAGGATGAACAACGCGAGCAGGGGAGTGAACTCGCCCGGCAACTGGCAGAGGTTTTTCAACGCGGCGATTGGTTGAGCGTTTCCGATCTGCCCGGTCGCGAAGACGCGGTGATTGAAGATCCCGCAGGCCAAAACCCCCGCGTTGGCGAGACCCGTCGCAACGTTGAGGTCTCCTCTTTAAAAGCCGATGGCGAAACCTACGATATCCGCTTGGGTCGATACCGCGTGGGTGACCAGGAGCCAGTCTGGCTAATCATGCCTATCAGTGTGTCTTATATTCCGGCGCTGTATGAACAGTACGGCCCCTCAGCTCTGGAAAGCTATATTCCCGAACGCTTCCAGACCTCGTTTGGCGTCCTGAGAATTTGGGAATGGATCGCGATTCCCTTGTTTGTGCTATTTATCGGGCTCGTAGGGTGGGGAGTTCACCGTCTGATCAGCTTGATGTCGAAATGGTTACCTTCAGGAGTGTCGAGCATTTTTGCCAGCCAAATCGGTATGCCTGGGGCGCTGATTGCGATGTCGCTGGTTACCCAGATGGTGCTGGATTATGTGGTGTCGTTTTCAGCGGTTGCCACGACGACCTTCCGAGTTTTACTCATCAGTATTTTGGCCTGGGGAGTCGGCACGGTTGCGTTGCGCTTAGTGGATACCATTATGCTGCGTTTAACGCGGCGTATAGTGGGGGAAATCGATGATACCAAGCCCAGAGACGAGCGCAGACTACTGACGTCACTCTACGCGTTGCGCCGAGTCATTATTCTGATCACCGTTACCGGCGTATCCATCTACATACTGGGCCAGGTTCAGCTCTTCGAAACCCTTGGCTTATCGATTCTGGCGTCTGCCAGTGTATTGGCCGTATTAGTGGGCGTGGCGGGCCAAACGGTACTTGGCAATATCCTCGCTTCATTTCAGTTATCGTTTGCTAAACCCATTCGCATTGGCGATTTGGTGATCTTTGAAGACGAGTGGTGCTATGTCGAAGGTATTTTTTATACCTTTATCCGGTTGAGGTCATGGGATGAGCGGCGTTTGATTGTGCCCGTTACCTATTTTACTTCTAAGCCATTCGACAATTTGTCGGTAAAAAGTACCAAGATGTACCGGTCATTGACGCTGACGCTTCACTTAAGCGCCGATATAGGACTGTTAAGAGAGAAATTTCTCGAGGTCGCCAAAGAAGAAGACAGCGTTATCGAACACCATAAGCTGCTCTGCTACGTAACGGCACAAACAGGAACGGCGCAAACCGTCACCTGTTACCTCATGACCTCAGACCCTTTGGCGGGTTGGACAGCGGAAATGAATTTGCGCGAGAAGCTGTTGGCGTTTATCCGCGATAACCATCCAGAGTGGTGGCCACGTGAAATTGTGGTTATCAGTCACAACGATATCGCCCGCGGGTCGCAAGGGAAAAGCTCGGGGGAAATGGATAGTGTTGAGGTGAAACCATCTGAATAAAGGGGGATTGTGCAGCGGAAGATAACGCTTTTGCGTATTTTATCCATAGAGTAGTCTTGTTATGACAAGGGTAAGTGGAAAAAGGAGTGACTATGCACGCACTCGTTGAGCAAGCGACGGAACACTGGGTTTATCTTGCCCCTCTTCTTAGCGATCCACATTCCGAAGCTGAATACGATGCCCGGGTCGAGGCGCTTGATGAAATTCTTGATCTTGTCGGTGACGATGAGACACACCCACTTGTCGGCCTGGCGAATCGCTTGGGTGATATCATTGAGTCCTATGATGAAGCACATCGCCCGATGCCTGAGGTGTCTGGAAGTGAGGTACTTCGCTACCTTATGCAAGAGCATGGGATAGCGCAGAGCGAGCTACCTGAAGTTGGCGCTCAATCAGTGGTGTCTGAAGTTCTCAGTGGGCGCCGCAAGCTGAACTGGCGCCAAATCTGCGAGCTTTCGGAACGGTTTGGCATCGCTACCGACTCGTTTAAAGAACCCAGGGAAAAACTACGCGTTTTGACCTGATAAAGCCTTATGGCGCTTAGACTACCTCTAGCGGTATATCGACGCCGAACTGCTGCAACATACGTCGGAATGTCTCAACATCATAGGCCTCGCTTTCTGTCACCAGACCTTGAATTTGGCCTGTGCCCGGCGTGCCATCGCCTAATCCAGCGACAATCGATTCGGCGGGGTCGAGGAATCGGCAACTGGGTCTCGCCGCTTCGAAGAAGGAGCGAAGCCATGGTAAATGCGTGCTGGAAAGTGTCAGCGTGTCGATATCGGGGTGCTGCCGGAAGACGCTGTCGATAAAAGCAGTGACCGCTTTCTGCGTCGCTTTTGGGTCGAAGAGAAAGGAGCCATTCTCGACAAGCTCCACCATGGACGAAGCATTGATCAGGCTGACATTCTCCGGGTGGGGTGCATGGCGAGCTATGAACTGCTTGAGCGGCGAGCTTTCGATGAGTGAATGCACCCCCATGATGCCGATCTTGCCGCTCGCCGACATAGCGAGTGCTTCTTCGATGGGCGGGTAGACGCCGAACAATCGCACCAAGGTGCTTTGGCGAACGTCATCCAGCACCATGATAGACGGTGCGTTCGATGCGATGACGATGGCAGAGGGTGCATAGCCCTCAAGAAAACGCAGTGTGCGATGCATGACAGCGAGTAGCTCTTCACGCCCTTTGCTCCCATAAGGAAAGCTCGCCCGATCAGCGAAATAAACAATATCCTGTTTGGGAAGGCGCTTATGTATCTCGGCAACAATGGCATAGCTACCAATGCCAGCGTCGAAAACAGCGATTGGCTGGTGCATAGTAATATCCTGGGTGTCGGCTAAAGTCTAATGATCCATAATATTCTAATGCGATGGAAGCGTCATTTTTAGCTACTATGCTAGTTAAACTTTATACGATGCTGGGGCACGGCATCGCATAAATTCGAAATGAATAGCATGGTGATGGCAGAGAAATTTATGGTGAATGAGTGGTTGTCTAAATGTCGTTAAATATTGTGCAGCGTTTGCTACCCGGCTGGGGCGTTACTTATGGCCCACCGGGCCATGACTCTTTTCCAGCCGTCATGTTGTTGCATGGTTCTGAAGGCGCATGGGCGGGGTGGAGCCATCGTGATGCGATGCTATTCGCCGCCCATGGCTTCTTGGCGTTCCCTTATGGCTACTCAAGCGGCGGTAATGCATGGAATGCGGGGCATATTATCGATTACCCACTGGATCGCAGCGTGGAGGCATTTAAAGCCCTACGAGAATTCCAGTTCGCTGATGAGCGGGTAGGGCTTTATGGTATTTCACGCGGTGCCGAGCATGCGTTATTGCTCGCTTCCCTAATGGCAAGAGATAAGATCAAGGGCGCACCTGATGCCATCGCTGCGCATAGCCCGCCGGATGTTGTGTGCGGGGCCTTTGATGCACGTAGTTTTCGCGATGTAGGGGATCCAGGCTGGCAAGCCTGGGACGTCAGCAAACGCGCCTGGACATGGCGTGACAGTCACGAAAGCTTGCTACCGACCACGCCGATCGAAATCGAACGCTACCCTGGGCCGCTACTACTTTCCCATGGCACCAAAGACCGAATGTGGTCGGTGGAAATGACCAAACGCCTGGAACAACGCCTGCGCGAGCATGGCCGCTCCCCAGAAGTTCACTACTACGAAGGTGAAGATCATATACCTAGTAGCTCAGGGCAGAATAAGCACTATGGGCTGCTGCTAGATTTCTTTTCAAAACACCTGTAAGTCACTGTTCCTCATTTTTCCATCCAAAAAGCCCATCTCGGTAGCTAAGAGGTATGGCGGTGATGATGGCTGCTTGGGGCAGGTTGTCGATATGCGCTCTCGGTTGCAGCCAGGGCTGCTCATCACTGGGTGGCAACCACTCAATACGGTCGTTAAATAGCGCATCATCAATCTCTAACACCAACGGTGCTTCTGCATAGACGAAGTATTTGTTGGCGATAAAAAGAACAGCTTCTTCAACATTCAAATGAACGCAGTCGAGCTTATGATCGTTTCCGCAGCGGGGTACATAGCCAAGTTGCTGAGTTTGATCCCAAATAGTTTTACTAACGACTCTGAATAAGCGCATAAGAGCTCCAGTGGTTTTTTTCCGACTAAGGTAGCCTAAAACCTAAAGTTAACTTGAGGTCAAGTGGCGCTGAAGATGTAATATCAGGTATGAAGTCATGCTGCTGATTGAGCAATGGCTAAGCTAAGCGGCCTGCTGATTTTAGAACTGATTTATTAAGAAGAGCTCGATACTGCACAGCGCATATTGAGTTTGGGCTTTGCTGTACAGTATCTCACTCCAACACTAGCTTTTAATGCTTCAGTTCTTCCTCTATTAGTGCTTGGGCCAAACGTTTCGCCCCTGCAAAATCCGCTTTTCCAGAGCCAAGATGCGGAATGGTCTCCACCGTCAACCAGTGGCTGGGGATCATCATTGAGGATGTACCGTTGGCGAGCATGGCGGCCTTAACGGTGTTGGCGTCTAGTGCTGTTTCTGACAGCAGCACAATGCGCTCGCCTTTGCGGCTATCGGGGATGCTAACCGCCATCAACGCCGTGTCTGTATTCTCCAAGGCCGCTTTAACTGCCGCTTCAACGGCGCTGAGGCTGATCATTTCGCCGCCGATCTTGGCGAAGCGGGCGTAGCGGTCAATCAAGGTTAAAAAGCCGTCTTCGTCGATAAAGCCTTTATCTCCTGTGATGTACCAGCGGTGGCCATCGGCCTCGTGGAGCGCCTTGGCCGTGGGCTTGGCGTCATTGAGGTAGCCCTGCATGATCTGCGGGCCGCTGATCAATATCATGCCTGCCTCGCCGGTGGGCAGTTCTTCAAAGCTCTTCGGGTCGACGATTTTGAAGCTGGTGCCGGGCAGCGGCATACCCACGGTGCCTGGCTTGCTGCCACGCTGCACTTGCTGATAGTGAACGCCCATGGCATCGGGAAGATTCACTGACGCAACGGGGGCGATTTCGGTGGCGCCGTAGCCTTCGTAAATGGGCTTGTGGAATTTCAGCGCAAAGCTGGTGCGTACGTTGTCGTCGAGTTTTTCCGCCCCGGCAACCACCACTCTCAAGCTTTCCAGCATTAACGGATGCACTTTTGAGCTACGTACAAACAGCCTTAAAAAGCTGGAGGTGCCGAACATAATAGTGGCTTTGTGCTTGGCAATCGCGCCCGCAATGCCAGGAGCATCGGTGGGGTCGGGGTGGCACACCAGCGGCAGCCCTTCAATTAGCGGCAGCAGTTGGGTGACCGTAAGGCCAAAGGCGTGAAACAGCGGGAGTGAGCCCATTACCACGTCGTTGCTCTGGGTGTTAAGTACGTCAGAGGTCTGTTTGATATTGGCCATCAGGTTGCGGTGGCTGAGCATTATGCCTTTGGGCTCGCCTTCGCTGCCGCTAGAGAAAAGGATGGCGGCGGTGGCATCGGCATCATGGCCGTGGCAGAAGCAGCGCTGCAGTAGCCACGTGGGTAATAAGCGCACGGCAAGCCAAGTGCTCAAACGCTCGGCATGGCCAATCGTGGTCTGCAGGTCTTCTAAAAAGACCACCTGCTTCTCGCTAAGCAATTGGCTAACGTCGAGCCCGCGCTGCTCGAGCTTCTTCACAAAGCGCTGTGAGGTGAAGACGGTAGCGATTTCCGCCTGGGAAAGGGCAGAGGTCAGCGCCTCGTGGTCGGCGGTGTAATTAAGATTCACCACCGTTTTACCCGCTAGCAGCGTGGCCATATTGGCGATAGCCCCGGCACTGCTGGTAGGTAGCAGTAGGCCAACGTTCTGCCCTGGGTTGAGCTTGCGAAGTCGTTTTGCCATCAGCAGGCTGGCAGTGAACGCTTGGCTTGCGCTGAGTGGGCGGCCCAGCGTATCGGCCAGGGCAAGGTCGCTAGGGCGGCGCTTAACGCTTTGAATCCAGGCGTTAGGCAGGCTCGGGAGCTCGCCCATGGCCCGCTGCCAAGAGCGGGTAGCCTGCTCAAAAATACGTCGTTTGAGCACATCGGCGGGGGTGTCCTTGGGCAGCGGCTTGCCAAAGGCGACCACTACCGAGCGGTGCAGAGGCGCATTGCGCAGCTCTTTAAGCTTGCTGGAAGATCGGGAGAACTGGCTGCCCCACAGGCCTCGCAGGTAGAAGGGCACAATTTTGACGTCTGGATTTGCCATGTCACAGGCACGCTCGTAACCGCGGCGGAATTCGCCCAGTTGACCAGTGCGGCTGATCGCCCCTTCAGGAAACAGGCACACCACTTCGCCTGCGTTGAGCTGTTCAGCAACACCGGCTAGGGCCTTTTCGGCACCGCTGCCACGCTCGATGGGAATACAGCCCAAGGCTTTGAAGAACCAGCGCAGGTACCAACGCTGGTAAACCGATCTGAGCATCACGAAACGCACCGGTCGAGGGCTGGCGATCTGTACCATGGCCCAATCCACCCAACTGATATGGTTGCCCAATAGCAGCACGCCGCCCTGGGCGGGCAGGTTCTGCAAGCCATGGACGTCTACGCGATAGCGGCGTGTCAGCAGGAAGCTCAACAGAAAGCGCACCAAGCTTTGGGGTAGCTTAACAATGGTGTAACCACCGCCCACCATGGCCACGGTAGCGATAAGTAGCAGCAGGTAGTGGCTATTCACTCCCGCCAACGCGAACAGCGCCGTGAGCACCAAAAAGCCCAGCATGGCGATGTTTTGAATCCAGTTATTAGCGGCCAGTACGGTGCCTAGCTCGTTGTCGGCGGCGTGAAACTGAATCAGCGCATTGAGCGGCACGATGAACAGCCCACCCATGATGCCGATGAACACAAAGTTCAGCGCTTGGCCAACGGGTGTGGTCAACAGCGGCAAGCACCATAAACCCACGGCCACCCCAATAGCGCCTACGGGGATCAAGCCGGTTTCAATACGGTTGTGGGAAAGTTTGCTGGCGAATAGCGAGCCAAGTGCAATTCCGATGCCGCTAGCGGCGAGAATTCCCTGAAGCACTAAGGTGTTATCGATACTCAGGGCATCTTTGGCATAAGCGGGAAAAGCCGCCAGCAGTACTTGGCCCACTGACCAAAAGGTGGCAAGGCCGATAATGGAGAGCCTGATGACAGGCTGGCGAGCGATAATCCTCAGGTTGTCTTTCAAGGCAGCACCCTTGATGTAGCGCTGCCAGGTCAGCGGTATATCTGACCGAGTGGTGTTATCAAGCGGAAGGCGGTAAAGCGCCACCATCTGGATGGCGCTATTGAGCACCAGCAGCCAGCCCAGAGGGGCTATTTGGCGCAACAGCTGCGCTGGGGTTTGATCGTCAGGGGTAATCCAGGTTTCAAACAGCGCGGTAAACGCCACGGTGCCCGCCAGAATGGCTCCAATCGTGACGGCCTGGATCAGCCCGTTGGCTTCCGCCAAGCGCGGCTTGCCGAATAGCCCTTTTACCAGACCGTATTTGGCCGGCGAGTAAAAGGCTGATTGAATCGCCAGCAGCAGCGTCATGGAAAAAGCCAACCAGAACCAGCCCTGGTAGTAAGCGGCGGTGATGCCCAGTGAGACCACGACGGCGGCCCAGGCCGATGTACGCAGAATGCGTACCTTGGGGTAGCTGTCAGCTACATGGCCCGCCGGGCTGAACAGTAAAATAAACGGCAGTAGGATAAGTCCGTTGACCAGTGCAGTGAGCACGACCTGTGCTTCGCCATCGTAACTTTTGAAGATCGTGTTCTGAATGACGATCTTGTGGCCTAGATCCACAAAGGCATTGAGAAAAATAGCGATCAAATAGGGCAAAGCGCCCTTCAAGTGCAGTAGTCGATGCATCGTTGTTTAGCCTTCTTAATCCCTGGAAGTCGTAGCACTTTCTCTGTGAGGCTTACTGGTTGCAACTCATTTGCACAAAGTTGTGTTATGGGTGCTGGTTGGTATCGTTATTTGCTACTTTTATGTTGTCTGTTCTTTCATTTCACTGATGAGATTTCAATGTCCCAAGCCGATTCGCTGATTGAAACGCTGAAGCGCCAGCTCCGCGCTCAGGGTAAAACCTATGCCGATGTTGCTCAGTGGTTGGCACTGAGCGAGGCCTCCGTGAAGCGCCTGTTCGCAGAGAAGCACTTTACGCTATCGCGGTTAGAGTGCATCTGCGACCAGCTAAATATCGAATTCGCCGAGCTGGTGCAGACCATGCAAGCGGACGAGCAGCGTTTGCAGGAGCTAACCCATGCCCAAGAGCAGAGTATTGTGGATGACCGTGAGCTGTTTCTGGTGGCTGTCTGCGTCATCAATGGCTATAGCTTCGACGAAATTCATCACCAGTACCAGCTAAGTGAAGCAGAGTGTATCCGGCAGTTACTGAAGCTTGAGCGGCTTACGCTGATAGAGCTACTTCCCGATAACCGGATCCGGCGGCGGGTCGCTGCTAATTTCCGCTGGCGAGCGGATGGGCCAATCCAGCGTTTCTTTCAGCAGCATATCGCTAACGAGTTTTTCCGTTCCCGTTTTGATAGTGACAGCGAAAAACTCATTGTCCTTAACGGACTATTATCCCCTGCGGGAAATGCTGAATGGCAGCAGACCATGCAACGCTTGGCGAAAGAGTTTCATGCGCTATGCGAACGAGAGAGTGGGCTACCCATTCATCAGCGGTTTGGCACGACCTCGGTGCTGGCGGTACGGCAGTGGCAGTATGGGCTGTTCCAAGGCTATAAGCGTGAGGGTTAAGTAAGAAGGTAGATGAAATAAAGGTTGAGACTGCCACCGCTATAGTGATGTATCACGAAAGCTGGCAGCTTCGTGCTCAAGCCACTCCGTGAATCGAGCTACCGCCGGTGGCGCTTCTCCATTACTAGGTAGAATCAGTTCGTAGGCGAATGGAGAAGCGAGAGGATACTGCTCCGCAAAAGGGCGTACCAATACACCGCTCGCTAGCCGGTCAGCCACCAGTGGGTAGCTGGCGAGTACCACGCCTTGCCCGGCAATGGCCTGATCGAGAGCCAAGCTGTAAAGCGAGTATTGCCGCTGGTTGGGCATCTTGGTTAGCGCTACCCCAGCGCTTTTAAACCAATCGCTCCAGCTTGGAATGGGGTGGCCTGCGTGGCTACACCAATCCACGGTGAGCAGTGTCTGTGCCAGCAAATCGTCGGGGGTTTGCATGTTTGCCTGCGCTAATAGAGAGGGCGAACAAACCGGAAATAACGTGTCTTCAAACAGGCGTAGGCTGGTGACACCGGGCCAAGGGCCCTGGCCATAGCGCAATGATAAGCGTGCCCTGTTGGGCAACCACAGCGGTGGCGTTAAGCGCGCCTCGGCATCCAGAGAGATTTCTATTTGCCGTTCATTAGCTTCAAAGCGGGGTAAGCGGGGGAGTAGCCAGAGTTGTAGAAAGGAGGGCGGTGCACTCAGTAACAATCGAAAAGCCTCTTCTGAGCGCTCGGTGACGTTCTGTACACCGCTGGCGATGCGCAAAAGGCCTGCCTGCACATCTTCAGCCAGTACCCGGCCTGCTTCGGTAACGCATACCCCATTGGCATGACGCTCAAACAGCACCACGCCTAAGTGGCCTTCCAACTGTTTGACCTGTCGGCTAACGGCGCCAGGCGTCACCCCGAGGCGATAAGCGGCGGCTTTGAAGCTATTTTCGCGCACGGCCTCGGCAAATGCGCGTAGTGCATTCAGCGGTAGCCTTTCTATTCTCATAGCGTGAGTTTTCCTAAGCCTAGATCCGATAAGTAATCGTTTGTATGCAATGACGCCTACTGCTGCAATGGGCACCTATATGTTATAGGAGCCCGCAATGAGTAATCAAAGAATAGCCTCCACCAACCACACTGTCTGCATGGTTGGTCGATCGCAGCGAAAGTCAGTGGACGCAACGGCAGCATCGTTGATGCTGCTATTTTGCCTGGTGTTGGGTTTTCAGCAGGTGGCGATCAAGGGTGTGGCTGAGGATATCTCACCCGTGGTGCAGATGGCCCTGCGCTCAGCTTTGGCGGTGTGTCTGGTCGGCGGGCTGGCTTCTTGGCGCGGTATTCGCTGGGCGGATGTGGGGCATCATTGGGGCCCTGGGTTGCTGGTGGGCCTGGGATTTGCGGCTGAGTTCGCTTTTATCGCCTGGGGATTAACCTATACCTTGGCGTCCCACATGTCGGTCTTTCTGTATACTGCGCCCATCTTCGCTGCCCTGGGTTTGCATCTTTGGGTACCTGGCGAGCAGCTCTCCATTCGCCAGTGGTGGGGCGTTGGCTTGGCATTTCTGGGAATGGTGGTTGCCATGGCGCCAAGCGGTGCTTACAGCACCGAGATTCTTATTGGGGATACGCTGGGCTTGCTCGCTGGCCTCTCATGGGCGGCCACGACCGTCGTGATCCGCAAGACTTCGCTTTCTGAGGCGCCAGCAGAGCTCACTCTGAGCTATCAACTGAGCGTGACGGCGTTGTTGCTCCTGCCGGTGGCGGCTATATCCGGGCAGCTAATGAGCGCGCAGTTTACCCCAATGGCGTTAGCCAGCCTTGGTTTTCAGACGCTGATCATTTCGTTTGCTGCGCTGCTGTTATGGTTTACCTTGCTGCGCCGCTACCGCGCTTCGCAGTTAGGCGTGTTTTCTTTCTTGGCGCCGCTTTTCGGTATTCTGTTTGGTACACTACTGCTCAATGAGCCGCTGAGTATTAATTTTATAATCGGCGGTGGCGTTATTTTAGTTGGCATCATTCTGGTGACTCGCTAAACGCATGCACCCATCTACCTTTGCGAAGACACCGATATGAGCATCACCCCTTTTCAAGCACTGGCGTGCCCGCTAGACGGAAAACCACTCAGTTGGTCGGATAGTGTTTGGCGATGCTCTGATGGTCACAGCTTTGATATTGCTAAGCAGGGCTACGTTAATTTACTACCTGTGCAGCAAAAGCGTTCCCACGATCCGGGTGATAGCAAGGCGATGGTAGCTGCTCGCCAGCGTTTTCTTAACGCGGGGTACTATCAACCCATTGCGGAGGCAGTCAGTCATGCTGTGTTGGGCCATGCCGAGGTTCAAAAGGCAGACAGACTGCCTTTTAGCTGCCTGGATGCGGGCTGCGGTGAAGGTTATTACCTTCGCCAATTAGCTGACGCGGCGACTAACGCGCAGCCACTTTCACTGATGGGGCTGGATATCTCTAAATGGGCGGTATTGGCCGCAGCAAAACAGGATGCTAAGCAGGCACCGCTAAGCAGCTGGGTCGTGGGGAGTAATGCACACTTGCCGGTGCAGACGGGAACGTTGGATAGCGTGCTGTGTATGTTTGGCTTTCCAGTGGTAAGCGAGTTTGCTCGTGTGTTGAAAACCGGTGGCGTACTACTGCAGGTTGAAGCGGGGCCTAATCACTTGAGGGAGCTGCGGGAGATTATCTACCCCACGTTAAAAGCTGAACGTGCGAGTGAGACGGTAGTGCCCGATGGCTTTATTCACCATGGCAGCGAGAGGGTAAGCTACTCAATTGCACTAAATGGAAGTGAGGAAATTGCCGATCTGTTGGCGATGACGCCGCATCTTTACCGAACCAGCCCTGAGGGGCGTGATCGCGCAGCGGCACTTGAGGTGCTGGTGGTGACGGTGGATGTGCGAATAGTGATGTACATGCGAATATAGAAGGGTAGTGCAAACGCAGCTTCCCTTTAGTCTGCTCTAAACGCGCAGTTTTAATATGCCCAAACGCAACAAGGCCCGCATAAGCGGGCCTTGTTATTCGAACCTTAGAAGGTTCGAGCAAATTCTTAAGCGCTAGGGCTTAGGAAATTTGCTTGATGTTTGAAGCTTGAAGGCCTTTCTTACCCTGGGTAACGTCAAAGGAAACGTTAGCGCCTTCTTGCAGGGTTTTGAAGCCGTCTGCTTGAATTTCAGAGAAATGGGCAAACAGGTCATCGCCGCCGTCAGAAGGAGCAATAAAACCGAAGCCTTTAGTATCGTTGAACCACTTAACTGTGCCAGTAGACATAGTAAAAATCCTTTCGCGCAAAGCGCTTTGTAAAGTTCCTGGTATCACCCAGATTAATAGCGGATAAAACAAGGAATACAATTACAGTCTTGCCGAAAGATTTTGTACACGTCTATCTCGTACATTTCTAAATCTTTTTCGTACACTTCTGAAACCATGCTTGCTTGCTAACCAACTGGCGCTACATTGTCATGAATTGTAGCGCGTGTCAAAGCCTTTCTGGATTGTCTTGCCTATGGGGCGCAGTGAGAGCCTCTATTAGAGGTGGTCGCTGGAAAATAGTGATAATGCCAGCGACCATCAGGGCACGTTTCCAGTAAATGGGAAGCTTGTTTTCTTACATGAATATCGCTCGTGCTAATGTTTACGTTTGGCCAAAAGCTCGGACAGCACCTGACGCGCAGTTAGTGACTCGCCGTAGGCCGTACGACGATATCGCTGGTATCCACGTCATCGGGCTGGTTGATGGCATGCGCAATGGCGGAGGCGATCGCTTCGGGCTTGAGGGCAATTTGGCGGAAAAGGTCGATTGCCTTTGCGGTTTCAGAGTCGGTGATGGTATTGGCCAGCTCTGATTCCACTACCCCGGGGTAGACACAGGTCACGCGGATCTTGTCGGTTTCCTGACGTAGCCCATCGGAAATAGCGCGCACCGCATATTTAGTGGCGCAGTAGACTGCTGCGGTGGGCATAACAGTGAGGCCACCGATGGAGGAGATGTTGATCACCTGGCCACTTTCCTGGGCCTCCATAGTAGGCAGAACAGCGGCGATACCATTGAGTACACCGCGAATGTTGACATCAATCATACGATTCCACTCATCTACCTTAAGTGCTGCTAACGGTGATAGCGGCATAACGCCTGCGTTGTTGACGATCACATCTATGCGGCCGTGGGTATTGATCGCGAAATCTGCAAACGACTGCATGTCCTGAAGGTCGGTGACATCCAGCGCTTGAAAATCCACTACGCCTCCTTCTTCGCGAAGTGATTGGGTCAATGCTTCCAATCGGTCAGTTCGGCGTGCGCCAATAATCAAACGGTGCCCTTGACCTGCAAGCCAGCGAGCAGTGGCTTCACCGATGCCGCTGCTGGCACCGGTCAATAAAACGACTTTGGAAGACGAGGTTGATAAAGCAGTCATTGGATAATCCTCAGGGTAGTGGGTACCCGGAGAAGATTAAGCTGCTGCGGCAGGCATCTGTATAGGCAATCCTATTGCATGCTTGCCTAATCCTATTTGTTTGTTAAAGGTGGGCGGCGAGACAAGCAACACAGCATGTATATTGCTCTTATGGTGTTATTGGCTCTTAGGGTTGATTCAGGTGCGGCACGCATGACCAAGGTGGTTAACATGACACTGAAGAGCGATTCTGTGGTTTACAGCAATATCGTCGAATGCTTATACCAACTCGCACCACACGAGGGATATACCCAGTCGTTACTGGACGGCGTACGCTTTATGCGTTCTAACCGCCCGCTTAAAAACACCTCTGTGCTCTACGAGCCGAGTATCGTCATCATCTGCCAAGGCCGAAAGCGTGGCTATTTGGGAGATGAGGTGTATATCTACGATGCGCAGCGCTATTTGGTGCTATCAGTACCCTTGCCGTTTACTTCGGAAACAGAAGCCAGCCCTGACGAGCCAATGCTGGGTATTGCTATCCGCCTGGATGCGGTAGTAATCGCCGAATTGGTGACGATGTTGGAGGCGTCAGGCGAGTATGGGTTTGAGGCGCCGCGCGGCATGCTTTCAAGCCCGCTGGAAGAGCCGCTGGCAGATGCGACATTACGTTTATTGAATGCGCTTACCTCACCAACGGATGCGCATATTCTTGCCCCTTTTATTGTTAGGGAGATCTGCTATCGGGTATTGACGGGAGAGCAGGGCGGCAGTGTTCGAACAGCGCTCTCCCATTATGGGCAATTTGGTAAAATTGCTAAGGCGCTCAACCGTATTCATGCTAACTATGCCGATGCGCTGGAAGTAGCAAGCCTGGCGAATGAAGCTGGCATGAGTGCGCCAGCCTTTCACGTACACTTCAAGGCGGTCACCCAGACCTCACCTATCCAGTACATTAAATCCACCCGCTTGCACCATGCTCGGCTGTTAATGATACGTGATGGGTTGACGGCTGCCGCGGCCGCTAGCCGAGTGGGCTATGAAAGCCCCTCCCAGTTTAGTCGTGAATTCAAGCGCTTCTTTGGCCGCCCACCAGCAGAGGAGGTGCGTACCATGAAGGCAAGCCTTGATTTATTGCCGCCTACTCACCTGGTAGATATCGCTGTGCCACACTAATAGAGTGTGATGTACGCTTATCAAATTAGACCTACCAACTTCTTCAAATCTGTAGGGACGCAAATGACTCGTATATGGAAGGCCTATGCTCAGGCATCGTTGATTTTACGCGTCACTGTTGCGCTTGTTCTGGGCGTTGTCGTTGGGCTTATTGGTGGTGAGACAGTGGCTGCCTGGCTAGCGCCGCTGGGTGACCTGCTGCTACGGCTGCTTACTTTTCTGATTGTCCCCATTGTACTGTTTACGCTGATGGTGGGGGTGAATCAGTCCCGGGAGGGAAGAGCTGGCCGCGTGGGCGGCAAGGTGTTTGGTTATTACCTTACCTCTTCAGCGCTGGCGATCATGGTGGGCTTAGCGGTTGCCACGTTGTTTAGTCCCGGCAGCGGTATGACGTTGGATGAGAGTGCCAGTTTCTCGGTGCCCGAGAATCCAGGCGTTGTCGATACGCTGCTGAATATAGTGCCGGATAATATTATTGGTGCGTTTGCCGAACTCAACATGTTGGGCATTATTTTTACGGCGCTGGTGTTTGGCATCGCGCTGCTAAAAATGCGCCAGTCGGAGCGCCAGCATGCCATGGGGGAACGCCTTTATGGGGTGATTGAAGCGCTAAACGAGGTCACTCTAAAAGTGATGTCGGGGGTATTGCACTACGTGCCCATCGGCGTGTTTGCGATTGTCGCCGAAACGGTGAGTCAGCAGGGGTTGGCAACGCTGCTCTCATTGGGCGATATGGTGATTGTGCTTTATATCGCCCTGGCAACCCAGCTGCTGATTTATTGCGGCATCATGCGGCTGTTTGGCGTGAAGCTGCGCACCTTTTTTCGCGAAGCCCGTACGCCAATGGCCACGGCGTTTGCTACCCAGAGTAGCTCGGGTACGTTACCGCTAACGGTTAATGCTGCCCACCGCTTAGGAATTCCCAAAAGCATCTATGGTTTTAGTCTGCCGTTAGGGGCTACTTTAAATATGGATGGAGCGGCGATTCGTATCGCCATCTCGGCGGTGTTTGCCGCCAACGTGATTGGTGCACCGCTGGATTTCATCAGCATGGTGCAAATAGTGTTGATCGGCACGCTAGTGTCGGTGGGCACGGCAGGGGTGCCGGGGGCCGGTATCATAATGATTGCCACGGTGTTTGCTCAGGTGGGCCTGCCAATTGAAACCGTCGCGTTGCTCACCGCTATCGATGCACTGGTGGGAATGGGGTGTACTGCGCTGAACGTGACAGGCGACTTGGTCGGCACCTCCGTGATAGCCCGTAGTGAAGGCGAGGAGTTGCAAGAGGAGCCCGTCGAAGACGCGGGCTTGGCAGTAAGAGGGTAGTGCGTTTATCTCCCCCCTGAGAACGACTTAGGGGGGAGATCGCGTTAACCAATCATAAAGCCGCGACCCACGGGGTCTCTCTCATCAATCAGCCATTTGGCATAACCGATCAGTTCAGCGGTACCTTGCACGCTTGGACGAATGGCAGAATAACCACCAATTTCGGTTTTACCCAATATTTTGCCCGTGAAACGGCCGCTTCCCAGCAGGCCTTCCGAGTAGATTTCCTTGTTCTCTTCCAGTTCATTTCGTGCGTGAAACATGGCCATCATGGCGCTGGTTCCAGTGCCACCAGGCGAGCGATCCAGCTTGCCGCCTGAGAACACATGGACGTTGCGGTAAAGTGAATCTGGCTGCGTTCCCTCATGCCAGAACGTAACGAAATTTAGACCATTGATGTGAGCATGTACGGGGTGACGAATCGTCATGCGTTTATTCAATTCTGCCTTGACCGTCTCTCCCGCCATCGAAAAATAACTGCCATTTTCGGGGCAGATGGGTTGCTTGTCAGATGGAATGCGAATGATAGCGAAGAAGTTGCCACCAAATACCAGGTCAGCCTTTAGTGTACCCAGCCCCGGAACGTCAACAGGAATGTCCTGCTCCATCACGAAGGCGGGCACATTTTCAAAGCGAGTCCAATGCACTTTGTCGGCATCGGCTTTGACCTCCGAGACGACGGTGCCAGCGGTAGTTTCAAAACGGATGCGTGTCATGCCGTCTTCTTGTGCTGGTGGCGCCAAGCGGTGAGAAACCATCGCCATGGAAAGGGCTATGGTGCCGTGACCACACATGTCGACGAACTGTTCGCCATCCATCCATAGCATGCCAGCGTCATGATGCTCATCGGAAGGTGGGGTTAGAAAAACACCAAACATGTGCTGGTGGCCGCGGGGCTCACGCATCAGGCTAGTGCGGACATGGTCGTGATGCTCTTTCAAATAAGCGCGTTTGGATAGAATGTTGCTGCCATACGGGTAGGGAATGCCAGCATGCACGATGCAGGTTGGCTCGCCTTCCGTATGGGTATAGATAACGTCAAGGAACTGTTGGTTTTTCATGGTTGCTTCTTCCTGTGGGCTGTGCGGTTGGGTTATTAGTCTTGGGTTAAAGACCAAACCAGCGGGGTACGCTCATGACCATGCCAGCAGGCCAGACAATCACGGCGAGCAGCACTGCCAACATCACGGCAATGAACGGTAGGTTGGCGTAGGTAATGCGGATGATATCGACACGTGAAATCACGCTCGTAATAAACAAGGCGGCCCCGACCGGTGGCGTCTGCTGGCCAATACCCCAGCAAAGAATGACCACCATGGCGAACTGGAGAGGGTCTATGCCTAGCAATTGAACACTGGGCAGGAACAGTGGCACCACTATGAACATCATCGCGATGCCATCGAGGAAGGTACCGGCAATAATCAAGACGATGCTCAAAATCAGTAGAAAGCCGATGGGGCCCATATCCAGAGCTGCGATCGGCCCGAGAACTAGCTGCCCGAGACTTTGGTAAGTGAAGGTGTAGCCGAGTGTATGTGCCGCTGCCGTCACAAACATGACCGCACCGGTCAACACGGCACTCTCAACCAGGGCACGATAAAGCGCACGTAGTGAAAGCGAACGATAAAGCACCATGCCAGCGAAGATGCCATAAGCGACTGCCACGGCGGAGGCTTCGGTCGGTGTGAAAATGCCGCCGAGGATACCGCCGAGGATGATGACTGGCATTAGCAGGGCCGGGAATGCACTGACCAAGCTACTGCCCAGTTGCCTGATCGAAAATGCAGCTTCGATAGGATATTGGCGTTTCACCGATATCCACCACGCCATCAGCATGAGTCCTATGGCAATGAGGAGCCCTGAGACTAGACCGGCAGCAAATAACGCCCCTGTCGAAAGTCCCATATAGGCACTCAATAATACCATGGGCACGCTGGGAGGAATGATGATGCCAATAGTGGAGGAGGAGGCAGTCACGGCGGCAGTAAAGGGTGCGGAGTAACCCCGTTTGACCATCTGGGGGATCATCACACCGCCCACGGCGGCCGTATCTGACATGGAGGTGCCGCTCATGCCTGCAAAGAACATGGAGGTCAAGATATTGACCGCCGCCAGCCCACCCCGTATGGCCCCCACCATGGAACGAGCCAGATCGACAAGCCGTGCTGAAATACCGCTGTGGTTCATTATCTGGCCCGCTAGAATGAACAGCGGAACAGCCAATAGCGGAAAGGACTCGGTACCTCGGTATAGGCGCTGTACCAGCACGAGCATATCGACACCGGAAAAAGCGAGTACGCCGATAGAAACAAGTGTCAAAGCGAAGGCGATTGGCATGGCCAGCCCAATCAGAGCCAGAAGTGCAAGTAGTATGACGAGTAGAATCATAGCTCTGACTCCTCCAGAGCGGCTCTTCGAGCGGCTTCATAGGGCGGTATCTTTGCCTTGGCGGCAACGACACACTGGCGAACCAATTCCAGCAACATGCCCGCGCCGGAGATAGGCACGGCGGAGTAGAAAAGCCACTGAGGTGCACCTAGCATCAGCGTTGTACGGTTGGAAAAGGTGAGTGTTTGTTCCAAGCCCCACACGATCATGATGACGCAGACCAGCCCTATCAGTGTCTGGTTGATAAAGAACAATACCCATTGACCGCGATAGGGAAGTAAGGCAGCGATAACATCAATACGTAGGTGAGCGCCTTGCCTGAGTGCCAGATAACCGCAGAAAAAGGTAATGTAGACCAGCAGACCCACTAAGACTTCGGCGCTCCACGATAGCGAGGCATTCAGGATGTAGCGCGCAGCCACTGCCGCTATTGCCAGGAGAGTAATGGCAGCCAACAGCAGTGCCGCGACCGCTTCAAAAAAACGATCAAGCATGGTAGTGCTCCCGGGAGTAGCGACGGGCAGGAAGTGCCCGCCGGGAAGTGTGCTCTGTCGTTAGGGGAGGTCGGCGATGCGTTGCACCATGTCACGTGCCTCTTGTGACAGTCCTTCGGTAAAGGAGTCCCATAGAGGTTGAGAGGCTGCTATGAAGGCGTCAGTGTCTACCTCGTTCACTTCCATGCCGTTCTCTTTTACAAGCTCCACGACGCTCTGATCCGCTTGTTCTCCAAAGTTAACCGTTGCCTCGAAGGCCTGTTCGCCACCCTCGAGTAGAGCTTGCTGAACGCTGGCATCAAGATCCTGGAAACGTGACTCGTTCATCAGCAGGAAGCCGACGGTGTAAACATGCCCAGAGAGTGAAAGGTAATCCTGTACTTCGTAAAAGCGGCTGGCCTCTACTTCGACGAGAGGATTTTCTTGGCCATCGAAGACACCGGTCTGAAGGGCGGAGTAAAGTTCTGGATAAGGCAGCGGGGAAGCGTTAGCGCCATAGGCATTAAACATCTCGACACGCTGGCGGCTGCCAGGGGTACGGATTCTTAACCCGTCAAGATCCTCAGGTTTTTCAATGGCATGACTATTGTTGGTAATATGACGGAAACCTCCTTCATAAAAACCGATAACACGGTAGCCTTGCTTTTGAAGCTTGTCTTTTAATTCTTGACCGATTTCACCGCTCAGGACATTGCTCACATGCTCCCTGTCTCGAAATAGATAGGGAAGTGAAAGAATACCCATATCTTCATCAATGGTAGTAATCGGCGTTTCAATAGTGGCGATATCTAACAAGCGTGTATCTATTGCTTCTATATTGCTGACTTGATCGCCAAGTGAACCAGAATGAAAAAGTTTTATGTCGGCACTGTTATTGGTCGCTTCTGCCACGTGTGCGGCTAGGGCATTCAACCCCGCCATCTGGATGCCTTGCTGGCTTCCAATGGTCGCCGCTCGAAGCTCTAGCTCGGCGGCTGCTACCTGGCCTGCCAAACCGAGCCCTAGGGCGAAGGAAGCAATATATCGTACGGAGGAAAGTGCTTTCATGGTGACGCTCCGGAGGTTGTTTTTGCGGGAGTCATGTCACGGACCTTTACGATCACGTGTCTCTAGAGTAGGTCTGCGCCACCATGATTTATAGAATAAAAGAGACAGAAAATTGAATTTTTTGGACGGATTGCGCACGTAGTAACTGTTTGAAAATCATGACAGCAGGCGGCTAACGAAGAGCTACAAACGTTTTTCCTGTCTGCGTGACTGGCCTGGGCTACAAGCGAAATGCGCATGAAAGTCTCGGGCGAGATGAGCGGCATCGGAGAAACCGCAGTCAGCGGCAATATCGGCAATTGAGCTGTCGGTATGGTGGAGTAGCCAGTCTGCATAGCGCAGGCGCATGATTTTGAAGTAGCGCATAGGTGTGATTCCCAGTTCTTGACGAAAGAGTCGATCAAGCTGTCGGGGGCTTAAATTGATCCGCTTGGCCAGGTCACAAGCACTTAGACGGGTATTCAGCGATTGCTCCATGGTGAGTACGGCTACCCGGACTCGCTCATCGCGAATTTCATGGATGGCTTCAAAAAAGTGTGTTTGTGGAGAGTTGGACGTACGCATGCCGTTTAAGATCATGTGACGAACCGCCTGCTGGGCCTTCTCGGGGCCACATGTGCGATGAATCAGGTGCAGGGCCATATCCGTTGCACCTGACGAGCCTGCACAAGTGATTACCCTGGCGGATTCCAGAAATATTCGATCGGGAGTGGCATCGATTTTGGGAAACTGTTGGCGAAAATCATTGATTACGTTCCAGTGCACACATACCCGTTGGCCTCTCAGTAGGCCTGCACGGGCAATGGCAAACGTGCCAGTACATACACCGACAAGTTTCACTCCTTTGCTATGCGCTTCCTTGAGATATTGACTCAGTGCCTGATCTTCGTGGGGATTGAGATAGTCATTACCACCACAAACGGCAATATGAGTGAATTCACCCGGTTCACGATATGGTGTTTGTGGGTGGGCCTCCAAGCCGCAGCTGGAGGTGATTGGGCCGGGCCCCATGATCTGCCAGCTACAGTGGATTTGCCTGCTTCGGCCACCCTTGTCGGCAGCCAAGCGCAATGAATCGATGAACCCTGCAAAGGCATTCATGGTAAATAGCGGGAGTAGGATAAATCCGACGCGCAGAGGCGGTTGATGGCCCAATGGCATAGGGGCGAGGCTCTTGATGGTGAGTGGGCACGACTCCTTAGAGTATGCCCTGAGCCAGCCTAAGGTGCCATGGCCGGACTTTACGCATATCCATACGCATAGTAGTCATCGATAACGATCCCATTTGAACCCAAACAGGCGCCCCTAAATAGAGACGCCTGTTTAGTTAAAGCAATCTACTGCTCTCGGGTATCAGTGCTTCAATATCACATAAAACGCATGAATAATGCCCGGTACGAAGCCAAATAGCGTTAAAATAATATTCAGCCAGAAATGCCCTTTAAAACCGACCTCAAAAAATACGCCGAGTGGGGGAAGTATTACGGCAAAAATCATCTTGATTGGATCAGTCGCTGTAAACGCCATGAAGCCTCCTTTGCTTTCATTGGTGTAACTTGTACAAGTGTAGGCACGATCAACTTATTTATCCATGCCTTGGCTAATTTCCTATGACTGGCCAAGTAGGCAATCGTTCAATTCCGCCATTTATTTCCGCTCTACGCTGTTTGGGAGGGACTCCGTGTTCATCAAAGTGCCATTAAAAGTAACCACCACGTCTTTTTGTTTATTAAGCTGTCTTGGCGCAGGCCAAAGCTGGGCGCAAGAGAGCCCGACAACTGACAACACGCTGGCCACACTTCAAGTGACGGCGCCACGACTATCGCGAGAGCTTTACGCCACGCCCGCTGCGGTTTCAACGCTCGACCGTGAGGCGATTGCTCAGGGGCAGCAGCGCACACGGCTGGATGAGGCGTTAGTGCGCGTGCCTGGCATGTTTTTGCAAAACCGCGATAACTTTGCCCAAGGCCAGCGAATCTCCATTCGCGGCTTCGGCGCTCGGGCGCCGTTTGGCGTTCGCGGTATTACCGTGATGGTGGATGGCATTCCGTATACGTTACCCGATGGTCAGGCACAGTTAGATGCCATTGATCTGGACAGCGCTGAGCGCATCGAAGTTATCCGCGGGCCCTCTTCGGTACTTTACGGCAACGCAGCGGGTGGGGTAATTGATGTGACCACCGCCGATGGTCGCGATAACCCTGGCTCAAGCGTGCGCACCGAGGTGGGCAGTGATGGCTACCGTAAGGCAGTCGTACAAACCGGTGGAGCCCAGGGTGATTGGTCGCACCACGTCAGCTTCTCGGCACTCAATGTGGATGGTTATCGGGAGCAGAGCTCTACGGAGAAATACCTGCTGAATGCCAAACTGCGCCGAGAGTTAGGCAGTGATCGGGCGTTAACCGCGATTATCAACCTGCTTGAAAATCCCCGTTCCGAAGACCCTGGCGCGCTGAACGCGCGTGAAGTGGCCAGTGGCCGTGATCAAGCAGCGCCGAACTCATTGGCGTTGGATGCAGGACAGAACGTAGATCAGCAGCTTCTTGGCTTACAGTACGAAGATTTATCCGCCGGCCCTGGTGAGTTCTATTTAAAAGGCTTTGTTGCGCAGCGTGATTTTGAGCAGCAGCTACCCTACGTGGGCGATAGCCGTATCGGCTACCAGCGTGATTATCTGGGCGCGAGTGCTGAGTATCACCATGAAGTCAGCTTGGGCAGCCTGCCGCTGAGCTATATCACCGGTGTCGATGTGGCGCGTCAAGACGATGAGCGCTTTCGTAATGCGGTAAATGGCCAAGGTGTGGTCGGCGAGCAGTTGGCGGAAGAGACCCAGACGGCGACCTCCGCAGGAGTGTTTGCCCAGGGTGATTTAGCGCTGACCGAGCAGGTAACGCTCTCGCTTGGCGCGCGTTTTGATAGCGTTGAGTTAAAGGTAGACGACAGCTACCTGAGCGATGGCGACCAAAGCGGTGAGCAAACTTTCAATGAGTGGAGCGGTTCAGCGGGTCTTAGCTACCGCTATCGCCCCCAACATCAGGTTTATGTGAATACCGGTACGGCGTTTGAAACGCCGACGTTCTCAGAGTTTGCCAATCCATTGGGGGGCGGTTTCAACCCGTCCGTGTCGCCGCAAAAAGCCTGGAACCGTGAAGTTGGCGCGCGTGGCTATGTTGCACCGCTGGCCATGGACTACGATTTAACGCTATTTTCGGTGCGCGTACGTGACGAGCTCGTGCCGTATGATGACGGCGGTCGCACCTTCTACCTAAACGCAGGCGACACCGACCGCGACGGCATTGAGCTGGCGCTAGGCTGGCAGCTCGCCGACCAATGGCGGTTGAATAGCGCCGTTACGCTGGCGAGCTATGAGTTTGATCAATTTGCTACGCCCACTGAAAGCTTTGGCGGGAATCGCATTCCTGGCCTACCCGAGCAAACCTGGGTCAATCAACTCACTTGGCAGGGGCTGGATGAGCGCTTTGCCACGCTGGAAACCGAGTACGTAGGCGATATGGTGGCGGACAACGCCAATGAGACAGAAGTCGATAGCTACTGGCTAGTGAACCTGCGGGTGGGTGATGGTTGGCAGTTGGGAAGCGATACACGGCTAAATGCGTATGTGGGCGTGCGCAATCTCTTAGATGAAGAGCACTACGCCAACGTGCGCTTGAACGGCACCTTTGGTCGCTTCTATGAACCTGCTCCGGGGCGCAGTGTGTATGGCGGTTTAGAAGTACGCTTTTAAGTCGAAATACTGCAAGTAAATAAAAACGGGCGGCGCTCATTCATTATTGCTGAGGCCGCCCGTTCTTGTGGGTGATAACGCTAAGTTAGCCGTTTACTCAGGCAGAGCGTAACCAATCACGTAATCGCCCATCTTGGTGCCAAAGGTGCCGTGTCCACCCGCCGTGACGACCACATACTGACGGCCATCCTGGCCGGTGTAGGTCATCGGCGTGGCTTGGCCACCTGCTGGCAGGCGTGCTTTAAACAGCTCTTCGCCAGTAGTGATGTCGTAGCCGCGCAGGTACTGATCCAGCGTGCCGCTTAAGAACGACACCCCGCCAGCCGTCGTCAGCGGGCCGCCTAGTGCAGGAACGCCGACGTTCAAGCCAATCGGTAGATCAAACGGCATGCTGTCGCGTGTGGTGCCATTGCGGTGCTTCCACACCACCTCGTTACTTTGCAGATCGATACCGGCTACATCGCCCCAGGAGGGCGCTTGGCAGGGCAGGCCGAGCACTGAAAGCAGCGGGCCAAGCTCAACGGCATAAGGTGCGCCTTCATTGGCTTGTAAACCCTGTTCGCTGGCAGAGCCTTGGCCTTCTTCTACCTCTTCACGAGGAATTAACGTAGACACAAACGCCAGGTATTTAGCGCCAGTGAAGAGCGCTTGGCGCTCGGGATCAACGGCCACACCACCCCAGTTCATTACACCGACATTACCTGGATAAACAATACTGCCTTCCAGCGAAGGTGGCGTGTATTGGCCCTCGTAGCGCAAAGAGTTGAACTGAATACGGCACATCATTTGATCAAACGGTGAAGCGCCCCACATGTCGCGCTCGGTGAGCGGCGGTGGCAGCAGGTTAAGCGCTGAACGCGGCTGAGTCTCGGCGGTCCAGTCGCCTTCCACGGCGCCCTGAGGTGCAGGAACCTCTTCAATGGGCACAATCGGTTCACCGGTTTCACGGTTCAATACATATAGGCTGCCCTGCTTGGTCGGCTGAATAACCGCGGGCTGGGTGCCATCACTAGTGGCCAGGTCAATCAGTACCGGTTGCGCAGGTGAGTCCATATCCCATAGGTCGTGGTGTACGAACTGGTAAACCCACTCAACCTGACCATCTTCCAGGTTGAGTGCCACTAGACCCGCGCTGTAGGTTTCATCGTTCTCGGTGCGGTCAGCGCCATACTGGTCAGGCGTGGCGTTACCCATTGGCAGGTAAACCAGGCCTAGCTCTTCATCAACGCTGATCGGTGCCCATACGTTGGGGGAGCCGCGGGTGTAGGTTTCGCCTTCTGGTAGCGGGTCGGTGTCGTCGGGATTACCGCTATCCCAGTTCCATACCAGCTCGCCGGTATGCACATCAAAGGCACGAATAACGCCTGAGGGCTCGTCAATGGAACTGTTGTCGGTGACGTGGCCGCCCAGAATAACCAGATTTTCGGTTACCGTCGCAGGGGAGGTGGAGTAGTAACCGCCCGGTGAGAAATCGCCAATATTGTTGGTGAGATCGATTTCTCCGTTATTACCAAAACTGGCACACCGCTCACCCGTATCCGCATTCAGCGCAATCAAGCGTGCATCCGCCGTGGGCAGGTAGAGCCTGCGTGGGCACATGACGTCGGTCTCGCTGAGCATGGGTTGCTGCGGGGCGCCGTTTTCTTCTTCAACACCAAACAGCAGTGACAAGAAGGAGAGATCCAGACTGAAAATATCGCTGTCATCGAAGATATCAAAAGAGAGTGCCGTTGCACTGTTCGGGGCAGCGTCACTGTTCGTCACTTCTGTGCTATCGGTTGCAGAGTCATTAGTGTCAGTAGAATAGTTTGCGGCGTCATAGTAGGCGAGGCCGCGGCAGGTCATATGTGCCCAGCCAGAAAAGTCATCCGCCCCCATGGTGCTGATCTCGGGGTCAAATGCCCACAGGGTTTCACCGGTCTCGGGTGACAGCGCCATTGCCCGGCTGTGAGAGGTACAGATATACAGGCTGTCATTCACTTTCAGCGGGGTATTTTGATTGGTGATCTCCGGGGGCGCATTGGGGCCCGCTTTGTCACCGGTTTGAATCCGCCATACCTCTTCAAGCTCGCCGATGTTTTCCGGCGTAATTTGATCAAGGGAAGAGTAGTGGGTGCCTGCATTGGTGCCGCCATAGGCGGGCCAATCATCGCCCGCCATTTGGGCAGGGTTTACGCTATCGGTCGTTGATTGGTTGTTAGCGGCTAGCGACCCTTCGATAGTACCGGGATCGTTAAACTGGCTGGCAATGGCCACGATAACAGCGGCAGTAATGCTGCCAACAAGCGCCAGACTGCCGCCTTTTGAGTGTAGTGGCTTACGCCACCAGGGCAGGAGCAGCAGAATACCTATTAAACAGAGAATGGCAACGCGAGGCACTAACTGCCACCAGTCGAGACCAACCTCCCACAGAGCCCACACTAATGTGGCAAAAAGAATCAGCGCGTAGAGCCACAGAGCGGCGCCTTTGCGCAGGGCAAATAGAATGCCGCAAGCAATAATGCTAAGCCCGGCAATTAAGTAGTAGGCGCTGCCGCCTACGCTGACGAGCTTGCTGCCGCCAAAAGCAAGCACCAAGCCGATAATAAATAGTAGCAGGCCAACTATAATAGCTGGCCATTTACTGTGAGCGCGCGTGCTTTCTTCCATGAGATTTCCCCTAATGAAACGTACTTAATACGTTAATGCATGCCGCTTAAACCCTAAATTCAAGCAATAAGTGCCAAGCGGCGAACCCGCAACGCGCTTTAACCCATCGGCGGCGCCGATGGGTTAAAACACACCGCTATGGTGGATGATTTTAATAATCAATTCGCTATTGGTCTAACGATTTGATGTTTTTTTCTAAGGCGGGTGCCCTACCGCCAGGGTAGTTGATGTCGCGGTAGGGTTAGCCAGAAGGCGTGAGGTTTATAGCTTGACCAGCATTTTACCGGTATTGCCGCCGTCAAACAGGGCCAGGAATGCATCGGGGGTGTTCTCCAGGCCTTCTTTCACTGTCTCTTTATATACCAGCTTACCTTCCGCTACTTGGGGGGCTACTTCGTTCAGGAAATAGGGGTAGCTAGCCCAATGGTCAGCCACAATAAAGCCCTGCATTTTGGCCTTGCGCACTACCAACTGAGAGAGATTGCTCGGGCCGGGGGTAGGCTCTTTTGCATTGTAGCTGTCGATCATGCCGCATACGGCAATCCGCGCACCTTCATTTAGCTGGTTCAATGCTGCTTCTAGGCAGATACCGCCGACGTTTTCGAAATACACATCAATGCCGTTGGGGCTGGCGAGCTTAATGGCGTCGCTTAACTCCTGTGCGGTACGGTCACGATAGCTAACCGGTTCAACGCCCAATGATTCAAGCCAGGCCAGCTTATTCGCAGCCCCGGCAATACCGACCACATGACAACCTTTGGCTTTGGCCAACTGCACTGCCAGGGAGCCTACGGCACCGCTAGCCGCGCTAACCAACACATTGTCACTCGGCTTGCATTCGGCAATCAGGTTGAGGCCAGTCCAGGCGGTCATGCCAGGCATACCGAGTACGCCCAGATAGGCTTGTTCGGGAACATCGATATCGGGTAGCGGCGTGACGCCCTGCGCAGGCAGTTGGGCAATATCCCGCCAACCGCCCATATGGCTCACTTTGTCGCCCACTTTTAAGCTTGAATCATTGGTCTCGATGACTTCGCCAATGGCGCCGCCTTCCATCGGTTTGCCGAGTTCAAACGGCTCCACATAGGTGCGAATGCCGCTCATGCGCCCCCTCATATAAGGGTCGACGGAAAGCCAGCGGTTGCGAATACGCACTTCGCCTTCGGCTAGGTCGGGTAGGGTTTGTGTTTCTAGCTTGAAGAGCGTGCGATCGGGCAGGCCTTTGGGATAATCGGTAAGCGTGTAAAATTGTGACTGCATGGATGTATCTCCTGCAAATACTTGGCGTGTATCGAACTCCTTGCAGCATAGAGACCATTAGCCTGCTTGCAAGTTCGTTAATGTATCGGAAAGTAGCCACATAAAGAAACAGGGTGACCATTGCTGGTCACCCTGTCTGTTGACTACTTTAAGATAACGATGCTTCGTGTGCTGTCGCATTGATTAGGCTAATGGGTATCACACAACAACCAAGGATGTGTTATCCGTTAATCCAACAGCGTTACCATCACTGGAGCTGTACCGCGGCGAATCATGCCAAGCTTCGCTGCCGCGCGTTTAGATAAATCAATAATGCGTCCTTGAATGAAAGGGCCACGATCATTGATCAGTACTTCTACCTCTTGCCCCGTGTCCGGGCGTGTCACCAACACCTTGGTGCCAAACGGCAAACTCGGGTGGGCGGCGGTCAACGCCTGCTGGTCAAAGGGCTCTCCACTGGCAGTGGTCGCTCCTTGAAAGCGGTCACTGTAAAAGGAGGCGACGCCTTCCTGCGTTTCTGTTTCATGTGCAAAAGCACTATTAGCAGCGCTACTTACCACTATCGCTGCCAAACAAATCGTTCGGATCAGTCGTTTTTCGGCTCCCATGGGAGTACCTCGGTTTTGCTTGTTGCGAATCCCGCACTCTTGATGAGGTGCCTGAATAGGCTTTTCGATACTACCCTTGTCGCAACGAGTCAGCAAGCTTTGAGAAGATCGATGCAAATAGGTTCAATTTCAAGATTTTTAAATCTCTGCTTATGTGGCCTTGGGTTTCAGTGACTTATCAACCCAGGTATGAAATGAATAGAGAAAGCACTTTGTGCAAAGCAGCATTCTTCATGAAACGCTCACTTTAATTGAGTAAGCATCTTATAATCACTGACACTTATCTAATTAATGATTGTCATTGCGACTCAACAAGGAACCGCTCATGGCTAGATCTTCTTCGTTTACGTTTGTATTGGTGGCGATCGGTGGCGCAGCCGTTGGTTTTCTCGCTGCTCAAATTATTCCCTTACCGGGGCAAACCGCCGATGAAGCGCCTGCCGAAACTGCTGAGACAACTGATCAGCCGTCCGTTGCCGAGGCTATTGTTGGCCTTGAAAAGCTCACGCTTGATGAGCGCATGCGTGGCGAAATAACCTCGGCCAGCGAGCTGAACGGTAACGATGGCAGCCGCTTCATGCGCTACGCCATCGCACTGGAAGAGGGTGAGATTGTTGAGATTTCTCTCAACGGAGCCTTGCAAGGTGTTGTGGCGCTTTATGATGATCAGCTACAGCTGCTCGATAATGCCCCTATCGTTCGTCACCGTATAGAAGAGAGCGGCGACTATGTAGTGGTGGTTAGCGGTGCCGATGCCCACAGTTATGGCCCGTTTACCGTTGTCAGCCGAACCGTTGAGCTGACGGATGCTGACACAGTGGCAGTGGGCGAGCCCATCGATAGTTGGCTGCAAGGGGATGCCCGTGAAATCACCTTGAACATAGAAGAGGCAGGCCTCTACCAACTGGAAATGCGCTCTGACGACTTCGACGCTTACCTGGAGATTGAAGGGCCGAACGGTTACGCCCGCGAAGACGACGACAGCGCCGGTGATTTAGACGCGCGCATCGCTGATTTCCTTGAACCCGGTGAATATACGCTGACGGCACGTAGCGCCTACGATGATGGCAATGGCGTTTATACGCTTTCAGTAGAGCCTCACGAGTTACCGGGTGATGGTGAGCTGCGTAATGATGGAGCGCTCACTCCCGATGACTCTCTCAACGGCTGGTTTAGTGGCCAGGGGCTTAGTTACCAAGTAGAAGTAGAAGAAGCAGGCATGTACCAAATTGAGATGCGCTCCAGCGATATCGATTCCTACCTGGTGCTTGAAGGGCCTAACGGTTACTACCGCGAAGATGATGACAGTGCCGGCAATCTGGATGCTAGCATCGCTGATTTTCTTGCTCCCGGTGAGTATCAGCTAACGGCACGTACTGCCTATGGCGAGAGCAGTGGCATGTTTACGCTCTCCATGGCACCGCGTGATATGCCAGATGTTAATCTGCGTAATGAAGGCACGCTTACCCCTGGTGAAGCGCTTAACGGTTGGTATAGCGGTGAACCGCTGACGTATCAGTTGGAAGTAGAAGAGAGCTCGTTAGTGACGTTGGAAATGCGCTCTGACGATTTTGATACCTTTATTGAGATCAGTGGTCAGGGTTTTGTCGCCAGCGATGACGACGGCGCGGGCGGTACCGACTCACGGCTTCAAGAGCAGTTGCTGCCCGGCACTTACACGGTAAGCGCACGCGGGTTTAGCGCTACCGGTAGCGGCTTATTTGAACTAAGCCTCGACATGGAGCCGACGGACATTCCCCCAGAGCTTTAATTGTTAGCGTTAATCGATAATACCCAGCGCCCCTGTTGCTTATCGTGATAGGGGCGTTGGTTTATTGGTCGATGGTGATGAGTAAATGGTGAGGCGTGAGGCGTAAATAGTTAGGCGTTAGGAGGTTAACGGCCAGCTTTGAGGCAGCCTACCACTACCAGCACGGTCGCGGCGGGTAGGCGCCAGTCGAGCACGCTCATGCCTGCTAGCACCAGCAGTAGGGCGGCTAGAATCGGCACGCCATACGCCAAGCTGCCCACAAGGCTCGCGTGCCCCCAGCGCAATGCTTTATCCCAGGCCACCATGGCTACTCCGTAAGGCCCTAAGCCCAGTGCGGTGCCCGCGAGTAACGCTTCACCGCTGGGGAGGGCGAGGGTGCCTTCCAGTATTAAGCTGGCTGCCACGGCAATAGCGCAGGCAATCAGCAGTAGCCGCGGCAGCAGGGGTGTTAAGGCCACTGGTGCAGCTTGGCTTAACCATGAATAGATCGCCCAGCAGCAGGCGGCCAGCAGTGCTAGCGCGTAGCCCGTGGTGGCACCACCCAGCCCTCCACTGATGGCTTGAGGAACCAGCAGTAGCGCAGCGCCTGAAAACGCAATCAGAGCGCCGACCACCCCTGCGATGCGTAGGCGGCCAAAACGGCTCCATTGGCTGAGCAGCACGAACAGCACAGGCCACGTGTAGGTAATTAGCGCCGCTTCGGCGGCGGGGGCTAGCCGCATACCAATAAAGTAGGTGCTGACGGCGCCAAAGATGAGCAGTGGGATACCCACCCAAACGCTGAGTTGCCAACCCACGCCGCTGGCAGCGACGTTTACGCGGCGGCTTAATGGTAGCGTCGCCAATGATCCCGCTAACAGGGTAACGGCAGTTAACTGCAAGGGCGGTGTCGCTTTGGCAAACTCAGCCAGCAGCGGTGCCGCACTCCAAAGCATCACGGCCACCAGCGCCGCACCAACACTGTACCAACGTGGGAATAACGCAGGGGAGTGAACGGGATGCATAAGAGTTCTCCTTGATTTGAGCATGTACCGAGCAGCATACTCATCATCAATGCATCACAATATCGATCTTTTGTGATCGTTTTCATCAAGCTTGGTGATATATGCGTGCCCCCACGTTAGACCTAACCCTGCTACGCACCCTGGTGGCGATTGCGGACACTGGGAGTGTGACCGCAGCTGCTAAACGGTTGGCGTATACCCAGTCCACTGTGAGCATGCAGCTCCAGCGGTTAGAAGCGCAGCTCTCGCTCACGCTGCACGAGCGGGAAGGGCGGCGAATACGCTTTACCTCAGAAGGTGAACGCTTGCTTAACCACGCCCGACGGCTATTAGCACTTAACGATGACGCGTGGAGCGATATGCAGGCGCGCCAGGTGACAGGCGATCTTACTCTCGGCATTCCTGAAGATTATGCTTCGTTGCTGCCTTCGGTGTTTGCCTACTTTCATCAGCTCTACCCCGCTGTGGGGTTAAAGGTGATCTGCGGCACTAGCGCGCATCTCGTTGAGCAGGTTAAAGCTAAAGAGCTGGATCTCGCCCTGGTGACCCGACAGCGCAACTCGCCGGGCGGCGATGTGATTCGCCGGGAACCGCTGTTGTGGGCAGTCGGTATGAACCAGCAGCCGCTGCTAAGCGACCCGTTGCCGTTGGCGCTCTACTCACCGGGGGCTGACGTATTCCGTGAAGTGGCCGAGCAGGCGCTGCAATCGGCGGGGCGCAGCTGGCGCGTGGCCTATACCAGCCAATCCATGGCGGGGCTGGCGCCAATTGTGACCGCTGGGCTGGCCATCGTGGTGGTGACTCGCAGCATGCTAACCCCTGCACTGAGACCGCTGGATGAGAGCAGTGGGCTGCCTGCGCTGCCGATGATTGAGTTGGCGCTGCACCGGGCGCCGCACCGACCTTCGGAGCCTGCGCGCCGTTTGGCAGAGTTAATACGCGATCAGCTGGCAGTGCCCGAACAAGCGTTATAAAGTGGCTTTTGAGACCAAGTAGAGCCTAGGTAATGCTTAGCGTTGATGGCCGTGTAGTGCTTTAATCAGCGTAAGGGAGCGTTACTGACTAGAATGAAGAGCAAATGAATTGGCTGTTAGGAGCACTGCATGCACGAACTGGATCACTATATCTACCCGCATCGGGTGTTGCACTGGCTGGTGGCTGGCGCGGTGCTGCTCTCCTTGGCCAGCGGTTTAACGTTAGGCTTTTTGGGCTATGAACGCACCCTCGCTCTAGTCGGTAATATGTTGACGAACTTGCTGTATACCAGCCATAAGACGCTGGGTGTGCTGATCCTGTTGCTAATGACGCTACGTATTATTACCCGCCTGGCCTTTGTGGTGCCTGACCATGAACCGCCTCTAAATGCCTTCGAGAGGGTGGTGAGTACCAGCGTTCACCATTTGCTCTACTTGGCGTTGATCGTTATGCCTTTATTGGGCTGGGCGGCTACCGCAAGCGGCGGCTTTCCCGTGGAGTTTTTCCACTGGCATTTACCCGGTTTGATTGGCGAGCGCGAGCAACTATCTGAACAACTCTTTATGTGGCATGGGCGCCTGGGGTGGGTTATTTTAGGCTTGGTGGTACTGCACGTCGCCGGTGCCATATTCCATTGGAAAATCAAACGCGATAACGTTATGAAACGTATGAGCCTGTTTGATTAATGACCAAGGTTAATACCTAACTCGCCGAGCCGTAGCGATAGAACTCTACCGCTTGGCGTGATTTGACAGCGTACATATGGCTATCGGCTTCACGCAGTAAACTCTCAAGAGTGGCGCCCTCTGTTCCCTGGCAAGTGCTTACCCCAATGCTCACGCTAACACTAACTCGCTCGCCGCAGGGGAGTTTGATGGGTGAGCGAATGGCTTCGTCGATACGTGCCTGTATATTCTCAAGCGTATCGTGAGGTTCGATGTTCTCCATGATAATAATAAACTCATCACCACCAAAGCGTGCACAATGGTCACCGGTACGCGCCATATGGGCAATACGTTTGGCAACTTGTTGTAAGACAAAATCACCTGCCTCATGGCCGTAGCAGTCGTTAATGGGTTTGAAACGATCCAGATCAAGCATCAGGAGCGCCAAGCGATGGCCGTTTTGACGATTACGCTCCAGAGCTTCTGCGGCGCAGCGCGCCAGGCCATGGCGATTTAATAAACCGGTCAGCATATCGCCGTTGGCTAAATGCTCTAGCGCTTTAGTTCGGGCAGCGACTTTTTGTTCCAGCACGGCTTCCTGCTTTTTTAGCGCAGCTAGCATAGCGGCTTGAGCGCGCTCTTTTTGCCGTTTAAGTTTGTTAAAGCGTGATGCCAGTGCAAACGAAAGCAGTAACATTTCTAGCGCCGAGCCAATTTGAATGCCGTGTAGGGTAATAAAATTAGCCGGCAGTATGCCCAGGTTGCGGAGTGTAAAGACACCTGCACCCAGCAGAAATATCGACCACGCAAACACGAAGAGTCTAGCGCTGGGTATGCGTCGAAAGCTGCAGTAGCTGCCGCATATCAGGAGCAGTAAAGCCGCCATAAACCCCGTCACATCCATTAGGTGGAGGGCCACAGGAATGGGCAGCAGCAGCGAGGCAATGACGGCGAGCCAACAGTAGCTGCGAAAGGTGTTTAATACCTGGTGCCAGCGTGGGCAATACGTCTCTGTGTTTAGGAAGCTCTGCGCAAACAGTGTGGCCATGGTAGAGGCAAAGGTGAAACCGAGCGCCACCAAGCGAGACGTGTTCTCACCCAGAAAACTCCAAAACATGAGTGTGCCAATTCCGTTAAACGCCAGAATGGCAAGCCCAAAGCCAGCGACAAAAAGCGAGTAGTGAAGAAATATGCGCTCTTTTAAGCCAAAAAATAGCAGTAAGTTATATAACCCCATCGCCAGTAGCATGCCGAAGTAAGTCGCCAGCCAAAAATTATGGCGATCATTCTGGGTATAAAATCTCTCTGGCGTTAATAAGTTGTAGCTCAGCATCTTGCTGCCTGAGGCAGCCACATGGGTGTACAGCGTGACGGTTTCAAAGGCGGCCAGCTCCAATGGAAAAACTGCCTGACGGTGGGCAAGCGCACGCTGTTCAACGGGAACCGCGCTGCCGCTTCGTTGCACACTTCTTAGCTGTTGGCGAAGCGTATAAAGGGTAACGTAATCCAAGAACGGGTATTCAAACTCCACCATCCAACGCTGGGGTTCCGACGAATCATTGCGCACCTGAGTGCGCAGCCACACATCACCACGGGTATAGCCGAAATTTAAATCTTGGGCTTGGTGCGTGGGTGTAAAAGTACGCGATTGGGCGAGCAAATCGTTAAGCGTTACAGACTGTTCGTCGGCGTGCCAGAACTCGTTATAAGGGGCAAGTGAATAGCTCGCCTGGCTTGGCGATGCGGATAGGAGAGTATTTGCCTGCGCCCAGGGCATAAAACAAACCGCAAGCAGCAGTAATAAGCCGGTGTAAACACCCGCTGTTAAACGTTGTGCATGCATAGGGTATCGCTTTTTTCGTTTTTTTTACCCCGTTCGCTGTTCCCTGGGTTCCCTTACCCGCCGGGGGCCGCTAATTCGTCGGCATAGCGCTCAGATGCGGTTTGCATGCCACCCCGCTCAAAAGCAGCTCAAATTTCCTTGTGCCGTACGATAAGCTCTTTGAGTGTAGTTGGCTTTGGTGAAAGGAAACGTTGAAAACTCTCATGCTTAAGTCATAGCACGACTTAAATGTTGCGTAAGTCGTTGAATGAGTTGCCCGCTGTGGCGCCAAAAATGCCAGTACAAGGGCACTGCTAAAAAATGACCGGGAGCAACACTGGCTAGTTGGCCACTGGTCATTAATTCGCCGACCTGCAACTGAGGCATCATGCCGTAACCGACCCCGGCTGTGGCTAAGCGCACAAACCCTTCTGAAGATGGGCAGAGGTGATAAGGAAAGTGGCCGTGGTAGCCGCACTGAGCAAGAAAGCGATGCTGCAACTGATCGTGAGGGCCGAAGACGATGGCTGGCGCGGATTGAAAGCTCTCTTTGCAAGGGCCTTCTGGAAAGTAGCGTTCGATATAAGCCGGTGTCGCCAAAGGGTGGTAGCGCATTTCACCCAGCGCAACACTGCGTGCACCGGCTATTGGTTGTGGTGTGGCGCACAGGCAGGCCGCTACATCGCCATCGCGCAAGCGCTTGAGCCCGACATCCTGGTCTTCAATCACTAGATCCAGCAGTAGACCCTCCTCTTGGCAGATAGTGGCAACGGCCTCGGCCCACCAGGTGACCAAACTATCCGCATTGATGGCGATCCGCAGGCGCGGTGCCTGGTCGTCCAGCGTGGGTAGAGAACCGCGGAGGTCGCGCTCTAAAAGCTGTACCTGCTGGTAATGGGTCAACAACCGCTGGCCCGCAGGGGTGGGAGCTAAATGGGGAGAGCGTATAAGCACCGGCTGCCCAAGGCGAACCTCCAGTGCCTTAATGCGCTGGGAGACAGCTGACTGCGAAAGCCCCAGTACATCGCCTGCGCGCTCAAAACCGTCGCATTCCACCACGATTGCCAAGGCATGAAGCAGTTTATAATCCAGCATGTCGGTTTTCCCAAGGCAGCAAAAAGTGACACAGAGCAAAAAATGGTGATGAAACGGCATAGTGCTCTTATTTAAGCTCAAATAGGATTGAATCTCATAGGTCAATGAATTACATTTCAGGTAGGGCTAGAGCACCAAACCCTCAGGGGTCGCCTAGCACTTTATGTGAGTAGTTTCTGTAATGCCACAGCCTAAAGGACACTGTAATGCCCGCCATCATGCTCCGTCGCCCTCTTGCTGGCATCGTTGCGCTTAGCGCGCTGATGCCTTTTGCCCCAGTTGCTGTCGACACTGCTGCTGCTGACGGCACCGTTAGCGCTGACGCCGTGGTTAAACACTACGCCGATCTGGCTCATGCCAATTACGCCGATGCACTGAATGCTGCCCAAGCATTGAACGAGCGTATCGACGAATTGCTCGCCAATCCCACGGCCGAAACCCTGAGCGCAGCCAAGCAAGCCTGGCTGCAGGCGCGGGTGCCTTATCAGCAGAGCGAAGTGTTTCGTTTCGGTAATGCGGTGGTGGACGACTGGGAAGGGCAGCTCAACGCCTGGCCCCTGGACGAAGGCATGATCGATTATGTCGAAGGCGACGACTACCAGCATGAGCTGGGTAACGAAGGCGCCACTGCTAATATTATTGCCAACGAGCAAATCACTGTCGGCGGCGAAACTCTGGACGTTAGCGACATTACCCCAGCATTACTCGCCGACCTGAATGAAATTGGCGGCTCGGAGGCTAACGTCGCCAGCGGCTATCACGCCATCGAGTTTCTGCTCTGGGGGCAGGATCTGCATGGCTTTGAGGAAGGCAACGGCGAACGACCGGTGAGTGATTACCAAACCGGCGATGACTGCACTCATGGCCACTGCGATCGCCGCCGCAGCTATCTGGACGCGGTGTCCGACCTGCTCGTTGACGACCTTGAGTGGATGGTGGCCCAGTGGGCGCCGGAAACTGAAGGCAACTATCGCCAGGAGCTGCTGGCGGAGAGCGATCAGGAAGGCCTGCGCCGCATGCTGTTTGGCATGGGCTCGCTGTCGCTTGGCGAGCTGGCGGGTGAGCGCATGAAGGTAGCGCTGGAAGCCAACTCTTTTGAGGATGAACACGACTGCTTCAGTGACAATACCCACAACTCTCACTACTACAACGGCCAGGGTGTTCAGAATATCTACACCGGCAGCTATCAACGCCTTGATGGCAGTGTGGTAGAGGGGCCTTCGCTGCAAGACTTACTGTCTCAAGCAGATAGCGAGCTAGCCGACACCCTTGGTGCGCAGCTTGAAGCCACCATGGCGAGGCTTGATGCTATCAAGCAGGCGGCTGAAGCGGAAAGCTCGCCGATGGCATTCGATATGATGATTGCGCCGGGTAACGAGCAGGGCAGTGAATTGATCAACGAGGCGATTCTCTCCCTGGTGGCGCAAACAGGGTCTATCGAACAGGCCGCAGGTGAACTGGGCGTGACCTCCCTACAGCCTGATGATGCCGGTCACCGGTTCTAGAGCGGACTAGCGTCTACCATGAGCCGCCGATAGTGTTGCTATCGCGCGGCTCTGTTGGTTTTGTCAGTATCTTCCTTCTCAAGGTATCACCATGTACCGCTTACCCCGGTTTATTGTCCTAGCCAAGTGGGTGCCCAGCACATTAGCCCACAGCAGTTTCTTACTGTTCTTGTTGGCCGTGCCCTTGCAGGCAGCCGAATCACCTATACAAAATGCGCCACCTAGCCAAGATTATCCCATTCAAACGACGCCCATGAGTGGTGGCAATGGCTCGGTGGAGCAGTTTGACCATAACGCCTATTCGCTGCCGTTGGGTAATATGTCGATGACCAAGCGGCTGGATTTCAGCGTCGGTAACAGCTTCTTTCGCAACCCTTGGGTGGCGGCGCCCGCCAGCACCGAGGCCCGGGATGGCCTGGGGCCGCTGCTCAATACCAATAGCTGCCAGGGGTGCCACCTTAAAGATGGTCGGGGGCACCCACCCACCGGCGACGAAAACCCCATCGCGCTGTTTCTGCGCCTCTCGCTACCCGCAAGCCAAGCGGATCCAGAAACACTGGAGCAGCGGGGCGCGCTTCCGGTACCTAACTACGGTTTGCAGCTCCAAACCGCGGCGATTAGCGGTGCCAAGCCCGAGGCCAAGCTGGTGATTGAGTATCGTCCTCGGGAAGTGAGTTTCACCGATGGCACCAGCGTCACCTTGCAGGAGCCGCTCTACTCGATTGCCGAGCCCGCTTACGGAGAGCTGCCGGAGTCACTGCAAACCTCGCCACGGTTGGCACCGCCAATGATTGGCCTGGGCCTGCTAGAAGCGATTCCTGAAGCTGACCTTATCGCTGCCGCAGACCCTGCAGACGACGATGGCGACGGAATTTCCGGCCGCTACAACCAAGTGTGGGATGTGCGCAGTGGCACCACGGTGCTAGGGCGTTTCGGCTGGAAAGCCGGAGAGCCCAGCATTGAGCAGCAGGGCCTGCATGCCTTCGCCGGGGATATGGGGCTGACCTCCAGTCTGGTGCCACAAACCGACTGCATGGAGAGCCAGGGGTGCGATGATTTTCCTAACGGTGGCACGCCTGAGGTCAGCGATGACGTGGCCGACTTCGTGACCTTCTACGCCTCCAGCTTGGCGGTACCGATGCGACGCAATATGGATGACTCAGCGGTGAAACAGGGCGCTGAGAGATTTAACGCGCTCGGCTGCGCGAGCTGCCATACGCCGCGCCATCGCACCGCTGCGGATACTGCCCGTCCGGCGCTAGCCAATCAGGAAATATGGCCCTATAGCGACCTACTGCTCCACGATCTGGGCGATGCCCTGGCTGATCATCGCAGCGAGTTCCAGGCCGATGGCCGAGAATGGCGCACCCCGCCGCTGTGGGGCATCGGCTTGGCGCAAACGGTTAACCCCCGGGCTGGTTTTCTCCACGATGGTCGCGCCCGCACTCTGGAAGAGGCGATACTCTGGCACGGTGGTGAGGCAGAAAGCGCTACCCAGGGCTATCGCGCATTGCCCGCTGACCAGCGAGCGGAACTTATACGTTTCCTTGAATCCCTGTAAGTCATTACTGTTAAGGAGTTAACGTGATCGCATCTCTTCGCCGCCTGAGTTTGCTGGCTTGCGCGCTACTCGCGACGCCGCTCTCTTTTGCTACGGACACCCCTGTGCCGCGGGAAATGTGGCACGGCGCGGTGGAACTTCAGTATGCTGAGCTGAGCGCCGCCTCCGAGCGCCTGGAAGCTAGCGCCGCACGCTTTTGCCAGAGCCCAGACGAAGCTCTCAGACAGCGGCTGGAAAATGACTGGCTGAGCGCCTATCAAGCTTGGCAGGCGGTGCGTTTTATTCAGTTCGGCCCGGTCGAGCAGAATAGCCGAGGCTGGCAACTGCAATTCTGGCCAGACCGTAAAAACCTGGTGGGCAGTAAGGTGCGCGGCTGGCTGAAGGCAGCCGAAGCCCCGGATGCCCAAGATATCGCCAGTGACAGCGTGGCGATCCAAGGCTTTCCCGCCCTTGAATACTTGCTTTATGACGACGCCATGGACGAACAGGCACTGAGCGACACTGGAGCCTGCTCGCTGATGCAGGCCATCACCACGCATCTTGCGGATACCACAAGCGCGCTGCATCGCGACTGGCAGGCCTTTGGTGAGCACTATCTTGATACTGCCGACTACACTGAAACAACACTGGCCAGCGCCATCCAGGCCCTCGAAATACTCGAAGATAAACGGCTCGGTGAGCCCATGGGCCTTAAAGGCGCGCCCGCCAACGGCTACTTGGCGGAAGCGTGGCGTAGTGGACAAACGGTTCGATTGGTAGAGAGCAGCCTGGAGGGTCTGCGTACCGGCTTTTTGCCGGGGCTCACCGCGCTGTTGCGCGAGTCCGATGCGCTGCCGCTCGCCGAGGCGTTTCGTGATCAGTTGGATAAGACACTCGTTCAGGCCAGCGAACTGCCACCGGGCTTGGTGCCTTCCCTTGAAGACGAAGAAGCGTTTCGCGGTCTGCAGTCGCTCTACCTCGACATCAGCCAGCTACGCCATTTACTGGGTAACGAGATCGCTGGTGAACTGGGGCTGGTACGAGGCTTTAACTCCAGCGATGGGGATTGAACCATGCAGCGACGCCAAGCACTCAAAGTAGGGTTGGGCAGCATCGCCATGGCGCTGACCCCGCTGAGCTGGGCGCTGCCCGCGCGGGAGGAAGCCGCTTGGCTGTTCAGCGCGGTAGACGACCCCAGCGGAGGGCATTACATCGCCGGGGTGGCATTGGATGGTCAGACCCGCTTTATGATCGAAGTACCCGAGCGCTGCCATGGAGGCTGTCTGCGGCCCGACTCTCGCCAGGCGGTATTGTTTGCTCGCCGCCCTGGCACACGGATGCATGTGATCGATGGGGACAGCCGCCAATTAGCCCACACCATTGCGGCCGGGGAGGGCTACCACTTCTACGGGCATGGCGTTTTCGACCTGAGCGGGCGCTATCTGTATGTCACCGCCAATCGTTTGGGGGACAGCGCCGGGCTAGTGCGCGTTTACGACGCTGCCAACGACTACGCCCATGTGCGCGATATGCCGCTGGGTGGTATCGGGCCTCATGAGCTTAGGCTGATGCCGGATGGTGACACACTGGTGATTGGCTTGGGAGGCATCCGAACCCATCCTGACTACGGCCGGGTTAAACTCAATCTTGATACCATGGCACCAGCGCTGATGCTGCTGGATCGCCACAGCGGCGAGATACTGGCACGTCACGAACCTTCGCACCACCAGCTCAGCTGCCGTCATCTGGATGTGGCGGCGGACGGTGCAGTGATCGCTGGCTACCAGTTTGAGGGGCCTGAGTGGGAGACCCATCCGCTGATCTGCCGTCTGGATGCCCAAGGGCACTTCTCTGAGCTGGCGCTGGCCGATGAGGTCACCGCCAGTCTGAAGCACTACACTGCCAGCGTGGCGTTTAGCCGTGTTTCTGGCAATGTCCTGGTGACTGCCCCTCGCGGCAACCGGGTACTGCTGCTGGATGCCGCACAAGGCAAACTTGTTGCCAGCCTAGCGCTGCCCGACGCCGCCGGCGCCCGCTGCGACGGCAACGGCGGCTTTCTGGTCTCCTCCGGCCAGGGCGGGCTCTACCGAGTAACGCCTGGCTCGGCAACACCCCAGCTGGTCGCCAGTCTGGAACTCCGCTGGGATAACCATCTGACATAGCTCTTCGGAATAGCCCTTAGGAATAGCTCTTAGGAATAGCTCTTAGGAATAGCTCTTAGGAATAGCGTTCCGGTTCAGACTACTCTTTGTAAGATCTCTGTCAGGCCGCTCGTTTGCCACCCAATATGAATGACGTCTTCTTGGTGAGAGGCGCTGCTGTTAGACTTCAGCGCTCTTTACAGGAAGGCAAGGAGCCCCATGGAACTGCTGCGCTTAGTATTTCATCACTACCGCTGGCCCTTTTTAGGCGCCATTGCTTTGAGCCTATTGAGCGCTGGCTTAGGGGTCGGGGTGATTGCGTTTATCAATCAGCGGCTTATCGAAGTAGGCAGTATGGCGGCGCTGCCGCAATTTCTTGGCCTGCTGGTGGTGCTCCTGGCGGTCACACTCAGTACGCAATTAGCGCTGACCGTGCTGGGGCACCACTTTGTGTTTGACCTACGCTCGCGGCTGGTGAAGCGGATTCTCGACACCGATATTGAGCGTTTGGAGCAGCTGGGCAACGCCACCTTACTGGCCAGTTTGTCCAGCGATGTGCGTAACATCACCATTGGTTTTGTGCGTCTGCCGGAGCTGATTCAGGGCGTGGTGCTTACGCTTGCCTCGGTGGCCTATTTGGCCTGGCTGTCGCCGCAAATGGTGGTGATCACGGTGCTGTGGATCGCGTTCACCATGGGCGTGGGGTGGGTGTTGGTGTCGCGGGTGTATCGCCATTTTCGCCTCGTGCGTGAAAGCGAAGACAGTCTGTATAAAGATTTCCAGGCGGCCATTGAAGGGCGCAAAGAACTGGCGCTCAACCGCGACCGTGCCCGGCGCTTTTATGATGAGCGCTATACCGCCAATGCCCGCGACTACCGTCATCACATCATCCGCGCCGATACCTACCATTTAAGCGCTAACAACTGGTCTAACATTATGATGTTGGGCGCCATCGGGGTGGTGTTTTTCCTCTCTAATGGGTTGGGGTGGGCGAATACCACGGTGGCTTCCACCTTTGCGTTGACGCTGCTGTTCCTGCGTACGCCGCTGATTCAGGCGGTGGGCGCCTGGCCAACACTGATCAGCGCCCAGGTCGCGTTTGATAAATTGAGCAGCCTGGAGCTAGCCGAGTACCAATCAAGCTTTGCCGTCGACGATACGCTGGCCGATTGGCAGCGTCTGGAGCTGGAGGAAGTCACTTATCATTACCCGGACACTGCCCAGGGTGAGGGCTTCCAGGTGGGGCCTCTTAATATGACCCTAGAGCGTGGTGAGCAGGTGTTTCTGATCGGCGGCAACGGTAGCGGTAAGTCGACTCTGGCAAGGCTGCTCTCGGGGTTATACCGCCCCCAAAGCGGCACTATTAAGATTGATGGACAGGTGGTCACCGCTGCTCAGTGGGAAGCGTTTCGCGCTCGCTTTGCCAGCGTGTTTACCGATTTCCATCAGTTTGATCAGACCATGGGCCCTGAAGGCCTGCCTGCTGACCCAGAGGTCGTTGATACCTGGCTTGAGCGACTGCAGATGCAGCATAAATTGCAGTGGGAGGGTGATCGCGTTATTAACACCCAGCTCTCCCAGGGGCAGCGTAAGCGCCTGGCACTGCTACTAGCGATTGCCGAAAAACGCGATATCCTGCTCCTCGACGAGTGGGCGGCGGATCAAGACCCGCAGTTCCGGCGGCTGTTCTACCGCGAGCTGTTACCGCACTTAAAAGCGATGGGTAAAACCGTGTTTGCTATCAGTCATGACGACAGCTACTTCGTCCACGCTGATCGGTTGCTGGAGATGTCGAAGGGGCAGCTTAGCGAGCTGAAAGGCGAGCAGCGTGCGCGGGCAAGCGAAGATGCTGTTGCGCAAATTAATATCTAAACCGTGTTAAAAATAGCTCACGTTTTAACGGGCGACCTGTTTGGCCCGCTTTCGCGCTTCCAGGTCGCAGCCCTCTAGCGGGCAGGTGCCGCAGGTATCAAACTCATCCAGTAAATAGCGCAGGCAGCAAAGCTTGCGCACCCGCTTAACTTCCTCACTACCCTTGGGCGTAAAGTAACGCACCGGCTGAAACAGCGGGTTGCGCTTGCCGTTGGGCAGGTTGCGCGCTTCCAGCAACGCCTTGGCGGCCTCAAACGCCTGCCTATTGGCAAGCGGGTGCTCGCCCAGCGCGTTGACGTAAAAGTCCAGATAGCCACCGGCATTGCTCCAGAACACCCGCTGTGCAGCGCCGGAGATAGCCGCTAATTGCTCAATCAACGGTGCCCAGTGCTGCTCAATCAGGGTAGCAAAACGCTCAAACGGATCTTGTGTGGTTATCGGCGTACCTTCGTGGGGCAACCACAGCCGCGAGGTGGCGCCCTTGTCGTTAAAGATAACCTGCATGTCGTCCAGCCCCACCGGCAGGTCACGGTTAAGCAGCAGGTTGGCAGTCAGTGTGGGAACGGTTAGCGCACTTAAGTGCCATTTCGACCAGATCGATACCACTGCCCGCTGGTCTCCGTCTGGGTACTGTTCAGCGAAACGGGAGAGATCTTCTTTGAGCCAATCGGCATTCCGCCAACGGGCTGTTTTGAACGCTTCCAGCGGTGGCGTTCCACCTATTAACGGCGGCGTAAAGTTCGCCAACGGCCCGGTGTAGCAGGACGCTAACGAAGGCTCGAACAGTTGCGGCTGACGCAGAGCAGAGGGCATCGCGGGCTCCATCACAGGGCTTTAACACAAGGTTTTGACACAGCACACAGGTAAAATATGGCATTCAGCTTAATCGATAATGCGTATCAGTTGAAGCTTTTGATTGCGAATGAGTGCTTTTAAAAGTGTCTGACCTCGGAGAATAGCGCTATTGAGCCACGGCGATATTGTGCTCTCCGTTGGGGTGCTTCATGACCTGCATCGGTAAGCCATAAATAGCCTCTAAGGTGCTGCCGCACATCAAATTATCCGGGCTGCCATGGGCTAACAAGCGACCGCTGTGCAGCGCCATTAGCTCGTCGCAGTAGCGCGAGGCCATGTTGATATCGTGCAGTACAATAATCACCCCAAGATTTAGCTCATCGCACAGCTTACGGATCAGCGCCAGCACTTCGATTTGGTGGGCGATATCCAGCGCCGCTAACGGCTCATCCAACAGCAGGAATCGGCTGCCCTGGGCGAGTAGCATCGCCAGCCATACCCTTTGGCGTTCACCACCAGAGAGCGTGTCGACCAAGCGGTCGGCAAAGGCCTCTGTGTGGGTCAGGGCAATGGCGCGATCAATGGCATCTTTGTCTTTCTGGGTGTGGCGGCCCAGCAGTCCGTGCCATGGGTAGCGGCCAAAGGCGACTAGCTCGCGTCCGGTAAGACTTTCTGCACTTGGTAAATGCTGGGGCAGGTAAGCCACCTGACGAGCGAACTCACGATTTCCCCAGTCACTCAGCGGGCGCTGATCAAAGTGAATCTCCCCCTGGCTTACCGGCTGCTGCTGGGCCATGAGCTTGATTAGCGTCGACTTGCCCGAGCCGTTATGGCCAATCAGGCCATAAACCTTGCCCTCATGAAAGCTGTGGTCAATGGGATTTAAAATCTGCTTACCATTGATTTCAAAGGTGGCGCCTTTGACCTCGAACATGAATGACTCCTGGCGATAGGGTTGATGATAATGCCTCCATTCTAGTGCTAATGGTTCTCATTTTTAACAAAAAAATGAAAAGATTTACGTGATAGATGGCAAACGCCGCTTGGGGAAAGCAGGCAAGGGGTAGGTCTCAGGCGGTTAGCCTCTGCTTGATTGGCTAACCGATGTGATTAGATATGACGTTGATCGTTTATCAGCAAGACGCTAAACACGCTAGCAGTTGTCCATGCCTCTCGGGGTGCGCCGCAAGTAAACTGTTCCATTGAGCGGGATTCGGCTCGCCAGTGAGATCCGTGACGGTGTAGCCAGCTTCTCTGGCAATCACAATGCCGGCGGCGATATCCCAAAAGTCGAGCTTAGCGCCTTGAGACCAAAAAGCATCAAACCGGCCCAGGCTGGTGTAGGCGATCTCCAGCGCCGCCGATCCTGGGCTGCGGATACCGGCCACCTGGGGCATTAGAGCAGCGAGTTGATTTAGGGCCGTCGTACAGTCACCTTTAGCGTGGTAGGGCAGGCAGGTGCTTACCAGCATCTCGTTCAGTGGGCGCGGTTCAGGCGTCGTGAGCGGCGTGTCGTTGAGGAAGACGCCGGTGCCAAGGCTGGCCCAAAGCATTTCATCAAGCAGCGGTTGATAGACAACGCCGATGATCAGCTCATCGCCCTTAGTAACCGCGATGGAGACTGAGAAGTGAGGTACCCCATGCAAAAAGTTGCTGGTGCCATCGAGAGGGTCAATGATGACGGTATAGTCACTATCGGTGGGTGTAAGCCCGCTCTCTTCACCTAGGAAAGCGATATCGGGAAAGGTGCTATTGATACAGTCGATAATGATGTTCTCGGCGGCCGTATCGTAGTAGCTGACAAAGTCTGACGCCCCCTTTTGCTCAAAGGCGATTCTGCCCTTTAGCGAATATCCCTCGCGTAACAGCGCACCCGCCTCGTACGCCGCCTGCTTCACCGTTTCGAGTAGGTCGTTACTGCTATCGAGCATTGTATTTCCCCTGGGCATTCATCGTGCCTTAGTGAATGGCAAAAACTGTATGCATTCAATGTAACTAGCCATTCATGACGCGGAGATGACAGTGGCGGATAGATTGGTAGCTAAGCCAAGGTCTCCACCTCAAACGCCACAATTTGGCGCTCAACGCTGGAAAACTCCACGCCGATCAGGTGGATGAGCTTGCCCGAAGCGCGGTGCTTATCGGCATAGCCTTTATGTTTGATCTGCTCCAGCGCTTTACCTTCCGGCAGTTGTTCCACCACTTTGAACTCAAACAGGTAGATATGCCCACCAAAGTCCACGCTCATATCCACCTTGCCGTGGTGGCTGGCGTCTTCCACGGTTACATCCAGCCCCAAGGCCGCAAAGTGGCTGTAAAAGATACTGGCATAGTGGCCTTCGTATTTGGCGATGGGGTTGTTGCGGTACCAGTCATGGGGGAGTCCGGCGTAGAGCGCCTTTAAGTGAGCTTCCAACGCAGCAAGGTCATGGCGCTGAAAAGTGTCAAATAACGCCAGTTGGTAGGTTTGCGCATCGCTTGTGTTAATACCCAATACTGGCAGCAATAAATCGTTAAGGCTGCTTTCTACCTCCCTGTTCGGAAAGCCCAGCGTATAGAGGCGATAACCCAGCATGGGTTCCTGCACGTCTTTAATGGTGATGTAGCCGGTTTGGAACAGCAGTCCTTCGGTGGTGATATCGTCGACATCAAAGCGGCCGAGCAACTGTGCTTTTGCTTGCAAGGTCTCCAATCGAGGGGTAAACACCCCGCGTTGTTTGAGAATATCGACCAAAAACGTTGGCGTCGCGGACTCAAACCAGTACGGGCCGAATTCTTGCTCTTGGAACAGCAATAGTACATCGAAGGGATTGTAGACAGAGGTAACCTCACGACCACCCCAGCGATAGCCGTTATACCACTGTTTGATTTCCTGACGGTCTAACCCAGAAAGTTCAGGTTCAAATACGGTATCGATATCGTCATCGGTATAACCACACAAGGTTGCATAGTCGGGCGAAAGGGTAATATCGCGGAGATTGTTCAAGCCCGAAAACAGGCTGACCTTGCTGAATTTGGAAACGCCGGTAAGCAGCACGAAGTGTAGGTGCGGGTCGGCGTCTTTCAGCACGCTGTAAAGGTTCTTCAAACCCTCGCGCAGTTCCCGGGCACGCTCCGGCGCCAGGATGTTATCCAGAATCGGCTTGTCGTACTCGTCAATCAGGATGACCACCCGCTGACCACTCTGCTGGTGGGCGGCACGAATGAGGGCAGAAAATTCACCCGGTATATCGGTTTTATGGTGGTGGGTAATGCCGAGTTGCTCACGCTGGACGCGTAGCTGCTCACGGATACGTTCATCCAACCCTTCACGGCTCTGCATCACGCCATCGGCAAAGCTAATACGAATCACCGGGTAGCGCTGCTGCCAATCCCACCTGTCGTGGAGATACAGCCCTTCGAACAGCGCCTGGCGACCTTCAAACAGGCAACGTAGGGTGTCCAGCAAGAGACTTTTGCCGAAGCGGCGTGGCCGCGAGAGGAAGTAGTATTTGTTCTGGTTAACCAAACGCTCAATGTGCGGTGTCTTATCGACGTAGTAATAGTTCCCTTCGCGGATATCCGAGAACGTCTGAATCCCGATGGGTAGCTTACGGCGGTGGGCATCCGTCACGGTGGGTCTCCAGAGCAAGAAACAGCGATACGAGCAGCAGTAGTTTAGCATGCTCAGGGGCTGAAATGCCTAGCCACGAGTCGTCAGCGCGCCGAGTGTTGTTCGCAGCTAAGGTAAAGGCGTTGGTGGCAACGAAGTAACAAGGGCTGGAGAGGAGACGAGAAACATCTCATGAAGTAGTGCTGCCAACAAGCATATCGTTATAAAAAGTGAGTTAGCTCTCACCAGTTGACTTGTCAGGCTCTAACGCAAATAATAATTATTGCCATTTATTCCGTGGTGTTAATCAAGGCAGGAGGCCGAGCTGTGGATACCCAGACCTGGAGCGCTGAGTTAGAAGATATCTTCGTTAATCAGCGGCCCCGGCTCTGCTGTGTCGCCGCAAGAGTATTGGGCAATGCTGATCAAGCCGATGATGTTGTGCAGGATGCCTATCTGAAAATTTCGGAAGCAACCACGCTTTTTGAGGTGAAGCAGCCCATATCCTATGTGTCACGTGTGGTGCGCAACCTCGCCATTGACCGCTGCCGCCGTTCGGCGTTTGAGTCAACTTTGTTTGCAAAAGAAGAGGAAGGGGAGGCCGCCTCTTACGCGTCACACTCTCCAGAGGTGATCGCGATTGACCGCCAGGCCTTGGCACAGGTGGTGGACGCGTTGGACGAGCTGCCTGAGCGTACGCGGCGCGCTTTTGAGCTCTATCGTTCGGGAAGTCATACGCAGCGGGAAGTGGCTCACTTGTTAGGTATTTCCACCACGTTAGTTAATTTTATGATTCGCGATGCATTGACGCATTGCCGCCAGTCGCTACAAGGTTAAACGTTGCCAGATCGGTAAGCCCACGTTCCGTCCCTTCTTTGTTGTCGCTTTGTTACACTGTCAGCAAATAGCGTTGATAATATTACACGCTTCCCGAGACAGGTGTTCAGCAGGCAGCAGTAGCGAGGTTTGACAGTAACGATGGATAACGACAGCGGCGATGATGCCGTTTGGCAAACGGCGCTAGACTGGCTGATGCGCGAGCATGAAGAGACGTTGAGCGACGCTGATCGCGAGGCGCTTCATGCGTGGTTAGCGGCTTCTTCTCAGCACCGCCGTGTATTTCGTGAAGCCGAACAGCTATGGCTGCTAACGGGGATGATTCCAAGTGGTGATGAGCGCAACTGATCAGTCACTGTTTTTTTTACTCTCCTCCTTCGGTTGTCAGGCTAACTAAATGGTCGCGAGCTAAAGCTTCCTCCTACTGGTGCAATTCTTAGTCTGGCAAAGGTAATTCTATGCCTACGCCCTAGCGGCCCCTCCCCTTATTTTTTCTATTTTCCTACCCCAACATTAAATTTTCTGACGCCTCACTCGTCATTGAGTAATGAGAAGTAATTGCGTTTTATTTCTCATTCCTTTGGCAACGATGAGGTTAGTCCCATGACAAGCTGTTTTGATCGTGAAGATGGTGTCTTCCGTGTATTAGTCAACCACGAAGAGCAGTACTCCCTCTGGCCAGAATGGAAAGCGATTCCCGCTGGCTGGACCGATACCGGCGTACTCGGCGATAAGCCAACCTGCCTCGACTACGTCGAAAAGACCTGGACTGATATGCGGCCACTGTCGCTGCGCCAGTGGATGGATGAGCAGGCTAACGCTGAGGCGGAGCAGGTGGATGCAGGTTAAGCGTTTAAGACTGCTCTGCCTGCCCTGTGCCGGGGCTAGCGCCACCATGTATCTGCGCTGGAAGCGTCAGTTGCCCGCCTGGATCGAGGTATATCCCGTCGAGCTGCCTGGGCGTGGTGAGCGCCTGGGTGAGTCGCTCATCGATGACTTCGAGTCCCAGGTCGTGCGGCTGTGCGAAGAGCAAGCAACGCGGATGCGCGGCGACTTTGCCCTGTTCGGTCACAGCATGGGGGCGTTGTTGGCCTACGGCATGGCAGCTCGCTTGCGCGATGTAGGGCGACCTCAGCCACGGATGCTATTCGCCTCAGGCAGTGCGGCACCCTCAATGCGCGACTCAGAGCGTTTAGCGGGGCTTGATAACGATAAGGCCTTAATCGCGGATCTACGCCAACAGGGCGGCACCCCAGAGGAAGTGTTCGAAAGCCCGGAACTGCTGCGCCTCACTCTTGATGTGTTGGCGGCGGACTATCGCCTCTGCCGCAGTTTCCGCTATCGCGGCGGGTCGCCGTTTGGTTATCCCTTACAGGTACTCGCAGGGCGCGATGACGATATCGAAAGAGAGCGTTTAGAAGCGTGGCAGCGAGAAGCGGGCGGGGCGTTCTCGTTGGACTGGTTCGAAGGAGGGCACTTCTTTATTCGCCAGCAGCAAGCACAAGTGCTGGAGACTATCGAACGGGCGCTGACTCGACGGCTTGAGGAGGTGCCCCATGCAGCGCCTGCAGTTAGCTGAAGGGGCTCCTGAGGGGCTTGAAGTCTGGCGCTTATCGCTCGGTCTGAACGCCCCGGTGGCTGACGAAGATGATCGGTTGCTGAGTCGAGCCGAGTGGCAGCGCGCCCAGCGGCTTCGCCGTCACGCCGATGTCGTACGCGCCGTGGCGACTCGAGCGGCCCTGCGGCGACTGCTATCAGCGCACACCGGTATAGCGCCAGAAAAGTTGGTGTTCACTCAGAACGCTTACGGCAAACCAGCGTTGGAAAACGCTGATGGGCCTGCTTTCAATGTCTCCCACTCTGGCCATGTCGCCCTGATCGCGATTGCTCCCGGCGGAGCGGTGGGGGTCGATATTGAGCGTTGCCGACCCGAGGCCGAACTGGCGCCGCTGCAAGGGCTGGTGCTATCGCCGAGTGAGCAGCTCGACCACGCACGCGACGGCATCGCACTGCCCTTCATGGAGCGCTGGGTGGTTAAAGAGGCGGTGCTCAAAGCCCTGGGCCTGGGCATCGCTGATCATTTGCAGGCGCTCTCGATCACTTCCTCTTTAGGGTCGCCAGGCACCTATCACCTTGAGCACTCGCTTCCCGTGTCATCACCTTTGCAAGCATGGCCGCTGCCAGCGCCGAGTGGCTATGCCGCTGCCCTGGGTTATATCGATTCAGGCTATGTCGATTCAGGCTATTCCCACACAAACGCCCAGGGCAAACGCTACTCAACGAATTTTCAGGAGATCAATAATGGACAGCCAAAGCGCAACACCAACGCAACAAACCAACACCATATCCAAACGTCAGGGGCCTGCTGATTCGGAGCTGCCCATTATGATTTCTCCCTCCTACCCAGGGCAGCCACTGCTGGAAGCCTTTGGCGAGTTGCGCGCGGATATTGAGACGCTGGTGGCCAGAGTCGGTGGGGTGTTGCTAAGAGGTTTCGATGTTCCCTCCGTGGACGATTTTCAGCAGTTTGCTGCCGCCTTTGGTCATCCTCTGCTGAGTTATGAGTTCGCCTCAACACCGCGTTCAGCGGTTTCGTCAGGCATTTATACCTCGACCGAGTACCCCGCTCATCAACATATTCCCCTCCACAATGAGCAGGCCTACACCCGCGAGTGGCCGATGAAAATCTGGTTCCACTGTGTCACCGCTTCCCCCGAAGGTGGAGAGACGCCGATAGCCGATAGCCGCGCTATTTACCGCCGTATGCCCGCAGAGATCCGCGAGCGCTTTGCCCCCGGCATTCTCTACGTACGCAACTACGGCGATTTCGATATGCCTTGGCAAAAGGTGTTTAACACCGAAGACCGCGCTGAAGTGGAGGCATTCTGCCAGCGCGCGGGTATTCGCTGTGAGTGGAAGCCCGATGGCGACCTGCGTACCACCCAACTGTGCCAAAGCATAGAGACTCACCCTGTCACCGGTGAGCAGGTGTGGTTCAACCAAGGCCATCTTTTCCATGTCTCCAACCTGCAGCCAGAGGTACGAGAGTCGCTGGAAGAGCTGCTAGACCCCGAAGACATGCCGCGCAACGTCTTCTTTGCCGATGGTAGCCCCATCGACGATGCCATCTTCGATGAGATCCGCGGCGTACTGGCCGACGAAACGGTGATGTTCCCCTGGCAGGCAGGCGATGTGCTAATGCTCGACAACATGCTGGTCGCCCATGCGCGCACGCCGTTCAAAGGGCCGCGCAAAGTCGTCGTCGCCATGGCGGAAGGTCACGGCAACCTCTCCAAAGACTGAATACAACGGCTCAATCCCACGCCACGGCCAGGAGTTCCAGCAGGTACGCATATGAATATAAGGCACGCCCAGACGATGAACAGCCACCCGTCCCATAACGTTGTTAACCACAGCTTCGTTGAGCATTTAAGTCGCCTGGCCCGGGAAAGGCCCAGTGACAGGGCGCTGATTGTAGTGAACGCACAAGGTGAGACCACCCTTGACTACGCCACCCTGGAACGGCGTTCCCGCGCCCTGGCCAGCGAGCTCCAACAGCGGTTCCCGGCTGGTGAGCGTGCCTTAATCCTGCTGGATAACGATGAGCACTACGTGGTGGCATTCTTTGCCTGCCTATATGCCGGGGTGATTGCCGTGCCGGTCTTTCCTCCGGAGTCGGCCAAGCAGCAACATCTGGCACGTCTGCTCGCCATTGCCGCCGACTCCCAGGCGGCCTGTGTGCTCACCTCTACAACGATTATCGATGTGGTCGCATCTGCAAGCGAAGGCTTCGGCAGCGCCGAACTGATCCCCGTGGATGCCGTAGATGAGAGCCGCGCTGAACACTGGATTGAGCATCGCCCAAAGCGTGGTGATCTCGCCTTTTTACAGTACACCTCAGGTTCCACGGCCACTCCCAAAGGGGTGATGGTGAGCCATGGCAATCTGATGGCGAACGAGCGTGCTATTGAGACGGGCTTCTCGATTGGTGCCGACGATGTTTTCGTCAGTTGGCTGCCGCTTTACCACGACATGGGGCTGATCGGTGGCCTGCTGCAGCCCATCTATCGCGGTATCCCTGCGGTATTGATGAGCCCCACTTTCTTTTTACAGCGGCCGGTACGCTGGCTGGAAGCGATCTCCCGCCACCGGGGCACCATTAGTGGTGGCCCCGATTTCGCCTATCGACTGTGTCTTGAGCGTATCCGTGACGAGCAGCTTGAGGCGCTCGACTTATCTAGCTGGCGGGTCGCGTTCTCAGGCGCCGAGCCGGTACGCCACGATACCCTCACGGGCTTTATCGAACGCTTCCGCCCAGCGGGCTTTGCCGCTGATACCGCAGCACCCTGTTATGGCTTGGCCGAAGCAACGCTATTGGTTAGCTGTAATTCGCGCGGTACGGGCGTGGTGGGTACTGCTTTTTCTCAACAGTCGCTGGCCGAGGGAAAGGCTGTTTCAGCGGTTGAAGGCAACACCCTGGTGGGCTGCGGTACACCGGAACCCGGTCACGCTATCGATATTGTCGACCCTGAGGGGCTTCACTCGCTGCCCAGTGGTGAAGTCGGCGAGATCTGGGTCAATGGGCCTAGCGTGGCGCACGGGTATTGGCAGAACCCAGAAGCAACAGCGCAAGCCTTTGTTACCCGCGATGGGGTCAGTTGGCAGCGCACCGATGATGCTGATGCACAGAACCACGACGCCCGCGATGATCGCTGGTTGCGCACCGGCGATCTGGGCTTTCTGCACGAAGGGCAGCTGTATATCGCTGGGCGTATTAAAGACCTGATCATTCTGCGCGGCCATAACGTCTACCCACAGGATATCGAGAGCGCTATCGAAGCCGAGGTGGAAGCAGTGCGCAAAGGGCGCGTGGCGGCCTTTGCAGTGACCACGCCGGAAGGCGCTGAAGGGATTGGCATTGCGGCAGAAGTCTCCCGCGGCATACAGAAGCTAGTGCCCGCCGAGAAGTTGGTCGAAGCGCTAAGCGAGACAGTGGGGAGCACTTGCCATGAGCCGCTTTCGGTAGTGCTACTGCTCAACCCAGGCGGTCTTCCCAAAACCTCCAGCGGTAAATTGCAGCGCAGCACCTGCCGCCAAGGCTGGGAGGCGGGTAGCCTGGATGCCTACGCCATTCACGCCTTTGGGCGTTTTGTCAGTGGCGGCAGCGATGAGGATGCTGGTGGTGGAAAGTCATCGCACTCTACTGCGGAAGCTGGAAGCGAAACGGAGCAAGCGTTAGCGAAGCTCTGGCACCAGGTGCTGGGGGATGACGACACCCAGTCGCAAAGTAAGCCGCTAGGCAGCGATGCTCATTTCTTCGCCAGCGGTGGTAATTCTCTGGCGGCGGTGCGGCTAGCCGCCATCATCAGTGATTACTGGGGCGTCGAGCTATCTCTGCACTCGCTGTTCGAGCAACCGCGCTTGTCTGCCATGGCTAACGCTATCGAAGCACGTTTGGCGGCATCATCGGATCAACGAGGGATGGCCATTCCCCGTCTTGAAGATGATCAACGTCAAGGCGATATACCGTTGTCAGAAGGGCAGCGAAGCCTATGGTTGACGTGGCAACTCGATCCCCAGAGCGCTGGTTACAATATGGCAGGGGCGCTGCATCTCAAGGGGGGGGTGGATCTATCAGCGCTCAATGTGGCACTGGAGGCCTTGGTACAGCGCCATGATATTTTGCGTACTTACTACCCCTTGAGTGAGGCGGGAGAACCTGTTCAGCGGCTAGCGCAGGACTGGAGTCCTGAGCTGATCTGTAACGATATACCCGGTGATACCGTGGTTGAACAGGAGCAGGTACTGCATGACGCACTCACTCAACTGGCGCGGCAGCCTTTTGATCTTGAACAGGCGCCTCCCTTAACCGTCGCCCTCTACCGCTTGTCCGCGGAGCACCATGTGTTAGCTATCGTTCAGCACCACATCGCTGGTGATGGCTGGTCAGTACAGGTGCTCATCGATGATCTATGCGCACTTTATGAAGGCGTGTGCATTCAGCTAGAAGCCAAGCTTGCACAACTGCCAATACAGTTCGCAGATTATGCGGTTTGGCAGCAGCGCCAGCAGCATAGTATTGAAAGACATAGTAGTGAGCGACAGAACCAACTTGCTCACTGGTGTGAACGCCTTTCCGGGGATCATCCTCCGCTAGCATTGCCTTTGGATCGCCCACGCCAAGCGATATCCGCACCGAGCGAAGGCCATCTACGCTTTACGCTTACCTGCGAGTTGAGCGAGCAGCTACGTAGCCTAGCCCGTGAAAGAAACGTTTCACTCTACGCCGTGATCTTGGCGCTATTGAAGCAGACGTTGTATCGCTTTAGCGGTGAGACAGATATCAAGGTGGGGGCTCCCATTGCCAATCGGCATAAAGCCGAGCTTCAGGGCTTAATTGGGTATCTTATCAATGTCGTTGTGCTGCGGACTCAGATTGATCCCACTGGAAATTTCGAACGTTTGTTAGATGAGGTGAACGCTACCCTGATCGATGCCCAGCTGCATCAGGATGTCCCCTTCGATCAAGTGGTGGAGGCGCTACAGCTCGAACGGCAACCGGGGGTACATCCGCTATTTCAGGTGAAGTGTACTCAGCAGGAAATGTGGCAGGCGGAGCGCCATGTGGCTGGCCTAGCCATTCAAGCCGAGCAGGTGTTCACGGGTATTGCTCACTTCGACCTGAGTCTCGATTTTTGCGATGAACCCGAGGGAATAGCAGGTCTATTCGCTTACTCCGCTGAGCTATTCGATGCCACCACGATCGAGCGTTTCTGCCAGGCATTCCGATTCCTGGCCGAGCAGGTCGTAGCTGATCCGCGGTCTCACACTGCGATGCTGCCGCTACCTGAGCCTATCTCCGTGCTGGAAGGAAACCAAAGCGAGATTCTCACTCAGGCTATACCCACCCTGCTGTCGAAAGTGGTGGCAGCTCATGCTGATGAGTTAGCCGTAAACGACGGGCAGTACCGTTATACCTATGCCAGCCTGGATGCCCAAGCCCAGAATCTGGCACAGGCACTAATCGCAAAAGGCGTTGGTTCCGAGGTGCGTGTTGCCATTCACGCTGAGCGTTCGTGCGAGTACGTGCTCGGCATTCTCGCCGTACTCAAAGCGGGCGGGGCTTTCGTACCGTTTGATCCACAACTGCCGAGCGACCGCTTGGCCTATCAATTGGCTGACAGTGGCGCTCGCTTACTACTGAGCAGCACGCCTTGCGGCTGGAGTGATGACATTCCGGTAATGGAGCTGGCGTTTATCGACGATATTCCGGCTGCCGTAGAGCACGAACTGCCCGTCATTCATCCCCAGCAGACCGCCTATGTGATCTATACCTCTGGTTCCACGGGCAAGCCCAAGGGGGTGGCGGTGAGTCACGGTGCTCTGGCCAATTATGTGCAGGGCGTTCTGGAGGCGCTGGCGCTACCAGAGGATGCCCACAACCTGGCTATGGTGTCGACGGTGGCGGCGGATCTGGGGCATACGGTGTTGTTTGGTGCCTTGTGCACCGGCCGCACCTTGCACCTCATTTCTCCCGAGTGCGCCTTCGACCCGGATGCCTTTGCGGCTTATATGCGGGAACAGCAGGTGGATGTGCTCAAGATTGTGCCCAGCCACCTGCGGGCGCTGCTGAGTGCCGCAAGCCCAGCGGATGTACTTCCGCAAGAGCGCTTGATTCTGGGTGGCGAAGCTACCGACTGGGCGCTACTGGAGCGTCTCGCCGAGCTTAAGCCAACCTGCCAAGTGCTTAATCACTACGGCCCCACGGAAACCACTGTCGGTATTCTCACCCAGCAAGCCGACATGGCCGATCGAGCTGCCAGCACTCTGCCGATAGGCACACCGCTGGCCAATGCTCGGGCCTATGTGCTCGATCCCTGGCTTAATCCGGTGCCGAAGGGTGTTGCCGGTGAGCTCTACCTGGGCGGCCCAGGGCTGGCGCAAGGCTATCTACAGCGGCTGGGGCAAACGGCGGAACGTTTCGTTGCCAGCCCCTTCCATGCGGGGGAGCGGCTCTATCGCAGCGGTGATCGTGTGCGCCAACTGGCCGATGGTAGCCTGGAGTTCCTTGGCCGTGTGGATGATCAGGTCAAAATTCGCGGCTATCGGGTTGAACCGAGCGAAATCGCTACCCTGCTGCGCGATCAACCGTGCATCGCAGAGGCCGAAGTGGTAGCGCGGGAAAACGAGGAAGGCCGCGCGCAACTATTCGCCTACGTGGTTATGGCAGCCGGGAGCGACGTCGATTACGCCGCGTTACTCGCGCAGCTTGGCGAACGCGTGCCGGACTATATGGTGCCCAGTGCCATAGTACGGCTAGATGCCTTACCGCTAACCGCCAATGGCAAGTTAGATCGCAAGGCGCTGCCCGATCCAGTACAAGCGGGTGGTGATAAAGCATTCGAAGCTCCCCAGGGAGCAGCGGAGGAAACCCTAGCCGCAGTCTGGGCCGACGTAATCGGCTGCGAGCAGGTGGGGCGCAACGACAACTTCTTCGAGCTGGGTGGTGACTCTATCCTCAGCTTGCAGATCGTCGCGCGCTCGCGCAAGCGTGGCTACAAGGTAACGCCCAAGCAGTTGATGGAAGGGCAGACCATTGCCGCAGTGGCGGCGATGGCCACGCCCTTGGCTGCTACCGCTCCTAAACAAGCGGCTGCGCCCAATAAGACTGCTTCCTTTGCGCTGCTGCCGGTACAGCGCTGGTTCTTCGAGCAGAACTTTGCCGAGCCACACCACTGGAATCAGTCGTTGATGCTGGAAGCGGACAGTGGTGTAGATACCGCGCTGCTACGGCGTGCCATTGAGGCAGTGGTAGATCACCATAGCGCCTTACGGCTGCGCTTTGAGCGCGTTGGTGATAGCTGGCAACAAGCCTATGGCAAGCTAGCCGACGATCTCTTCGAGCACGTGGACGTAAGCGATCATGCGGATCCGGCGCAGGCCATCCCCCAGGCTGCCGATGCTGCGCAACGCAGTCTGAGTTTGGCGCGGCCGTTCCGTGCTATCTGGATGGCACTGGGAGGCGAGCGCGGCGGACGATTGCTGCTAGTGGCTCACCACCTGGTGGTGGACGGCGTCTCGTGGCGCGTGATCCTCGACGACCTGCAAACGGCCTACGCGCAGTTAAATGCAGGAAAGACAGTCGACCTACCACCGGCAACCACCTCGCTAGATGAGTGGGCGCGTGCCCTGGCCGACTATGTCAAATCGGAGGCTTTGGCTGAGCAATGCTCCTATTGGGAAAGTCTCGTCACAGCGCCAGAGCCCAGCCTACCGGCACGGAATCCCCATGGCAGCAACACCGTCGCCGATACCGCATCGCTCGTTGGCAGCTTGCCTACCGAGGCCACCACGCAACTGCTGGGGCCGGTGCATAAAGCCTATCGTACCCAGGTAGATGACCTGCTCCTCACTGCACTATCGAGCGCCTTGTGCCAATGGGCAGAGAGAGATAGCGTACTGATTGAACTGGAAGGCCATGGTCGCGAAGACCTGTTCGAGGGTGTCGATCTCAGTCGCAGCGTAGGTTGGTTCACCTCGCTTTACCCGGTTCGCCTGACCCCAGGTAATGCGGAGCCCGGTACAAGCCTAAAAGCCATCAAGGAACAACTTCGCCAAGTGCCTGAAAAGGGGCTCGGCTACGGCGTGCTGCGCTATTTGAAAGAAGAGCCCGCGCTGGTTAGTGGTGCCTACCCCCAGGTCACCTTCAATTATCTAGGCCAGTTGGATCGCTCCCTACAGGGCGATGGGGCCTGGCGGCTCGCTAAAGAGAATGCAGGGCAGGCTCGCGCGCCCCAAAGCAAGCGCCGTACCTGGATTGAGGTGGTGGCCTGGGTTCAAGATGGCCAACTGCGCTTCGACTGGAATTACAGTCGTGAGATTCACAGCGAGGCAGCGATACATGCCTTGCAAGTAAGCTTCCAAGCGCAACTAGAGGTATTGATTGAGCACTGTGCTAGTGGCGTTCGTGGCGCAACACCTTCGGACTTCCCGCTGGCGGGGCTGAGTCAAGAGCAGCTTGACGGCTTGCCTGTTGACACTGACCAGCTGGCGGATCTCTACCCACTGTCCCCGTTGCAGCAGGGCATGCTGTTCCACAGCCTTTACGATGACCAAGATTCAGCCTATCTGAACCAGTTGCAGGTAGAAATTGACGACCTGGATGTCAAACGCTTCCAGCTCGCTTGGCAAGCAGTACTCGCGCGCCATGAGGTTCTGCGCAGTGGCTTCCTGGAGAGTGCTGGAATGCCGTTGCAGTGGGTGGCGCGCAACGTTGATCTGCCGTGGTTTGAAGTGGATTGGCGCGAACGAGTGGATCTAAAAGCGGCGCTTGAGAGACTGGCCCAGGAGCAGCGGAAACCGTTCGACATGACGGCGCCGCCGCTGATGCGCTTGGCGTTGGTGCGAATTGCAGAAACCCGATACTGCTTTATCTGGACGCGCCACCATTTGCTGCTGGATGGCTGGAGTACGTCGCAACTGATGGGCGAGGTGTTGCGCTGTTACGCCGGAGAGGCCTTGCCATCTGCAGAAGGACGCTATCGTGATTACATTGCATGGTTACAGCGTCGTGACACCAATGCCAGTGAGACTTACTGGCGTGACCAGCTGCAGCGTCTCGATGCACCCACGCACCTAGTGAGCACCACCCCTAGACCTTACGAGGCGCAAGCTGGGTACAGAGAGATATCCCTGTCACTAGATAGCACGACTACTCAGCAGTTGGAGGATTTCGCCAAAGCGACTCGTGTAACGCTCAATACTTTAATGCAAGGTGCCTGGGCGCTGCTGCTGGCACGTTATACGGGACAAGATAGTATCTGCTTTGGAGCTACCGTGGCTGGACGACCCGCTGAGCTACCGGCAGCAGAAAACTTGATCGGCCCATTTATTAATACCTTGCCAGTCATTGTTTCATTGGATCCCTCGCTTCGCGTCAACGAGTGTTTGTGCCTGTTACAGGCACAAAACTTGGCGAGTCGCGAGCATGAGCATACGCCGCTATACGAAATCCAACGCTGGGCGGGGCAGGGTGGCCAGGCACTGTTCGATAGCTTGGTGGTATTCGAGAACTATCCCGTTGATGCCGCGTTACACCAGAATTTGCCAGGCGGGCTGACGTTCGGCGAAGTGGATAACCGCGAGCAAACCAATTATCCCGTCACGCTGGTCGTCTTCCATAAGGAAGCGTTGGAGCTTTGCTGCGGCTATTCACGGTCACAGTTAGATGATGCCGCTGCCGAGATATTGATCCAGCATCTGGTGGGAGTGCTGAAACAGTTGAGTGAGTCGGCTACTCGCCGAGTCGGTGACATTGACTGGTTAAGTGACGTTGAGCAGCAACAGCTTGAGACGTGGAGCGTCAATGATGAGCATTACGAATGGGAAGCCCCGATCCATCGTTTGATTGAGCGTCGTTCCGATATGGCGCCTGGAACTACAGCCCTCATTTTCGATGATCAGCATCTCAGCTACGCCGAGCTTAACACCCGGGCCAATCGCTTGGCCCACTATCTGATTGGTTTAGGCGTACAACCTGAGACTCGAGTAGGCATCGCTGTTGAGCGCTCCATCGAGATGGTGGTGGGGCTGCTGAGCATTCTTAAAGCGGGGGGCGCCTATGTACCGTTGGATCCGGATTACCCCAGCGAACGTCTGGCCTATATGGTTGAAGACAGCGGTATTGAGCTGCTGCTTACCCAACAGCACCTTCGCAATACGTTGCCGGTGTCTGAGAGCCTTGGCGTTATCGAGCTGGATCAATTGGACGTGGCGCATCATGCGTCAACCAACCCGGAGGTGGCACTGCACGGTGAACATCTCGCCTATG
>NZ_JAINWD010000123.1:0-260 GCF_021021315.1 Halomonas sp. IOP_14 | reverse complement strand
AATCGGAATTACTGGGCGTAAAGCGCGCGTAGGTGGCTTGATAAGCCGGTTGTGAAAGCCCCGGGCTCAACCTGGGAACGGCATCCGGAACTGTCAGGCTAGAGTGCAGGAGAGGATGGTAGAATTCCAGGTGTAGCGGTGAAATGCGTAGAGATCTGGAGGAATACCGATGGCGAAGGCAGCCATCTGGCCTAATACTGACGCTGAGGTACGAAAGCATGGGGAGCAAACAGGATTAGAAACCCGCGTAGTCCGAAGTT
>NZ_JAINWD010000122.1:0-320 GCF_021021315.1 Halomonas sp. IOP_14 | reverse complement strand
GGTAAGAACAAAACCGAAACCGTTGGTAAGGCGTATCTGCAGAACGTCGGCATGGGCCGCATGGAAAACGTCGGTCTGGGCTACAGCCTCAACGTCGGGGCGATCATGAACACCCTGGTCGGGCTCAGCAAGAGCACCCAAGTGGGGCTCAACCACTCGCTCAATGTCGGGCGCAACATCACCCTCAAGGCCGGCAAGCAGCTCACCCTGCAGGTAGGCAACAGCCGGCTGGTGCTCACAGAGGACGCCATCTACCTCGATGCGGGCGAGATCCACGTCAAGGCGGGCACCAAGGTGCATGTCGACGGCCCCGATGACGT
>NZ_JAINWD010000121.1:0-337 GCF_021021315.1 Halomonas sp. IOP_14 | reverse complement strand
GTGCCACCTCCGGGTTGGTTGACGCATGATGAGTCACAGCCAAGCGATCCAGTTCAATAACGTTTAGCCCATCGGTCACTGGCAAGGTATCACTCAGATGTTGCTGGATAAGCAGCAGTTCAATGCCACTATCTTCGACCATATAGGCCAATCGCTCGGTGGGGTAATCCGGATCCAACGGCACATAAGCACCACCTGCCTTAAGAATCGCCAGCAGCCCCACCACCATCTCGATAGAGCGTCCCACAGCAATACCCACCCGAGTCTCAGGTTTTACACCTAGACCGATCAGATAGTGGGCTAGGCGATTGGCACGGGTGTTAAGTTCGGTGTAGCT
>NZ_JAINWD010000120.1:0-350 GCF_021021315.1 Halomonas sp. IOP_14 | reverse complement strand
GCATCAAACAACAAGTCAGGCTGGTCATTGTCCCCAGCGATCACGACTTTTCTCGGCTTGTGCTTGAAGATCAAGAACTCATGGCTTTTTAACCGCTCACCCTCAAACTCAACATCAAACCCTTGCTTCAACTGTCCCCACAACGGCCCTCTTGGGATACCCTTTTGCGCTAGCTTATCCACGTCCAAGGCAGCATCTACCTTTGTCTCCGTAAACCCATAAGCATAGGACGGCGCCCGGTGTGAAAGCCTGAACGTAGTAACCGAGATGCTCTCAAACTCAACGCTGGGCAGCTCGTCCGAATCGATAAACTCCAAAGCGAAGGGCAAGCAAAGCTGCGTGGCCTCGCA
>NZ_JAINWD010000012.1:0-3082 GCF_021021315.1 Halomonas sp. IOP_14 | reverse complement strand
GCTGGATCAATTGGACGTGGCGCATCATGCGTCAACCAACCCGGAGGTGGCACTGCACGGTGAACATCTCGCCTATGTCATTTACACCTCGGGTTCTACCGGACGTCCTAAGGGTGCGGCCAACCGTCATCACGCGCTGACCAACCGCCTGCAGTGGATGCAAGACGCCTATGGGCTGACGACCGACGATGCGGTGCTGCAGAAAACGCCATTCAGCTTCGATGTTTCCGTGTGGGAGTTTTTCTGGCCGCTGATGCAGGGGGCGCGGCTGGTGATGGCGCCGCCGGGAGCCCATCGCGAACCGGCACAATTGGTCGAGCTAATCCGTAGCCATAACATCACTACACTGCACTTTGTACCTTCAATGCTTCAGGCCTTCTTGGCTCATGGCAAGGTTGAAGACTGCACCAGTCTGACACGCTTGGTATGCAGCGGTGAGGCGCTGCCGGCCGAACTGCAGAATCAGGTATTTGCCCGCTTGCTTCATACGGAGCTCTACAACCTCTACGGCCCCACCGAAGCGGCCATTGATGTCACTCACTGGGCCTGCCAAGACGATGGGCGCAACCACGTAGCTATCGGTCAACCCATCGCCGGTATCCGCACCTACGTGCTGGATGGAGATCTTAACTTAGTGCCACCGGGAGTTGCGGGGGAGCTCTATCTCGGAGGCATTGGGTTGGCACGGGGCTATCTGCACCGCCCTGACCTTACCGCAGAACGTTTTGTCGCCGATCCATTTGCGCAGGGCGAATGTCTCTACCGCACCGGCGACCTAGTGCGCTGGCGGGAAGATGGTCAGCTCGAGTACCTGGGCCGCCTCGATTACCAGGTGAAGATCCGCGGCCTGCGTATCGAGCTTGGCGAGATCGAAGCCGAACTACTCTCTCAGCCGGAGGTTCGCGAGGCGGTGGTAGTCGCCAAAGAAGGTTCCAGTGGTTCGAGGCTGGTGGCCTATGTGGCGCCCCAGGCTGACAGTGAACTCGACACCAGTTCACTGCGTGAGGCGATGGGGCAACGACTGCCGGACTATATGGTGCCGGGAGTCGTGGTTACGCTCGATGCGTTACCACTGAACCCCAACGGCAAGGTGGATCGTAAGGCCCTGCCCGAGCCGGATTTGGCCAGTGGCTCGCAGTACGAGCCGCCTCAAGGCGAGGTAGAAGAGGAACTGGCGGTGATCTGGATGGATGTGTTGGGCGTGGATCAAGTGGGGCGTCGTGACAACTTCTTTGAGCGTGGCGGGCATTCATTACTTGCTGTGCAAATGGTGGCTCGTGTTCAAGCTGATATGCAAGTTGAGCTCAAAATATCCGAGATATTTAAAAAACCACTACTTTGTGACTTAGCAGAATGCATTGCCACGCTAAACAGTGGGTACTCCTTTGAGCAATCGCTCTCAGACATTGATTCCTTCATCGACAGCATGGATACCGTTCAATGAGTAACATTGATACCCGTCGTATTGCGGAACGCTTTGCCGGATTGTCTACAGAGCAGCGCCGTGTGGTTTACGACAAGATTCGTACTCAGGGTTTAGGCATTGGCCAGTTCCCAATTCTTTCTCGTCCGGCATTGCAACAGAAGACGTGCTCACCCTCCTATGCCCAACTTCGCCAGTGGTTTCTGTGGCGCTTGGATCCACGAAGCAACGCTTACCATATTACTGGTGCTCTGACCCTTAAGGGCTCGCTGGATACTGAAGCACTGCGGGGTAGCTTCTCCGCCTTGATATCTCGTCATGAAGCATTGCGCACGGTGTTCCGTGACGATGGCGAGGGTGGTGCAATACAAGTGCTGCAGGCCGAGAGCAACTTCGTATTGCATGAAGTTGATCTAGTTCATATGCCGAAGGATGAACGAGAAGCGGCAAAAGAGAATCAAGTTACACAGCTCTGCGATGTTCCCTTTGATTTAGAGCGGGGACCTCTGTTACGGGTGGGGTTATTGCGATTAGCTGAAGAGGAGCATCTATTGGTGGTGGTAATGCACCACATCGTCTCCGATGGTTGGTCGATGCAGTTGATCATTGATGAGTTTGCCGCTGACTACCGTTCTCGGGTGACGGGGGGGGCTTGGGAGCCGCCAGCCTTGCCTATTCAGTATGCCGATTATGCGCTATGGCAGCGTCAATGGATGGACGCGGGCGAGAAGGAGCGCCAACTCGCCTACTGGCAGGCGGAACTGGGTGATGAACATCCGGTACTGCAACTACCAACCGATCGACCGCGTCGCAACGATGGATATTATCACTCTGCGCGCCACCAAATGATTCTCCCGCAATCGCTAGTGAGCGGATTGCGTCAACATGCCCAGGCGCAAGGGGCCACCCTGTTTATGTCGCTACTAACAGGCTTCCAGGCGTTGCTGTATCGCTATACCGGGCAGGAAGATATTCGGGTCGGGGTACCGATCGCCAACCGTCATCGCACGGAGACACAGAGAGTGGTTGGCTTCTTCGTAAATACTCAGGTGCTGCGCAACCAGTTGAATGGCCGCTTAAGCCTAGCCGAGGCGTTGGAGCAGGGGAAGCGTGTGACGCTGGGTGCTCAAGAATATCAGGATCTCCCTTTTGAACAGTTAGTTGAAGCGCTGCAGCCGGAGCGCAGTCTGAGCCATACGCCGCTGTTCCAGGTGATGTTCAACCATCAGCGGCAGGATCATGGCGCGTTGCAGACGCTACCGGGACTGGAGCTTAACGCTTGGACACTAGAGAACAAAGTGGCCCAGTTCGAGCTGACACTAAATGTGGTGGAATGCACAGATGGTTGCCTGGAGGCAAGTTTCGTTTATGCAGAAGAGCTGTTTGATTCAGCGATCATTGAGCGCCTAGCGCAGTACTATGTCGCTATTTTAAAGGCGCTGGCAGAAATGCCGGAACGAGCGCTGGACGATATAGAGTTGCTTGATAAAGACGAGAACCTTCAGTTACAGGGATGGGGTAAAAGCTCTCACCGGTATCCCGATGCTTCGCCTATCCACCACCTGATCGAACGCTATGCCGCGGCCACTCCAGAGGCTACGGCACTGGTAGTCGGCAATCAGTCACTTAGCTACACCGAACTTAACACCCGTGCCAATC
>NZ_JAINWD010000119.1:0-412 GCF_021021315.1 Halomonas sp. IOP_14 | reverse complement strand
GGTAGGTGCGCTGCCCGGCGGTGATCACGTTGGGCGAGTAGTTCACCGGGTTGCCGAGCGTCGCCTCGGAATCGAAACCCACGATTTTATCGCCCACCTGACAAAAATCAGGGTAGCTGGTCAACGCTCTCCAGCGGGCCTCCGCATTACCGGCGTGGCGGGCCTGGCCGTTACGGGCTTGCCCCTGGGCGTCTGGTGGCGTGTTGCTGTCATCCGACATGGCGTGCCCCTCCGGTAGATGATAACGCCGCCAGCGGTGTGCGCCGGATGCGTACCTGCTTGAGCGGGTCATCGAGCGGAAACAGTGCCCGCCAGGTGAGGCTAACGTCTTCGTGATCCAGGTCGATCACCACGCTGTCGAGGGCCAGTGGGGTATTGCCGCGCTGGCCACTGGCGTGTTCGGTGAGAGCCT
>NZ_JAINWD010000118.1:0-534 GCF_021021315.1 Halomonas sp. IOP_14 | reverse complement strand
GCGTTCGATACTGCCACAATCTTCACCATCGAGAACATCGCCGCCGCCGATGGCGGCCAAGCTATTCGCTTACCCGGCAGCAGCGAAGGCACGGCCAGCTATGCACTCGATGGCAAGGTGGCTGCCGATACCTATACCATCATCGTCGGCTATATCGACGAGAGCGATGGCGAAAGCACTGCTCAACTGAGCATCAGCAACGCCGAAGGCGAAAGCTTCAGCGGCGATTGGACGTTTGACGACGATGCCGACAGCGGCAACGGTGTTCAGCCGCAAAACTTTCGCACTGCCACCTTTACCGACGTGACCGTAGGTGATGACGCTACCCTGTCACTCAGCGCCAGCTCGACGGCGCTGGAGTACGCACGCATCGACTATATCGAGTTTGTGCCCACCGGCAGCGTAGATCCGGAGCCCACTATCCTGCTGGGCATTGCCGATGCCGACCCGGTGGTAGAGAGTGGCGATGAGGGCGTCACCACGCTGAGCTTTGCATTGAGCGCCTCAAACGCTTTTAGCGGTGACGTGGAGCTT
>NZ_JAINWD010000117.1:0-286 GCF_021021315.1 Halomonas sp. IOP_14 | reverse complement strand
TGCATCAGCATGGCCGCGGCCTGGCGTTTGGACAGTTGATCGAGCAGCACGCCGCAGGCTTTATGCCACTCGCTTTGAGGGTGGTGCAGCCAACATGGCCGGGGCACTACGCCCAACGCTGCCCGGTATCTCTCCCGCTAGAGCCGTTACAGTGAAAGGCTGGTAAACAGGGTTGTCGTGACGGTAAAGGAGAGTGAGCAGACATAGAAGCCTCAGAAATTGGTAACGTGAAGTAATCGTGCAGAAAGGATCAAACAAACAGGAATGGCGAGAAGCCAGCAGCGCC
>NZ_JAINWD010000116.1:0-341 GCF_021021315.1 Halomonas sp. IOP_14 | reverse complement strand
AGTCTTGGATGACTGAGTTATAGCCTGATGGTAAGACGCCAATACACCTCTCAAATGGAACCTGGAGGATCGCATGAAAAAGTGGATTATGATGGCGGCTGCAAATTGGCTGCGTAAGCCAGAAAACCAGCAGAAAGCTAAATCAGCGTGGAACAAGTTTCGAGCTCGCAAATCTTCGGAACAGACACCGCAACATCAGCCCACATCGCGCAGTACCACTGAACGCCGATCTGGCGATAACTCCGATAGGCAGCCTTAACCCCTACTGCCCAGGCGGCGGCAATCTAGCTGCCGCGGAAAAATAAACGTAGAATCGAGTAGGAAGGGGAGTCGCCTCCCCT
>NZ_JAINWD010000115.1:0-629 GCF_021021315.1 Halomonas sp. IOP_14 | reverse complement strand
CCAGATGGAGATCGTCGGCGAAGGCGGCGACAGCGAAGACGCATCGGAAGAGAGCTCTTCTCCAGAACCGTCCTCTAGCCAAGCCAGTAGCGAGCCGGAAGAAACGGCTGAAGATGATCAGGAAGAGGCCGCCAGTGGCGAGCCGGAGCGCAAAGAGATTCGCGTACCGGATCTTTCTGGCTCCTCTGACGTGCCGATTATCGAGATCGGCGTAGCGGCGGGTGACGAAGTCAATGAAGAAGACCCGTTGGTTACCCTAGAGTCTGATAAAGCCTCTATGGACGTGCCCAGCCCCTACAAAGGCAAGCTTCTTGAGCTGACCGTTAAAGAGGGCGACACCGTCTCTGAAGGCGATGTGATCGGCTATATGGAAGTGGCGGGTGCCAAAAAAGCGGCACCGAAAAAGGCCGCACCAGAAAAAGCCTCGCAGAGCAGTGACAGCAAGGACAGCGCTAAACCGTCTGAATCTCCGGCCGGTACCCCCAGCCCGGAAGCACAGATGGCTGCCCATAAGCCCCGGGATGGCAAGCTGGTGCACGCCGGCCCTGCGGTACGCATGCTGGCTCGTGAACTAGGCGTCGACTTGGGACTCGTTAAACCCAGCGGCCCGAAAGATCGCGTGCTCAAAG
>NZ_JAINWD010000114.1:0-684 GCF_021021315.1 Halomonas sp. IOP_14 | reverse complement strand
GGCGGCGGAACGACGCCCGGTGGCACCCAACCTTCCTACATGGGCCAACCCCGGCACCGCCGCGCTCTACGCTACCTTTTGAGAGTGAGTTTCCAGCATTGCAGCAATGCTCAAGTGGTAATCAATATCCGGCCATTCAATACCGGTGGCGTCACAAATAAACAGGTAATGCCGCAAGACCTTCACAGAGGCCTGCTCAAGTTCTGGATACCAGCTCATAGGCGTTGAAATGCGCCGCCCATCACTCAATTCGACATGAAGATAATGGTCGTCAAAATGGACTTCTTTACCTGATAAACCAGTCATTCCACACCTCCAAAAATTCCTGTCTATGCAAACTTACTAGCTCAAGACACTCCTTGAGCTCTTGCTTCTTTAGTGACGAATAAATTACCACACTCGTCTCAGTCTCAATTTTAGCCCAGCCTCCTGCCTTCATCACATGCACATGTGGCGGAGGATGTTCATTTGCATAGAAAAAGAATTTGAAACCTTTTTCATTAAGTAGAGTTGGCACTTCATTATCTCTTGCAGTGATGCTAGAAGCATACCAACCCCCTTGCACATCGTCACTTATAAGCGTAAGCGAATACGGCTCTCCAACACATTCACAGCCAACTACATTATTGCTTCAACATCACCATCTCACCAACCCCGGCACCGCTTCGCGATGCATCCGCGGGT
>NZ_JAINWD010000113.1:0-777 GCF_021021315.1 Halomonas sp. IOP_14 | reverse complement strand
CGGCGCGGTCATCGCTATGTCACGGTGTTCCTCGACATGCAGCGCAAGCGGGAACCGGTTATCTTTGCCGTCCCAGGCTGCGGCAAGGATGCCATCCAGGCTTTCAGCGCCTTCCTGGCGGCCCATGGCGGCGACCCGAATAATGTGGTCGAGGTCGTCTGCGATATGTCGCCAGCCTTCCTTAGCGGCGTGACCGAGCACCTTCCCAAGGCCGAGGTAACGGTCGACTGGTTCCATATCGTACAGACCTTCACCAAGCGGCTGGACGAGGTACGCAAGAAAGAGCGCCGGGAGCAGGGGCACCCCAAGTCGCTGCGCTGGGCCCTGCTGAAGAACCTGGATAACAAGAACCTGACACCCAAACAGCTTTCGGCGCTCCAGGAGTTGGTGGCCGATCAGAGCGCCACGGCCGATGCCTGGGTGATCAAGAAGAAGCTACGCTGGATCCAGAAGGCTCCAACGCCCAGAGCGGCTCGGTGGCGCATCACGAACTACCTCAAGGTCATGCAGGCGGCGGTGTCTGAAAAGCCACTGCTGAAGCCGATGGGGAAAGCCCTGGCGACGCTTGAGCGGCACGCCGACGCGGTGGTCAGACGCTGGCTCTCGGGACTGACGAACGCAAGACTGGAAGGAATGAATGGTCTGTTCCAAGCGGCTCGGTCACGAGCACGTGGCTACCGGAACGAGGCCAACTTTATCGCCATGATCTACCTGATTGGCAGCCCGGTGGGCCGCCTATTCGATCAGGCCAAATCCACGTGAAGTGACGAAGAACCA
>NZ_JAINWD010000112.1:0-786 GCF_021021315.1 Halomonas sp. IOP_14 | reverse complement strand
GCCGCCAAACTCGACGGCGTAAGCAAAGTACGCGTCGCGGATAACGCCGTTTACGCCCACCAGCTGGCCGAGCCAATGGGCGCGCTGCTGGTCGAACTGGCCGATGGCTACACCCACGTACTGGCCAGCGCCTCCACCACCGGCAAAAACGTACTGCCGCGTTTAGCGGCGCTAAAAGATGTTAGCCAGCTGTCGGACGTTATCGCTGTGGACAGTGCCGATACCTTCAAGCGTCCTATCTACGCCGGTAACGCCATTGCGACGGTGAAAAGCGACGATGTGCTCAAGGTCATCACCGTGCGTTCCACCGGCTTTGATGCGGTCGGCACCAGCGGCAGCGCGACGGTGGAAGCCGTCGACGTAGTGGTGGACAACAGCCAGTCCAGCTTTGTCAAAGAGGAGCTGGCGCAGTCAGATCGTCCCGAATTGGGCGGAGCCAAGGTGGTGATCTCCGGTGGCCGCGGTATGGGCAACGGCGAAAACTTCAAGCTGCTCGACGGCATTGCCGACAAGCTGGGGGCTGCCATTGGTGCTTCCCGGGCCGCGGTAGACGCAGGCTTTGTGCCCAACGATATGCAGGTTGGCCAGACCGGCAAGATCGTTGCCCCAGATCTGTATATCGCCGTGGGTATTTCCGGTGCCATTCAGCACCTGGCGGGCATGAAAGACTCCAAGGTGATCGTCGCGATCAATAAAGACGACGAAGCACCGATTTTCCAGGTGGCGGATTACGGCCTGGTGGGGGATCTGTTTGAGATCCTGCCCGAGCTTGAGAGCAAGCTGTAA
>NZ_JAINWD010000111.1:0-929 GCF_021021315.1 Halomonas sp. IOP_14 | reverse complement strand
TTGACCTGGAAGCCTTCTTCGACCGAGTGAATCACGACCTGCTGATGGCACGGGTCGCGCGGCGCGTTGACGACAAGCGTGTACTGCGTCTGATCCGTCGCTATCTGGAGGCGGGTATGTTCCAGCATGGCTTGCCCACGCCGAGGCGGCGGGGGACACCCCAAGGCGGGCCCCTCAGCCCGCTACTGGCGAACATCCTGCTGGACGACATGGACAAGGCGTTGGAACGCCGAGGCCACCGCTTCTGCCGCTACGCCGACGATGTACAAATCTATGTACGGAGCCGACGAGCAGGCGAGCGGGTCATGGGCAGCTTGAGTGAGTATCTCGAGAGCTCACTTCGGCTGACGGTCAATCGCCGTAAAAGTGCGGTGGATCGGCCATGGCTACGCGGATATCTGGGCTACAGCCTCACTCGGCACAAGCAGTCGAAACTGACGCTCGCCAAGACAAGCCTGACACGCATGATGCAGCGTGTCCGTGAGATCCTGAAACGTGGCAGGGGGCGTAACATCCAACGGGTAATCGAAGGGTTGAGGCCAGTCCTACGAGGATGGGCTAACTACTTCAATCTTGTTGATGTGAAACGCCCCTTGGAAGCACTGGATCAATGGATACGGCGGCGCTTACGCGGCCTGATCTGGCGACAATGGAAACGCCCATCGACTCGGCGTCGGAAGCTGCGAGGGCTAGGCCTAGACGGGCACCGCGCCTGGAAATCGGCGGGGAACGGTCGAGGCCCCTGGTGGAATGCCGGGGCTTCGCACATGAATCAGGCCCTGCCGAGGAAATGGTTTTATGACCAGGGACTGATCTCGGTACTGGATACGGTAAGATGGCTTAAACGTTCTGCATGAACCGCCGTGGTACGGAACCGTATGCCCGGTGGTGTGAGAGGACAGGGGAGGCGACTCCCCTTCCTACTCGAT
>NZ_JAINWD010000110.1:0-1027 GCF_021021315.1 Halomonas sp. IOP_14 | reverse complement strand
TTCACTCGGTCGAAGAAGGCTTCCAGGTCAAGATCGACCACCCAGCGGTGACCGGCGGTGACGTGGGCCTTCATGGCCGAGACGGCCTGCTTGGCGCTCCGCTTGGGGCGGTAGCCGTAACTCGACTCGGAGAAGCCCGGGTCGAAGATCGGCATCAGTACCTGGGACAGCGCTTGCTGGATTAGGCGGTCGGTAACCGTGGGAATACCGAGCTGCCGCGTCCCACCCTTGGGCTTAGGGATCGTGGTTGCTCGGATCGGGCTGGGGTGGTACTGATCGGCCAACAGCCGCTCGCGCAGCGTTGGCCAGTACTGCTTCAGGTGGTCAGCCAGTTGATGCACCGTCATGCCATCGACACCCGGTGCGCCTTTGTTGGCCACCACCCGACGGTAAGCTCGCTCCATGTTTTCCGGGTCAACGACCCGTTCCATGAGCGAGGTTGGCTCCGCTTTCGTCCACGATAACGACGCCGGGCTGGTCTCGACGCTCACCGGCTGGGACTCGGGGTACTGCCCCTGCCCCTCTGGGTGAGTGACGGTATTAGCGTCATGGTCTGTCTTCATGATCGATCCTCGAGACGTTATCGCCTACTCGCGGTTCTTCATGTTCGGCCCTTGGTGCCGTGGTGAACCGGCACTTACTATGGCCTCGGCTGACGTCTGGTGATCCCTCCCGTCGCCTCTCGACGACGGTAGCACCGTGGCAGACCACCAGACCTCCCAGGGTAAGACGCGCGACCTTCCCGCTTATGCCTGTCGGATTTACATCATGGCGTTCCGTGCAAGTATCGGGCTTTGGTGAGTGTAGCCACCTTACCCCGCCATGACGCCTCGTATCCGCTTCCTGTTCGTCAGGCCAGCGTTTTGCCTCGGGCTGCCTTCAGATTCCCCCTCGCGAGGGACACCCTTGCCGTCGGCTAGCACTTCCCCTTGCCGGGCGTGCAGGGGACTTTCACCCCCAAGTCATCCTGAAGCACCACCCCCAGGAACAGCGCCGGTCAAGGCGCTGCGCGCCATGCCTGGCGCAC
>NZ_JAINWD010000011.1:0-166042 GCF_021021315.1 Halomonas sp. IOP_14 | reverse complement strand
ACGCCTCACGCCTCACGCCTCACGCCTCAGCTAGATAAATGCTATGATGCGCCCCAATTAATTAGCCAGCCATCACCGTTTGTGATGGGCGGAATCGAGGTGAAGTGGTGAGTGAAACGGTACCTACGTCATGGTTAGTTTACTGCCGTCCTGGGTTTGAGAGTGATGCGTTGGCAGAGCTACAGCATCACGCAGCATTACAGGGCATCGCCTGTGAGTCATCTCATGGTGAGGGGTGGGTAAGCTTAACGCGTGTTGATGGTGAAGCGGTAAATGATTTACACCGCCAGGCAGCGTTTAAAAAGCTGATTTTTGCGCGCCAGAGCTTAGCGGCTTTACCTGCGCTCACTCTTTCACGTGACGATCGTCTTACCGCTATCTTGGAACAGGTCAAAGCCAGCCGTTGGAGCTTTGAAGAGATTTGGCATGAAACGCCGGATACCAACGATGGCAAAGCACTGGCCGGGCTGATTAAGGCGCTTACCAAGCCGCTGGAAAGTATGTTGAAAAAACGTGGTGCGTTAAGGCGCAGCGCGGGCGCACGACGTTTACATATTTTCTGGACTGACGGTGATCAAGTGCAGCTGGCGATGAGCTTCCCAGGCAATCGTAGTGATTTGATTAATGGTATTCGGCGGCTGCGCTTCCCCTCCCGTGCGCCTAGCCGCTCAACGCTGAAGTTGGAAGAGGCGTGGCACGAGTTTATTCCTAGGGATGAGTGGGATGTGCGGCTAGCACCGCATATGCAAGCAGCTGACTTAGGGGCCGCCCCAGGAGGTTGGACGTGGCAGTTGATTCAGCGCGGCATGTACGTGTATGCCATCGATAATGGCCCGATGGAATCACAGTTGATGAAGACTGGGCAGATTGATCATCTCAAAGAGGATGGCTTTACCTGGGAGCCACCACAGCGCTTAGACTGGCTGGTCTGCGACATTGTTGATAAACCAGTGAGAGTGCTAGCCATGGTGGAGCGGTGGCTGATTCGTAAATGGTGCAAAGAGGCGATCTTCAACCTCAAGTTGCCCATGAAAAAGCGCTGGGATGAGGTGACACGTTGTCTAACGGCGCTGGAAGAGTCGCTGGAAAAAGCGGGTGTGCATGCCAACGTATCATGCCGTCACCTCTATCACGATAGGGAAGAGGTAACGGTGCATGTAAGGCTTAGGGATTAATGCTAGTGAAACCCATGTTTAATAGCTTGGCTCGTAAATCCGGATAGTTTCATCTTCGGTTAACAGCGGTAAAATACGCTGCATGGCCATTGCCCGCGCTTCGCTTGAGTGCCACTCCTTCCAAGCGCGGAGGTCACGCCATTTGGTAATCATCAGTCGGCGATCGGTATGACCCAGTTCTACCAATGTTTCACCACTGATAAAGCCCCTTACGCCTAGAGAAACGCGCATTGCCTCTCGCGCTGCTTGCTCAAATTCTTCTTCAAGACCGGGCATAATTCGCCGTTCGATGATAACTTTAATCATACTTTCTGTTTCCTACATCGAGGATATTGATGGCTGATAATACGGGTACGTTACCCAACGTTGATGCGGTATTGGACACCACAGGACTCTACTGCCCAGAGCCGATTATGCTGATGCATAACAAAGTGCGCGACATGACCCCAGGCCAAGTGCTCAAAGTGATTGCCACAGATCCAGCCACCACGCGAGATGTGCCCAAGTTTTGTCAGTTTTTAGGGCACGAGCTGCTAGAGCAGCACACCGTCTCTGAGAGCAACTACCTCTACTTTATTCGTTTAGCATAACCTTTTGAGATAGACCTTTGAGATAGTCCGTCGAAATAGCCCGAAAAGCCATGCGAGGCTCAAATCAAAATCGTTGATGTTGGCCTCGCTCACAAAGCGACATTAAGGCACTCGATTAATCACTGGCCACAACCATCATGGCTAGCGCATCAAGCGTCGCTGGATCTTCTTCCAGGATACGGTTGGCGATATGACGCTGGAAAAAGTAAACGGTCTGATGGCGGGCGTGAGCGCTGTACAGGCATTCATCCCCTAACAAAATCGGTGTCATCGCCGCTTTGTTCTCGTCGGCAAGGAGCGCGTCAAGGCTACCGTCGCTGTAGAGACGCCAACCGTAAACGGGCTTCATATGCCAGGGTGAATCGGGGTGATTCATGCACAGCGCGTGGGTGCCCAGAGTGTCGGGGATTTGCTGAATAAGGGTGACTTCGCCAGAAGCCTCATAATCAAAGTATTCAGCCGCCGCAACTAGCTCGTGGTATTTGTGATCCGGTGGCGTATCAAAAATTTCTTCCGTTTCAGGATCGCGATAACCTACGAAGTAGCCATTTTCCTGGCTGTTCAGATCATGGCAGGCTGCCAGGCTTTCCATCCACGGCACCAAACCGATGACGCTACCGTCCTCTCTTAACCCCCAGGCCAAAATAGGTAAGCCATAGTAGGCGTCGGGACTCGCAGCGAGCTGGTACACCATCTCTAAGCCATCTAGCTCAGGGGCTAAACGGACAAGGCACTTTTGCGCCTGCTGACGCTGGCGCACAGTTTCCAGGTCGATGACCTGGGCAGAGCGGGGTGACAAGGATGCGCCCATTGTGTCCCTCCTTATGCTGCGTGGTCATCAGATTGGCAAAGCTGATTCATTTGCCTCTCATATCCACAAATAGCACAACTTGCTCATAAGGTTAAGGGTTCTGCGCTTTTTAATTATCTGAACAAGTTGGAAAGCGAACTCGCAGCGCTTGATGCTCAGAGAGCGCTTGCTGAAACTGGCCCCAGGGCGCTTGGGCATTATCCAGCGAAAGCCAGCGTTCCTGGTAGCGTTGAATCGCTATTGGCTTGCCTACCTGCTGTGCGTCAATTAAGCGATTGATCGCTGTTAGCCATTGCTGGGCAGCGTTCTCCAAGCGCTCAAGCGACGGCGATTCCCAACGGCTTAAGCAACGTGTGGTATCACTCTGCCGAGCTAACAATGCATTCGCTTCTGTTAAGCGTTGAGTGGCGAGTAGCAGGGCGCGCAACACCTCAGCGGTCAATGGCCGCTCTTGCAGGGTTTTCAAATGGTTTTCAAGGGTTGAAGAGTCCTGCTGCCAGTCGAGGTCAAACTGGTGATCCGTCATTTGCTGCAAGTAATCGATCGCTTCAAGCTGGCCAGCAATAGTAGTTTCATCGATGTTAGATAAAGGCTGGCTTGCTCGTGAGAAGCTTTTAACCCACTCGCTGGAATCAAAAATAGCGTTCCAGCTTACCGCGGGTAACTGTGTCGTTTTAGTCGTGGTTAATCGGTTTAGGCGCGTTCTATCTTCATCGCTTAACTGCTCGGGAACTTCGCTATTTAAGCAGGTGCTTAGCCGCTGCCATAGAGTGCGCTCATATAGCCACTGTTGGCTAGGCGGTGCTACACGCCCCAGTTGATTGTTACGTGCAGCGATTAGCGACGTGATTTGGCATTCGCGTAGCGCGTATACATTCAACAGGCTGTCCCGGGTTTCGGGGATATCTATAATTCGATCGGGGCGCTCAGGGAAGTCGCCAATATTACCCGGGTCAGCTCTTTGAATGTTTGATAGTGCAAGGTCATTGGCGAGTTGCTGATGATAACGCTGCCACTGCTGCTCAGCGGGGTTGTCCCCACAGCCAGACAGAAGGGCGCTTAGGATGATAGCTAGAGAAAAGTTTCTCCATCGAGCCATGTTTACTCCCGAATGCTAATACGCTGTAAACGCCAGCCAAGTAGCAGTGCTGCGGTGCTCAAGCCCGCAATCAACCCAATCCAGTAGCCATGAACACCTAGCGGGGCGACCTCGCCCACTCCATAGGAGCCCAGCCAGTGGCCGCCACCCAAGCCTACAATCCAGTAGGAGAGCACCGTAATCACCATCACAATGCGGGTATCTTTATAGCCGCGTAAAGCACCCGCTAAATTGACCTGTAACGAGTCTGAGAGCTGAAAAATAACGGCTAAAGCAATGATCGAGAGCGCTAGCGCCTGTATCTCACTATTGGAGGTGTAAAGTGCGATTACCGGCTCGGCGCTAACCCACAGTACGAGGCTGTTAATAGCGGCAATGATGACGCTGATGACAATTCCATTCCAAGCGACTTTACGGGCTAGTGCTAAGCGCTGCTGACCCAGCGTATTACCCACTCGTACGGTCAGTGCCATACTCAGCGACAGGGGCAGCATAAACAGAATGGAGGTGAAACTTAGCGCTATTTGGTGAGCTCCCACCGTGACTTCACCAAAGCTGGCAATGAAGAGCGCAATGAGTGTGAACAGAGTCACTTCAACAAAAATGGCTACGCCAATGGGAACGCCCACCACCACTAATTCACGTATACCTAGCCACTGGGGCGGTGTCAGTTTTTGCCAAATCGCAACGCTTTTATAAGTACTTCCCCTGCGCGTGTAGTAGGCCATCGCGAGTGCCATCGTCCACATGGAGAGCGCCGTCGCAATGCCGCAGCCAAAAGCGCCCAAGGCAGGTAACTGTTGCAGACTAGTGGGAACCCAGGCGCCAAATAAATCAACCAAACCATCACCGCCGTAGATCAAGAGGTAGTTGGCAGGAATGTTCACGCTTAAACCGACCAAGCTGATCCATAGCGCCGGACGGGTATGATTCATACCATCTGAAAACGCTCTAAGCGCCTGAAATAGAGCGATCCCCGGCATGCCAAAGGCGACGGCTGACAGATAGGCGGCAGACTGGCTGGCGACCGCTGGGGGCACACTCATTAATTCAAATATCGGCATGATAGCCGACCAAAGCAGCACAGCCGCGATAGCGCCTAGTAGCAGCGCGACCCAAAGCGCCTGATGAACGGCTGGACGAATAGCCTCATTGCGCTTCCCACCCAGCAAATGCGCCACAATTGGGGTAAGCCCCATTAAAGTGCCCGTCATAAATAGCATGAGTGGCATCCACAGGCTCGAGCCCACCGATACAGCGGCAAGTGAGGTGGCGTCATGCCGACCGGTCATCATAACGTCGACGACACTCATCCCTGCCTGAGCCAACTGAGCACCGCAAATAGGCAGTGCCAAGTGCATTAACATTCGTGTTTCTGGCCAGTAAACCGATTTAATTTGCTGAGTAAAGCCGCCCACTTGTTGGCTCCTGAAGGGGAAAAGTTGCTGTGAAAGGCCGCTATATTAGCAGGAGCGACTCACTTTTGGGGTTAGCCGTTAGCTTGTATTAATCGTGTGGGTATAATGCCCCAAAACCAGTATCAAACGAGGTCAATGTGAGTGACAGGCAGGAGCGATGGACGCTCGAGGATATTACCGCGCTTTTTGACGGGATTTTTGCTGAGCGGTATCAAACCCGGTTGATTCGGGGCGGGGATGAGCCTCTCTATCGGCCCGCTAACAGTGAAACCCCTTATCATCAGGTTATCTTTGCGCGGGGTTACTATGCCAGTGCGCTGCACGAAATCAGCCATTGGTGTATTGCGGGAGCACAGCGGCGCCAACAAGAGGATTACGGCTACTGGTACTGCCCTGATGGGCGCGATGCTGAACAGCAAAAAGCGTTTGAGCAGGCTGAGATTGCGCCACAGGCGTTGGAGTCTATCTTCACCCGTGCCTGTGGTCGCGTGTTTCATGTCAGCGTGGACAATCTAGGCGGCGATATAGAGGTAGATATAGAGGCATTTGCAGCGCGAGTGGAGGCCCGCGCCCAGCGCTACTTGAAGGAGGGCTTTCCAGCCCGCGCAAACGCCTTCCAGGTGGCGCTTAAACGCTTCTACTCTGACCAGGCGACGCTAGCGGAAGCCGTGGCACAGGCGCATGCCACGTTGGATAAAATGGATAAAGCGCTGCCGGCTTAATCCTCTTCGGTCAGGCGCTGATGCATCGATAGCATCACTTCCAGCTCATGCTCTGGGCGCATCGGCTCTAAACCCAGCTCGCTGAACGTTTCGCGCCGTTGGCGGTGCCATTCGCCTGGGGTAAGTGAAGGGTAGAGCACCGACGCTGGGGCTAGCTCAACAAAAGGATCAAGCCCGTAGGTGTCAAAAAGGCGCGCTAGTGCCGCTTCGTCGTCGCCATTGTCGCTGGTATACAGCGTGGCGGAGAAGTGGTCGTTCTCAAGCTCGCGAATTACCTCAAGCGGACTAACCCCTAAGCTCTCCAGCTCTTCCATGCTGTAAGCGCCCATGGCATTGGTATCCTCTTTGATCCAGCTATCGTCCGGCTGAATCAATGTTTGCTTCACCCGGCCATCGGGGAGCGACCAGGCAATGGCTAGCGGGAGCCCATCGTCTTCGCCTGTTTCAATGGCTATAAACCCTGGATAATCGGCCACGCTAATACTCCTTTTAAGATTCCGTGGGAAGACGGAAAAAACGCTGGGCGGTCTGTGTGGTTGCCGCACCTAGCTCTGTTTCGCTAATACCATGCCACTGGGCGATCTCGCGGACAATCCACGGTAGCAACGCCGGTTCGTGTCGGCGACCCTTTAATTTCGCCGGTAGGTTACGGGGTAACAGATAAGGGCAGTCGGTTTCTACCATCAAGCGCTCTAAGGGTATATCGCTTACCAATGGGCGCAGGTGATGACCGCGCCGCTCGTCGCAAATCCAACCCGTCAACCCTATATGTAAGTCTAGGTCGAGATAACCAAACAGCGTATCGCGGTCAGCGGTAAAACAGTGCACCACCGCGTGGCTGATGTCGTCTCGCCACGCATGCAGGATTTCGCGCATACGCTGGCCAGCATCTCGTTCATGTAAAAACAGCGGCAAACCGCTTTCTACTGCGAGAGCCAGCTGCGCTTCAAGGGCACGCTCCTGCCCCTTGGGCGTCGAAAAGTTGCGATTAAAATCCAAACCACACTCGCCTACGGCGACCACTTCCGGCATGGCATGCAGGGCCGCCATGGCATGTTCAAGGTTCTTATCCCAGCGACTGGCATCATGGGGGTGCACTCCCGCCGTGGCGTAGAGGCCAGGATACTGCTTGGCCAGGGCAACCGCTTGCTTGGCGTGGGCAAGGTCGGTGCCAGTAACGATCATGGTCGTTACCTGCGCCGCCTGGGCGCGCTGGATAACCGCCTCAAGATCACGCTCGAAGCTTTCATGGGTCAAGTTAGCGCCGATATCCACCAAAGGAGCGCTAGGCCGAAACTGTAGTGCTTCGGGTAAAAAGTCATCGGCATCAGCAGTGGCCAAAGGTCTCTCCCGTTCAATTATACAAAGGCACCATTCATTGTAACGGCATGCGCGAGCATCGACTAATGGTGTATTGAAGAAGGTGAGCGCAAGGAAATGGCACGAATTGCAAAAAATCTGGCTCGATAGGTAAACAGCTAGGGCTTATTACCGCCTAAGATGAACGCAAGCTATTACGTGCTACGTCACTACGATTGATTCAATAACACCCTTTAATAACAACAAAAGAGAGTCACATAATTATGCAACAATCTTATCGTTCATCTCATCGTGCATCTTACCGCTTTGCTACTTCCACTCTCGCCGCTGCCATTCTGGTGGTCTGCTATGTGCCAACTACCGTCGCTGCTGAGGGTATCTCTGATAACGAAATCCGTATTGGCTATTTAGCCGATATGTCCGGCGTTTATCGCGACCCCATTGGCCCGTTGGGCGAAGACGCTATCCATATGGCGATTGAAGATATGGGCGGCAGTGTCAATGGGGCCAATATTGTGGTGTTTAGCGCCGATGACCGTAATAGCCCGGATGTAGGCTCAAGCGTCGTGCGTGAGTGGATCGATGAGCGCAACGTCGATATGGTCACCGGGCTGGTGGCATCTTCTGTCACTCTGGCGGCGGTGAGCCTGCTGGAAGAGGCGGATAAACTTGGGCTGGTCAATGGCGCTGTCTCTTCAAGCATTACCAACGAGCACTGTTCGCCCAATCATATTCACTGGGTTTATGACACCTGGGCGATGTCCAACGGTACGGCAAAGGCGATTACTGATGAGGGCCACAAAAATTGGTATCTGTTAAGCGCTGACTACTCTTTTGGTCACGCACTGGAGGCCGACGTCACGCGCGTAGTGACTGAAAATGGCGGCACTATCGTAGGCAGCGCTCGCCACCCTTTCCCCAGTAGTGACTTCTCCTCCTTTATGCTTCAGGCGCAAGCCTCTGGCGCTGATGTCATCGCGCTGAATAACGCTGGTGGCGATACGATCAACGCGGTGCAGACAGCAGGTGAGTTCGGCATTACCCAGGCAGGGCAGATTCTGGCGGGAATGGTGCTGTTTAGTACCGATATACGCAGCATTGGCTTAGAGAACGCTCAGGGGCTGCAGTTCACCAAAGCATGGTACTACGATTTAAACGATGAAACCCGCGCATGGGCGGAGCGCTTCCGTGAGCGTACCGGCAGCATGCCCACCATGGTACATGCGGGTCTCTACTCCAGTACTCGCCACTACCTTGAAGCGATTGAAGCCACCGGTACTGATGACACTCAAACCGTTCGTCAGCAAATGGCCGATACCCCCATCAACGACATTTTCGCCACCGGTGGCTACATCCGTGAGGATGGCCGCATGGTTCACGATATGTATTTAGTAGAAGTGAAAACACCTGAAGAGTCGCAAGATGAGGATGATCTCTTTCATGTTATTCGCACCATCCCTGCAGAAGAGGCCTTCCGTCCGCTTTCAGAGAGTGTCTGCCCGTTGGTAAACAGTTAAGAAACCTCTGATTAACTATTGCGCTCGGCCATACGGCGTTAAAAATCGTCTCAAAATGCTCATTTACAACCCGTAAACTCCGCTTTTTCGTTGATTTTTGCCTTGTCTGGCCTTCGCTCATTACGCTAATCAGAGGCTCCTTAAGTCTCTGCTAATAACAACTCAGAGGATTTGGCATGCCGGAAACGTCGGTTATTCAGCAAAACAGTATCGGGGCTGCTTTAAACCGCAGCGCTCGAAAATACTCACACCAGCTGGCGCTGGTATTTGGCGAGCGCCAATGGCGCTATCAAGCGCTCAACCAGGCAGCCAACCGCGTAGCCAATGGCTTGCTGGCAGCTGGGCTTTCGCCAGGTGACCGGCTGGCGGTATATGGCAAAAACTCCGATACCTATGTCATCGCCTGGCTAGCCGCTGCTAAAGCGGGTTTGGTACATGTGCCGATCAATTTTGCCTTAAGCAGCGATGAGCTGCGCTATATCCTTGACCAGTCTGGGACAACGGGTTTGCTCAGCGATATCAGCCTCGCCGACAAAGTGAGTGTCGTGACCGAAGGCTTGGATCTAGCCCTGATGGTAACCCTGCACGCGGATCAGGGGCAGGATGCAGCAAGCTTTGATGTACTCGCTCATGCTACGTCAGGATCCAATAGTGAAGAGCCCAATGTGACGGTCGACGGTGCCAGCCTTGCTCAGTTGCTCTATACCTCGGGCACCACCGCCGCGCCGAAGGCCGCGATGATGACCCATCAGGCACTGATGGCCGAATATATGGCCTGCATGGTTGAACTGGATATCAAAGGCAGCGACGCCATGCTCGCCGCGCTGCCGCTTTACCACTCAGCACAAATGCACGTCTTTCTGATGCCAGCGCTGTTGCTCGGTGCGCCTGTCTATTTGCTAGAGGCGCCGCTTCCCGAGCTGTGCTTAAGCGCCATAGCTAATCACCAGATCGCGTCATTTTTTGCCCCGCCCACGGTCTGGATCAGCCTACTGCGCCACGCTGAATTTGATCGCTTTGACCTTGGCGCCCTCCACAAAGCCTATTACGGTGCCTCGATTATGCCGGTGCCTCGATTATGCCGGTGCCGGTACTGGAGGAGCTCCAGCAGCGTATACCGGGCGTAAGGCTCTATAACTGTTATGGACAGAGCGAAATTGCTCCCTTGGCGACCGTGCTGCGCCCTGAAGAGCACGCCGAGCGCCCAGCGTCCGCTGGGCGGCCGATTCTGACGGTGGAAACCCGTATCGTCGATCTCGATATGAATGACGTCCCACCCGGCGAGCATGGCGAAATCGTCCACCGCTCACCTCAGCTTATGAACGGGTACTGGGATAAACCGGCGATGACTGAAGAAGCCTTCCAGGGTGGTTGGTTCCACTCCGGGGACGTGGGCTACTTCGATGAAGCGGGCTATTTATACGTTGTTGACCGTATCAAGGATGTGATCAATACCGGCGGCGTGCTGGTGGCTAGCCGTGAAGTAGAGGAGGGGCTATTCAAGCACCCGGCGGTATCCGAAGTGGCGGTGATCGGCCAGCCGGATGAGAAGTGGATCGAAGCCATTACGGCAGTGGTGGTACTGAAAGAGGGTCAAGAGGCAAGCGAGGAGGAACTGATCCATCATGCAAAAACGTTGATGGCGCCTTATAAAGTACCTAAGCGCATCCTCTTTGCCGATGCGCTACCCAAGAGTACCGCAGGCAAAATTCTCAAGCGCCATCTACGTCAAGACCTCAAGGGGTGAGCATGGACGAGCAAACGACCGACCTGTTTCACGCCATGATCAAACGCTGCCTAAGCCAGGAGGTTGCCCCGTACTACGATGAGTGGGAGGCAGCGGGTGAAATACCCCGTTCACTATGGCATTCATTGGGCGCTGCGGGGCTGCTCGGCATTGACCTTGACGAACAGCACGGTGGTTCAGGAGCCGATATCGCCATCACCCAGCTGGCGCTGGAAGAGCTCTCCCGCCAGGGGTTTGGTGGCCTTGCCAGTGCCTATAATATCCACGCCAATATCGTTATGCCCTACCTGCAGAATCTGGGGACAGCGGCTCAATGTGAGCGTTGGCTACCTGCCATGGCCCGTGGCGATGCGCTTGGGGCCATTGCCATGACCGAACCCCATGCGGGTAGTGATCTTGCGTCAATGAGAACTAGGGCGAAGCGCACTAACGATGGCTGGGAGTTAAGCGGTAGCAAAATCTTTATCACCAATGGCCAGTTTGCCGACCTGGTGATCGTGTGTGCCAAAACCGACCCTTCCGCCGGGTCAAAGGGCGTGTCACTTTTTTTGGTCGACACCCGCTTACCCGGCTTTTCGCGGGGGAAACCGATTAAAAAGATCGGCCAGCACGCCAGCGATACCGCCGAGCTTGCCTTTGATCAAATGCAGTTGCCCCATGATGCGCTGTTGGGAGAGGAGGGCGCCGGGTTCCGCTACCTAATGCAGGAGCTGCCCCGTGAACGCCTGGGCGTTGGTGCACAGGCGCTGGGCGCCGTGGAGGGAGCGCTGGCGCTGACGTTGGAGTACGTACAGCAGCGCCAAGCGTTTGGACAGCGGGTGGCGGATTTTCAAAATACCCGCTTTACCTTGGCGGAGATAAAAGCCCAGCAGGACGTGGCCCGTGCCTACTTTAAGCACTGCGTCGAAAAGTACCGCCAGGGCACCATGAGCAGCACGGATGCAGCGATTTTAAAACTGCAGCTCAGCGAGCTGCAGTGTCAAGCGGTGGATCGCTGCCTGCAGCTATTTGGCGGTTACGGCTACACCCACGAATATCCCATTTCACGCTTTTATCTGGATGCCCGAGTACAAACGATCTATGCCGGCAGCTCAGAGATCATGAAAGAAGTTGTCGCCCGCTCGCTGCTGGGCAAAGTGGCGTAGCAAGACGGTGAGTTTGAACACAGGAGAGAGCCATGCGGTTGGATGATGTAGTGATTTTAGGCGGTGCACGAACCGCGATCGGGAGTTTTGGCGGGTCGCTCTCAACCAAGGCGCCGTTTGAGTTGGGGGCGATAACCGCCAAAGAGGCGTTGCGCCGTGCTGGCGTTGAGGGCGGAGATATCGATCACTCGGTATACGGCCACATTATTACCACCGGCCCCCAGGATGCCTATCTGGCGCGTCATATTGCACTGGAAGCAGGCGTGCCGAAAGAAGCGGGGGCCTTCAACGTCAACCGGCTGTGTGGTTCAGGTGTACAGGCGGTGGTCTCAGCCGCCCAGCAGATTGCTATGGGCGACAGCCGCTTAGCGCTGGCAGGTGGCGCTGAGTCGATGTCGCGCGGGGCTTATCTGCTGCCTCCTCAAGCGCGCAACGGCGTGCGTATGGGGGATGTGAACGTTGAGGATTTAACCCTAGGCATTTTGAGCGACCCCTTTGGCAGCGGCCATATGGGCTGCACTGCCGAGAACATCGCTAAACAGTATGGCCTAAGCCGTGAGCAGTTGGATCAGTTTGCCCTTGAGAGCCATCAAAAAGCGGCGCGTGCCATCGCGGAAGGCCGCTTTGACGATCAAATCGTAGCAGTGGAGGTCAGTCGCGGTAAGCAAACGGTACTTTTCTCCCGCGATGAACACGTGCGCGATGTCGTCCAACTTAGCGATTTGGCGCGGCTCAAGCCCGCCTTCCAAAAAGACGGCATGGTGACCGCAGGCAATGCCTCGGGTATCAACGATGGTGCAGCCACGTTAGTGCTGGCCCATGCCGATGAAGCCTCACAGCGGGGCTTAGCGCCCAGGGCGCATCTTCGTGTTGCCACAACAGCAGGCGTTGAGCCAATGCTGATGGGCCTTGGCCCGATTCCTGCTGTGAAACGCTGCCTGCAGCAGGCAGGGCTAAGCATTAATGAGATTGATGTGATTGAGTCCAATGAAGCCTTTGCTGCCCAAGCCATGGCGGTGGCCGACACGCTAGGTTTTCCGTTAGAGAAACTAAACCCTAACGGCGGCGCGGTTGCCTTGGGGCATCCGGTGGGGGCCACAGGAGCTGTTCTGATTCTCAAAGCGCTACACGAATTGGAACGTATTAACGGTCGCTACGGCTTGATAACGCTGTGTATTGGTGGAGGGCAGGGCATCGCCCTGCTTATCGAGCGCGGCTGATCCGACTTGATTGCCACAAGAACAAGCTTATAGGAGTGTTTATGCCTTCAGTTACCCCGAAAATTTTACCCGCCGCGGCCTCTGCGACAAATCCTGCCTTGATGATTGGCGACCTGCTGGAGGCAGGCGTGCGAATGGCGGGCGACAATCAGATTGTCTACCGGGATCAGAGCCGCCATAGCTACGAGCGTTTTCGTGAGCGGGTGCATCAACTGGCCCATACGCTGACATCACAGGGCGTGCAAGCCGGTGACGTGGTGGCGGTGCTGGATTGGGATAGCCATCGCTACCTGGAGTGCTTCTTCGCCATTCCGATGATCGGCGCGGTACTCCACACGGTGAATGTGCGCCTGGCTCCGGAGCAAATCCTCTATACCATGGATCACGCCGAAGACGTTTTCGTCATCGTGCACGAAGAGTTTGTGCCACTGCTTGAGCCGCTGGCCGATAAGCTACCCCAAGTACGTGGCTACCTGCTGTGTCAGGAGACCCCGCAAACAGTCGATACCACTCTGCCGCTGGTGGGCGAGTTTGAATCGTTATTAAGCCAACAGCCTACTCACTACGATTTTCCCACCTTTGATGAAAACGCCGTCGCCACACTGTTCTACACCACCGGTACCACGGGTAATCCCAAAGGGGTTTTCTTTACCCACCGCCAGTTGGTGCTGCATACCTTGAACGAGTCTAGCGCTTTCCAGGCGCCCGGTTTTGAGCTGCTCAACCGCGACAAGGTCTACATGCCGATTACCCCCATGTTTCACGTTCACGCCTGGGGTGTGCCATATACTGCCACGCTGATGGGGGCTACCCAGGTCTACCCTGGCCGCTACGAGCCGGAAATGCTGGTCAAGCTGCTGGTCAGCGAGAAGGTCGACTTCTCCCACTGCGTCCCCACCCTGCTCAACATGGTGGTCAGCGCCGAGGCGATTACCTCAAAACAGGTCGACCTCGCCGGTTGGAAAGTATTGGTCGGCGGCAGTGCGTTAACCGAGTCGCTAGCAAGCAAAGCATGGGCGTTGGGGATTGATACCCGTAGTGCTTATGGCATGTCGGAAACCTGTCCGCTACTCACCGCCGATATTCTGCCGCAGGATATCGGCGACGCTGATTTTGAGACCCAGCTACCCTGGCGCTGTAAAGCGGGCCTGCCGATACCATTGGTTAAACTTCAAGTGGTCGATGCGGACGGCGAGCCGCTACCCAATGATGGTAAAAGCGTAGGTGAAGTGCGCGTTCAAGCACCCTGGCTGACCCAGGCCTACTATAAAGAGGAGAAACGCAGTGAGGAGCTATGGCGCAACGGCTGGCTGCATACCGGGGATGTGGGCTCGCTTGATGAGCGGGGCTTTCTGACCATTAGCGACCGCATAAAAGACGTGATTAAAACCGGCGGCGAGTGGCTCTCGTCGTTAGAACTGGAGAGCTATATCAGCCAGTGTCCAGGCATTGCCGAAGTGGCGGTGATCGGGGTGACGGACGATAAATGGGGAGAGCGGCCAGCGGCGTTAGCTGTCCCCGCCGATCTGAACAACCCGCCCACCACTGAAGCCGTGCAGGCGTTTTTAGAGCAGTTTGTCGCTCAGGGAAAACTCAATCGCTGGGGGATTCCCAGCATGATTCGTTTCGTCGATGAGATACCCAAAACCAGCGTGGGCAAGCTGGATAAGAAACGTATCCGCACCGAAATATAGCCTATCGGGCTGGCTAGCGAACGTTGCCCGCCGTGCGCGCTTTGCGATACGCGGCGGGCGAATTGCCTGTCCAGGTTTTAAAGGCACGACTAAAGCAGGCCAGATCCTCAAAGCTCAACGCCTCCGCGATGCTAACCAGGGGCTTCTCACTACAGGTGAGTGCCTGAATAGCGACATCGCGGCGGTACTCATCCTTGACCGCTTGAAAGTGGGTGCCCTCCCTTTTGAGATGCCGCGCCAGCGTGCGAGCAGACATATGCAGCGCATCGGCTACGCTATGCACGGTGCCAGACGTAGTCAGATGACGTGAGAGGTGTTCGCGCACCCGGTGGGTGAGCAGGCGATCTGCAAACGACACATAGAACCAGTCTGCGGGGGCGCGCTTTAAAAAAGCGCCCAGGTGTCTCTTGGTCTGGCGGATAGGATGATCAAGAAAACCGCGATCTATATAGATCGCGGTTTGCGGCTGCCCAAAGCGTACTGTACCAGGATAAAAGTAGAGATAATCAGCGCTGTGCGGCGGCTGGGGGTAAGCGCACTCCATCAAAATGGGCGGTATTTTACGCGCTATCATCCACGACGCGATGCCGTGAAACAGCTTGAGCATCAGCTCATGAATCAGAGTGCGGCTGCCCGTCAAGGGGGCATGTTCCACCAGGGCCATACGGGCAAGATCCCCTTCGAGCGTAAATGCATAGCCAAAGTCGTCGAGAAGAATACGGAAAAACTGCGTATAGCGGTGCAGGGCAACCTGCAAATTGGGCGCATCCAGCATGCTTAAACACAGCAGCTTCAGGGTGCCTCCCCGCAGCGGGCGGGAAAAAAAGCCGGGCGTTTCGTCGTCCAGTTCGTTCACCAGCCCGCGATACAGTTCGGCAAACTGCTCAACCGTGACGCGGCCATGGGGGGCCGAAAGTAAAAAGGGCGAGATCCCCGCCCGCTCCAGGTAGCGGGTGGGCGGTATTGTGCTGTTGGGTAAACCTTTAAACAGCTCATTCACAAAATGCATCGAGACGGTCACCGTCACTGTCAGCCCGCCTTTAAAAGTCGTTTTTTGGTTGAGATATTGTAGTTGCTGGCAAAACGGTATCACGCTGGTGATTTCCGCTCTACGATTCACCTCTATATGGTTCCCCCTCCTGGGCCGCTCATGCGTTACACTGTGCGCCTCACGATTTAGGAGGACACCGCGTGACCCTGTTACGACTCGAACAGCTGCAACTCGCCTACGGCACCCATGTACTACTCAATCGCGCCGACCTGACGGTTGAAAAAGGCGAGCGGCTGGCGCTGGTCGGGCGCAACGGCACCGGCAAATCCACTCTGCTGAAGCTGGTAGCGGGGGATATCCTGCCCGATGATGGCTCAATTTGGCGGGCACCTGGCCTCAAGATCGGTGTGCTGGCTCAGGAGTTACCCGAATCATCCGGCCTGACCATTTTTGACATGGTCGCCCAAGGGCTGCCGGAAGCCGGGGAGCTACTCTCCGAGTACGATCATCTGATCAATGATCCCGACCCCGATATGGATCGCATGGCGACCCTGCAAACGCGCCTGGAAGCCATTGATGGCTGGTCGTTCCACCAGCGTATCGACACCGTGCTGACCCGCTTAGGCCTGCCCCCCGCGGCTGAGATGAGCTCGCTCTCCGGTGGCTGGCGCCGCCGGGTGGCGCTGGCGCGTGCCTTGGTCGCCGAGCCTGATCTACTGTTGCTTGATGAGCCTACCAACCACTTGGACTTAGACACCATTGCCTGGTTGGAAGAGCAACTGCTGGCGTTTAACGGCGCGGTACTGCTGATTACTCACGATAGGGCGTTTCTTTCCAAGCTGGCCACCAATATTCTGGAGCTAGACCGTGGCCAGCTAGGGCGCTACCCCGGCAAGTACGAAGAGTATCAGGCTCGTAAGCAGCACGAGCTGGAAGTAGAGGCGCGGGAGAACGCCGAATTTGATAAAAAACTTGCCCAGGAAGAAGCCTGGATTCGTCAGGGCGTTAAAGCCCGGCGTACCCGCAACGAAGGCCGGGTTCGAGCGCTGGAAGCGATGCGCAACGAGCGGAGTCAGCGCCGCGAGCGCCAGGGTAATGCCAACCTGACGGTGGATCGTGGTGAGCGTACCGGCAAGCGCGTTGTGGAGCTGCAAGGTGTCACCCAACGGTTTGGCGATGAGGTGGTACTGCGCGATATCAATCTTGAGGTACTGCGCGGTGACCGTATTGGCTTCCTGGGGCGCAACGGTGCGGGCAAGACAACCCTGCTGAAAATCCTGCTGGGCGAGTTGGAACCCACTGAAGGCAAGGTGCAGATGGGCACCAATCTGAAAGTGGCTTATTTCGACCAACTGCGCGCTGGGCTTGAACTGGAAAAAACCGTTTACGACAACGTTGCCCAAGGCAGTGATCGTGTCAGTGTGGGCGGTAAAGATCGCCATGTGATGAGCTATCTACAGGACTTTCTTTTCACCCCCGAGCGGGTGCGCCAGCCGGTGAAAGCGCTCTCCGGTGGCGAGTCCAACCGCCTGCTGCTGGCCAAGTTGTTCACTCAGCCAGCTAACGTGTTAGTGCTCGATGAGCCGACCAACGACCTCGACATGGAAACCCTGGAGCTGCTCGAAGAGCTGCTGCTCGATTTCGATGGCACGCTGCTACTGGTCTCCCACGACCGAACCTTTATGGACAACGTGGTGACCAGCATGCTCGCCTTTGAAGGCGATGGCGTTGTACGTGAATACGTGGGTGGCTATACCGACTGGATTCGCCAGGGGGGCAAGCTGCCGCCAGCACCTTGGGAAGGGGCGGCGCGTCAGCGTACCGAACCCACCTCAGAAGCGCCCAAGAAAGTGGCTGAAGCACCTGCCGCAACGGTCAAGAAAAGCGTCAAACTCTCGTATAATTTGCAACGCGAGTTAGATGCACTGCCCGCCGAAATCGAACGTCTTGAGGGGCAAGTAGAGGTGCTGGAGAGTGAAATCGGTGACCCAGCGTTTTATCAGCAGGATGCCGACGCCGTTACGGCTAAGCTGCAAACGCTTGAAAAAGTGCAGAAGGCGTTAGAAGTTGCCATGGAGCGCTGGATGGAGTTAGAAGCGATGGCTGCCGGTGAGTAGCTTGAAAACGTTAAAAGGCGCCGTATGGGCGCCTTTTTTATAAACGTTATCGTGCCTTAGGTTACTCGTCGCTTTCTTCGCCTTTTTTACCGACGCGAACGGCTAGCACATCGCATTGAGCACCGTGCAATACTCCGGTAGAGGTTGAGCCGAGCAGTAGAGCAAAACCGTGGCGCCCATGGGAGCCCACTACGATTAGATCCACATCGTGCTCTTCAGCAAAACGGTGAATTTCAGTGTCGGGCATACCCACCACTACGTGCTGGTCAGCCTCGGCAATATGTGGGGCGGCGATTTCGGCTAAGCGTTTTTTGGCGTGTTCATCTAGCTGGTCTTGGATGCTGGTCAAGTCCATGGGGATATCGCCACCGTAGGCAAACCCAAGCGGTTCCAGGGTATGCATAATGGAGATTTTGGCTTGGTCGTTGCGTTCAGCGATCGCAACGGCACGTTCCAGAATCTTGTGGGAGTCTTTGGTTAAGTCAACGGCAACTAAAATGTGGTGATAGCTCATGGCGTATCTCCTTGGCAGTAGGTAACAAAGAGGCTCTTTGTTCAATAACCGTTACTTTAGATGGCGTGTCCTGTTTTAACAATAGCAAGCGTTTTAACAATGACTTGGGTCAAAACAGCGACCTGAGTCATGGTTTTTAGATTAGTTTATACAGTGTGGCTTATGTGGGAGGAAATGTAGAGATGGAATGGTTGATTATCGTGTTTATTATGCTGTTTGTAATTGCGCCGGTGATGTGGCTAAAGCCTAGCCCGCGTCAAAAACGCCAGCAGGCGCTGCGTACTCAAATCGCCAAACAGGGCGTCAGTATCAAGCTGGAAAAGCCGCCACTACACCATTTTAGAGGCACCATGCCAGCTTATCGCTGGCACTATCCCCAGGAAGAGCCGGGCCCTGATTTTCTATTGGTAAGAGACAGCAATGCCAGTGAAGCCTTAACGCCATTTCATGCTGGCTGGCGCTGGCGGATTGCCCCCTTGCGGCCTTTACCTGATGCCGCCACCGCAGCGTTAAAAACACTACTTGAACGCTTGCCGCAAGATGCCTTGGTGGTGCAGTCAACGCCCTATGCATTGACGCTTTGGTGGTGGGAGTCGCAAACCGCGGAGCGATTCGCGACCTATCTACCCGAATTTCAGCAACTGCGGGAGGCGCTGCGTGGCCGTGCCGACCAGCCTTTCAGCCAGCCGTTAAAGGGCACTGAGCAGGCGTCATCCACAGTCAGCGATCAAGATGTCGGATTATCCTGATCCCGTGCTTGTATCGCCAAGCCGTTTGCCTCGATCACTGCCAACCATTCGTTGAGTTGTTCGAGGTTCTCCTCGCTTAAGCCAGCGAACATCTCTTTGCGCGCTTGTTGCGCAACGCTGTCGATCTGTTCCAGCAGCGGCATAGCGGCAGGGGTAAGATAAATCCGCTTGCTGCGACGGTCGTTGTCGCAGGCTCGGCGTTCAACTAGGCCTTGTTCTTCGAGCTGGCCCAGGGTGCGCACAAGAGAGGGAGCCTCGACGCCAATCGCACGGGCGAGGTCGCACTGTGGATGGCCTTCGCCAAGACGCCACAGGTGATACAGCGTCACCCAGCGCGTTTGGGTTAACCCCAACGGCGCCAAGCGGCGATCCAAAATGGAGCGCCATAAGTGGGGCAAGCGTGCGATGCGAAATCCAATCGTTGAAGCCATAGGTAACTAGCTGCCAATAAATGTGAGTAGTCGAATTGTCATAAGCTACGCCGCTGAATGCAAGGCGCTTAACCCTTCAATCTTCCGGTCGCGCCTCTTCATCGTTAGGGCTACCCGGCACAAACCGCCGTAAGTTTAATCCACTTAGACCACTGGCGCGTATCTCTCCATCTGCCAGCGTGGCTTGCTGAGCATCGTCTGAGACCTCAAAACGTATTAATCCCAAGCGCTGGCCCGTACCTGTCATGATATCAATGCGCCAATCGCCAGTAGGGTCTTCGGGAAAGTTTTGCTTGTGGCTCCATGCGCGGTAACCCTGCTCGCGTCCACCGTCGATATTAAGCTCCACAACATCCATTGGCACACCATTGTGATGCCAGGCATGGGTAATAGTTTCACTTAATCCCCGCGGTGCCCGAATAGCGGTGTAAACATAAAGGCCATTTTCGCTGATGGCTTGTGGCGTTAACGCCATCGAGCCTTGAGGCAGGCGCTGCTCAACATTAAAACCAGGAGAGAGCGCGCTACTGGTCATCCAGAGACTGGCAGGCGGTACCCATATACGTCCCAGCCAAGCTCCATAGGCGAGTAGCAGCGTCAACACAAAAAAAGCGCACCAGCGTTTGAGCGAGCGCTGCTTAAGCAAGTGCCAAAAACTTGGCAAGGCCACCAAAATGGTGATCCCCAGGGCCAGTAGCAGGCTCTGGCCGGTGGTAAGGTGCACCATGATGGGGAGTGTGACCAGTAGTACCAGGAAGACACACTGGGCATGAAAGACGAAATAGAGACTGCGCCAGCGCTCCGCGACTTTGAAGTAGAGCGGATCGATAATCGACAGTATTGCCATGCCGCCCACCAGCAGCGCAAACAGCGTTTGCCCGCTATTCCACACCGTGGTGACTAAGATAAACGGCAGGGTGAAGAAAAGTGTCTCCTGGTGAATCATCTGGGCAATAAAAGTGGTTACGCCCCGGGGTGGCGTGGGGTGACCCCGGCGCGACAACCAGCGGCTGATCAAGCCTTCCGAAAGCAGTAGCGTCCAGGCAAACAGTAATCCCAGCGCCAGCGCTGCGCCTAACCACTGCTGGCGATCAACTAAAAAGAAGCTGCTTAGCCCGGCAGCAAAGGCCATTGGTGGCCAAAGCCAGCTCCAGGGCTTGAGGCGTTCGACAATGCGTTCAATTCGCTGCTGAATGGCTTCAATACGTGAAGGCGTGAGCAGTGCGCTCATAACAAGATAACCTGCAAAGTAAAAGGAAGCGCGATTCTAACAGGCTGTCAGGCTTAACGCTGATCTACTGCAAATCCATGCTTCTGGCGGGATCGGTTACATTCACTCAGACGGCGCTCTATGAACGGATGCCGGAGAGCGCTGGTCTCACTAAATGAGTAAATTAGCCAAAAGTCTGGGCTTGACGTTATCAGGCAACTCAACCAAGCTAAGGCAATCAAACGACCGTATGAAAGTCGTGTGGAAGCCGTATGAGAAATGTGGCGGGTTCTCTTTTCAGAGCCAGCCCGAAAATGTGGAGAGAGCGCGGATGATCTATCAAGGCAACGCCATCACGGTGACACGTCGTGACACCCCGAGTGGCAATGATATCGCAATGCTCACTTTCGATCTGAAAGATGAGTCCGTCAACAAGCTTTCCAGCGCGGTGGTCGCAGAGCTGAGCGAAGCAGTAAAAGCCATTCAAGCTGAAAATAGCTTAAAAGGTTTACTTATTGCGAGCGGGAAAGATGTGTTTATCGTGGGCGCCGATATCACCGAGTTTCACAGTCTATTTGATAAAGGCGAAGCCTACCTTGAGGAGATGAATCTCAAGGTTCACGATATTTTTAACGCTATTGAAGATCTGCCGTTCCCTACCGTAACAGCGATCAATGGTCTGGCGCTGGGTGGCGGCTGCGAAGTATTGCTGACCACTGATTTTCGCGTGATGGGCGAGAAAGCCAAGATCGGCCTGCCAGAAACCAAGCTCGGCATTCTGCCCGGTTGGGGCGGCTGTGTACGCCTGCCGCGCATTATTGGCGCCGATAATGCCATCGAGTGGATTGCCGGTGGTACCGAAAACCGTGCCGATGCCGCGCTAAAAGTGGGCGCCGTCGACGCGGTGGTGACGGACGAACAGCTGGAAGAGGCCGCGCTGGATATTCTTGACCGTGCCAATGCCGGTGAGCTGGATTACCAGGCCCGTCGTGCTGAAAAGACCAGCCCGCTGAAGCTCAACCCGATTGAGCAGATGATGGCGTTTGAAACGGCGAAAGGCTATGTCGCCGGTAAAGCGGGGCCTCATTATCCGGCGCCGGTAGAAGCGATCAAAGTGATTCAGAAAGGCGCTGGCGAAGAGCGTGGCCGTGCCCAGGCGATTGAAGCCAAAGCCTTCGCCAAGCTGGCACTCAGCAGCGTGGCGTTCAACTTGGTGGGTCTGTTCTTGAACGACCAAGTGGTCAAGAAAAAAGCCAGCAAGTATGAGAAGCAGGCGCAGCCGGTGAAGCAAACGGCCGTGCTGGGTGCGGGTATCATGGGTGGTGGTATCGCTTATCAGAGTGCCTCTAAAGGCACGCCGATTCTGATGAAAGATATCAAGGATGACGCCATTGAACTGGGCCTGAAAGAAGCCCGTAAGCTATTTGCCAAACAGGTGGAGCGCAAAAAGCTGACCACCGAGCAGATGGCGGAGAAGCTGACTAATATTCGCCCGACGCTCTCCTACGGAGATTTTGGCAACGTCGATCTCGTCGTCGAAGCGGTGGTTGAAAATCCCAAAGTCAAAGACGCCGTGCTTACCGAAGTGGAAGGTATGGTGAGCGAAAATACCATTCTCACCTCGAACACATCGACGATTTCCATCAACCGCTTGGCGCAAAACCTAAAGCGGCCTGAAAACTTCTGCGGCATGCACTTCTTCAACCCCGTGCACCGCATGCCGCTGGTAGAAGTCATCCGTGGTGAGAAGACCTCGGATGCCGCCGTTGCTGCCACCGTGGCCTACGCCCGGGCAATGGGTAAAACGCCGATTGTGGTTAACGACTGCCCAGGCTTCTTGGTCAACCGGGTGCTTTTCCCCTACTTTGGCGGCTTTAGCTTCCTGGTTGAGCAGGGTGCTGACTTCCAGCACGTTGATAAGGTGATGGAGAAGTTCGGCTGGCCCATGGGTCCGGCCTACCTGCTGGACGTGGTCGGCCTGGATACCGCCGTTCACGCCAATGAAGTAATGGCGGAAGGCTTCCCTGATCGTATGGCTCGCGACGGTAAAACCGCCATTCAGGTCATGTACGACAACGACCGTTTAGGCCAGAAGAACGACAAGGGTTTTTACGCCTACGAAGAGGACAAGAAGGGTAAGCCGAAGAAAGTCACCGACGAAGCGGCTTACGCTTTAGTTAAAGAGGTGGTGAAAGAGCATAAAGAGTTTTCCGACGAGGATATTATCGCTCGCATGATGGTACCACTCTGCTTGGAAACCGTGCGCTGCCTGGAAGATGGCATTGTGGCCACGCCAGCCGAAGCCGATATGGCGTTGATCTATGGCATCGGCTTCCCGCCTTTCCGTGGTGGTGCGCTGCGCTACATCGACGCCATGGGCGTTGCAGAGTTCGTCAAGCTGGCGGAAGGGCTAGCTGAGGAGTTGGGCCCGCTATACGCGCCCACCGACAAGCTGCGTCAGATGGCTCAGAACAATGAGCAATTCTATTCCAGTGACAACTCTGCCACCCAGGCCTAACCACCACGCACAGGAGATATAAGATGAGTTTGAATCCGAGAGACATTGTGGTGGTAGACGGTGTTCGTACCGCCATGGCGAAAGCCAAAAATGGTGCTTTTCGTAATGTTCGCGCAGAGAATCTCTCTGCTGCGGCTATGCAGGCGCTGTTTACCCGCAATCCTAATCTAGATCCTTCTGAAGTGGATGATGTGATCTGGGGCTGTGTGAACCAGACACTCGAGCAGTCGATGAACATTGCTCGTAATGCGGCGATTATGACCGGTATTCCGCGCTCGGTGCCCGCGCAAACCGTTAACCGTTTGTGTGGCTCTTCAATGACGGCGCTGCATATCGCCGCCGCCAATATCAAAGCGGGTATGGGCGACTTCTTTATCATTGGCGGCGTTGAGCACATGGAGCACGTACCCATGGCTCACGGCGTTGACGTTAACCCCGCCGCCAGCAAATACGCTGCTAAAGCGGCGATGATGATGGGCCTAACCGCGGAGCTGCTGGGTAAAATGCACGGCGTTTCTCGGGAAGATCAGGATAAATTCGGCGTACGCTCTCACCAGCGCGCCCAGGCGGCCATGGAGAAGGGCTACTTCGATAACGAAATTATCGGCGTCGAAGGCCACGATCAACGCGGCTTTAGAGTCATGGTTCAGCGTGATGAAGTGATTCGCGGTGACGCTAGCCTGGAGTCTATGGCGAATCTGAAGCCGGTGTTTGACCCGCGCAACGGTACGGTCACGGCGGGTACCTCCTCGGCGCTCTCCGTGGGTGCCTCGGCAATGGCAGTGATGAGCTACGAGCGAGCTCAAGCGCTGGGCTTAGAGCCTATTGCGAAGGTGCTCTCTACAGGCGTCGCGGGTTGTGATGCGTCGATCATGGGCTATGGTCCGGTACCCGCGTCTAAGAAAGCGCTGAAAATCGCCGGTCTTTCCGCGGCGGATATCCAAACCGTTGAACTCAACGAAGCCTTCGCGGCGCAGGGTATTCCGGTGCTGAAAGATCTCGGTTTCCTGGATGCGATGGACGACAAGGTTAACCTCAATGGCGGTGCAATCGCTCTGGGGCACCCGCTAGGCTGCTCGGGTTCACGTATCTGCACAACGCTGTTGAACGTTATGCAGCAGCGCGATACCACCCTGGGCTTGGCAACCATGTGTATTGGTATGGGGCAAGGTGTAGCGACGGTGTTTGAACGCTTGAAATAATCACCTAGCTTTTTATTGCTTTAAATCGGCAATCGGCATTGCAAAACGGCACCGCGAGGTGCCGTTTTTATGAGCAGCGAAATTATTCCGATTGAAAAGCCGTGCGGTGGAAATCCGCCGCGGCTTGGACTTCCGCAATGCCGCAGGTATCGGGCACAGGCACGGTGTTGCCCGCCAATACGGCAAGTACGGCTCTAGTGCCGTTGGACAGTGACTCCAGGTTGTAGCCGCCCTCTAATACGAACACCAAGCGGCCATCGCAGTGTTGTTCGGCCAGTTGTTGCAAGAAACCGGTCAGTGCGCCAAAACCCTCATAGGAAACGTTTAAGGCCAAATCGTGCCAGTGGGGGTCAAACCCTGCCGAAACTAAAATAATGTCGGGCTTAAACCACGCTGCGGCCGGAGCAAGAATGTCACGAAATGCCTTGAGATACGCTTCGTCGCCAGCGCCAGCCGGTAACGGAACATTGATGGTGGTGCCTTCAGCTAAACCGGCGCCCACTTCTTCCAGATGGCCTGAGCCGGGATAGAAGGGTGCTGCGCGGTGAATATCGAAAAACATTACGTCCGGCTCTGCCCAAAAAATATCCTGGGTGCCGTTGCCGTGATGGGCGTCCCAGTCAACAATCAGCACTCTCTCACAACCCAGCGCACTGCGCGCATGGGCTGCGGCGACCGCTACATTGTTGAATAAACAAAAGCCACGGGCGCGAACGGGCTCCGCGTGGTGTCCCGGCGGGCGTACAAGTGCAAAGGCACTTTTAGCGCGTTTCTCCATGACCGCTTCTACTGCGGCAATGGCCGTTCCCGCGGCGACTTCGGCGGCATCGACGCTACCCGGTGAGACCGCTGTGGTATCCACATCCAACCAGGCATTTTTCCCGCGCAGGCTAAAAATATCGCTTAGATAGGACGTGGTATGCACCCTGGCGAGTTGTTCATGGGTGGCTGCTTTGCCACCTTCAATGTGCAGGCCCGCAATGGGCGCTTTCTCAAGCAGGTGCTGAATGGCTTTCAAGCGGCCGGGGTGTTCGGGGTATTTCCATGGCACAGGGAGTCCTGCAAGCAGATGTCGAATGCGCTTATCGATCCGTTGAGGTAGAAAGTCGGCGTCAATATTGGGCTCGTGAGCGAGCACCCGATCATCATAGAAAGCAATGACTTTATGCATAATGGCTACCTAATGTACGTGCGTTAAGTAACAGCAGTAAATTCAAGCAAGTACTGCCGCCCTTTAATCGCACAATGGGCACGAAATGCTTATCTACAGTAAGGCAGGCTAGGCGAGGTTATACAATATCACTCTCAAACCATGTCACTTTCAAACAATGCCACTCTCAACACTAAACGCTAGGGTCATGCTGAGCTCTTCTACCTGATCTGCAAATGAGGGCTGCCACTCGCCGCACAAAATGAGCGGTGGCTGTACCCATCGCCAGCGTAAGCCAGTGACGATGCTTTCTACTGCGCGTTGGGTGCCCGTGCCATCGTGCCCCGCGCGAATATAGAGCGCGCAGGGTAATCCCTGTTTCTTTTCAATGACAGAATAGTAGCTGCGATCAAAAAAATCCTTGAGGGCGCCGCTCATATAACCCAGGTTTTCTGTGGTGCCGAGCAGAATCGCATCGCAAGCAAGCACGTCGTCTGGTCCAGCTTCCAAGGGCGCTTTTACCACACAGTGCACCTGCTCAAGGTCGGGATGACTCGCGCCCTGGAAAGCCGCATCACGCAATAAGCGGGTATTCGCCGAAGGGGCATGGGCAACAATTAATAGCTGTTTTTTGAACTCAGATGTCATAGCCGTAGCCTAAATAAGCAGTGAATATGTAAAGGTTTGCGACTAGTACTGAAAATGCCACACTGCTTTAGTGTCGTTAACTAGAGAGGCTATATGCCCAATAAGACTTCTATCAATGTCTTTTACGATGCGAAGTGCCCGCTGTGTCGTAAAGAGCGCCGCCGCTATGAGCGCTGGTCGGGGCGGCATGCCGCTGATATCGCTTGGCTTGATGTGAGTGAACATCACCAGGCGCTACAGCAAAAGGGCGTCGATCCCGACATGGCGCTGCGTTCTCTGCATATCGAAACAGCATCTGGGCAATTGGTGGAGGGGATCGATGCTTACCGTTTATTAATGAAGCGTATTCCCCTGTTGGCGCCGGCTGCCTGGATCATTGGTCTACCGGGCATTAAATCGGGCTTGCGGGCGCTTTATGATGCCTGGGTTAAGCGCCGCCTGAAGAAACAAGGCCGGTGGAGTTGTGAGACTAGGAGCGAAAGGCACATTAGATAAACCAAGGAGATAAAACATGACATTTGCACTTTCATCAATGCAGGTTACCAGCCCGGCGTTTGCTGACCATCAGGCGATCCCTGCCAAGCACACCGGGGAAGGTGAGGATGTTTCGCCAGCACTTGCTTGGCAAGACGCTCCCGAGGGAACCCAAGGGTTTGCAGTGATCTGTCATGACCCGGACGCGCCGTTGGTCAAAGACGGTAGCTATGGCTTTGTCCACTGGGTGCTCTATAACCTACCCGGCGATATTCAGGAATTAACTGAAAAGACGGCGGCGGGCACCGTCGGCGCAAATGATAAAGGTGGTACTGGCTATTGTGGCCCGATGCCGCCAGAAGGGCACGGCAAGCATCTTTATTATTTCTGGGTGCTGGCGCTGGATCATCAAACCTCGCTCCCTGAAGGGCTCACGCTGGCTGAACTGCTCAAAGAAGTAGAGCCTCACCTGCTGGGAATGAACCGTTTGGTGGGTACTTACCAGCGCGATTGATCTAGCCTTTGGCTGGACATTTTGCGTAACCCGTGTAGGCTCCATCGCTTTCTAACTGTGGTGATGGAGCCGTCTGATGAGTGACCTGCCTAACTGTCCTGCCTGTGCCTCTGAGTTTAGCTACGATGATGGTCTGCAATATGTCTGCCCAGAGTGCGGCCATGAGTGGTCAAAAGTGGCAGAAGAAGAGGGCGCTGATGACGCTTCAGGCGTGCGCGATGCCAACGGCAATATGCTGGCCGACGGTGATAGCGTAACGGTGATCAAGGACTTGAAGGTTAAGGGCAGTTCACTGGTGGTTAAAGTGGGTACCAAAGTGAAAAGCATTCGCTTAGTTGAAGGCGACCACGATATCGACTGTAAAATTGACGGTATCGGCCCGATGAAGCTTAAATCCGAATTTGTTAAGAAAGCCTAGCGCTAAAGCAGATCGTTAAAAAAATAGCCCCCTGGCATTGACCAGGGGGCTATTGATTTATCTAGCCTAACGTTTATTACGCAGTCGTATTAATCTGCGTACCTACGCTGCCACTGGTGGCCAGTTGCGGATCCATCGAAACACTCTCCATCAGCGCGGCAATCTGTGATGCACTGCCATCTAACGCTTGTTTAAAAACGCTGAGCTGGGCCTGTTGGCTTATCTGCACCTGCTGAAGCGCCATTGATGCACTTACCATGTTATTTACCGCTGAATCCATGTCGTCACCTCGAATAGCATTTGCCATCCACAATGATGGCATCTGATACCTAGCCGAAACTACCAGACGCCATCATTAAGTGTAAAGCCATAAAGCAAAGAATGACTGATGATAGCTTTCCTAAATGATAATGATTGTTGTTTTTGATGCTATCAGCGCCGAACGTGCCGATATTTTGCGTAAATTGCTATCCATTTTGCTCAGGGGCTTCACATCAAATTTATACAGGACTAAAATGGTACTCAATTGACGTGGCGACCATTTGATTTGCTGCGTACTGATGACATAAAGGGAGTCGACATGCTTAAGCTTTCTCGGCTGACAGACTATGCCGCGGTGGTCATGGCGCAAATTGCCCGCCATTCCCAGGCGTCGCATGCAGCGGCAGAGTTAGCAGAGGCCGTGCAGTTGCCCCATCCGACGGTGAGTAAAACGCTCAAAATGCTAGTGCGGGCAGGGCTGCTGGTTTCTCAGCGTGGCGCCCAAGGCGGTTACCGCCTGGCCCGGCCCGCATCGCAGATTACTGCCGCCGATATTATTGCGGCGATTGAAGGCCCCGTCGCCATGACCGAGTGCAGCCAAGCAGAAGGCGATTGTGAGCTTGTGGCTACCTGCGGTGTGGCAGACAACTGGCAGCGGGTCTCCTTGGCCATGCGTACTCTGCTAGAGAGCGTGACCCTGGCGCATCTGGCTGATACAGCGCCGATTAAGCTGCCAGTACAACTGCCTATTCAAACGATCAGCCTGTCGGCGGCGTCGGCCTAACGGCGGCGCGAGTACAGCAGGCCTACTTTATTATTAAAGGCGATGACCTCGCCACCCAACTGCCCGGAGGGTATCACCATGGCAAGCGAAGAAATGGAACAGTTGGTTCGTCGCGAATACAAAGATGGCTTTGTAACCGATATTGAGAGCGACACCCTGCCACCTGGCCTGGATGAAAACACCATCGCCTTTATTTCCAAAAAGAAGGGCGAGCCGGAGTGGATGCTGGAGTGGCGTCTGGATGCCTACCGCCAGTGGTTGAAGATGGAAGCTCCTTCCTGGGCGCATCTCGACTATCCGCCGATTGATTACCAATCGATCTCCTATTTCAGTGCGCCGAAACGCCCGGAAGACCGCCCGCAAAGCTTGGATGAAGTGGATCCCAAACTGCTGGAAACCTATGAGAAACTGGGTATTCCGTTGCACGAACGCGCCGCGCTGGCAGGAGTTGCCGTCGATGCGGTGTTTGACTCCGTTTCGGTCGCCACTACCTTCAAAAAGCAGCTTGGCGAAGCAGGGGTTATCTTCTGCTCCATTTCTGAAGCCATTCGCGACTACCCGGAACTGATCAAACAGTACTTGGGCACGGTCGTTCCCGTGGCGGACAACTACTTTGCCGCGCTGAACTCAGCGGTGTTTACCGATGGCTCCTTTGTGTTTGTGCCAGAAGGCGTGACTTGCCCGATGGAGCTGTCTACGTACTTCCGCATTAACGCGGCCAACACTGGCCAGTTTGAGCGCACGCTGATTATTTGCGAAAGCCGTGCCCAGGTCTCTTACCTGGAAGGCTGTACGGCTCCAATGCGCGATGAGAACCAGCTTCACGCCGCGGTGGTCGAACTTGTCGCTCTGGACGACGCCTATATCAAATACTCCACCGTGCAGAACTGGTACCCCGGTGATGAAAATGGCGTAGGCGGTATCTATAACTTCGTCACCAAGCGCGGTGACTGCCGTGGTGACCGTTCACGGATTAGCTGGACGCAGGTAGAAACCGGCTCGGCGATTACCTGGAAATACCCCTCCTGCGTACTGCGCGGCAAAGACAGTATCGGCGAGTTCTACTCCGTCGCCGTTACCAATGGTCGCCAGCAGGCCGATACCGGCACCAAGATGATTCATATTGGCGAAGGCACGCGTTCGTATATCGTCGCCAAAGGTATCTCAGCGGGCAGGAGTGACCAATCCTATCGCGGCCTGGTGAAAATTGGCCCGCGGGCCAAAGGGGCGCGTAACTTCACCCAGTGTGACTCGCTGTTGATAGGTGATAAGTGCGGTGCGCATACTTTCCCTTATCAGGAAATTGGCAATAGCACGGCGACCATTGAGCACGAAGCGACCACCTCGAAAATCGGTGAAGACCAGCTGTTCTACTGCCAGAGCCGCGGTATCTCTGAAGAAGACGCGGTCAGCATGATCGTTAACGGTTTCTGCAAGGATGTCTTCCAGGAACTGCCGATGGAGTTTGCCGTTGAAGCCGAAGCACTGCTCAACGTCACCCTGGAAGGCGCGGTAGGTTAATCGCTGGTTGTCCAGTTCACCCAATTTTATCAGTGTCGCCGTGGCGACTCGCCAGAATCAGAAGGTATTCAATATGTTGCAAGTGAAAGATTTACACGTCACCGTCGAAGGCAATGAAATCCTCAAAGGCCTCACCCTGACCATCAATGCGGGTGAAGTGCACGCCATCATGGGGCCGAACGGCGCGGGTAAATCGACGCTATCCGCGGTGATTGCCGGTAAAGATGGCTATGAAGTCACCCAGGGCACGGTTACCTTCGATGGCAAGGATGTGCTCGAAATGGAAATTGAAGAGCGCGCCCAGGCTGGCTTGCTGTTGGGTTTCCAGTACCCGGTCGAGATTCCAGGGGTTAAAAACATTTACCTGCTGAAGTCTGCGCTTAATGCCCAGCGCGTAGCCCGCGGCGAAGGCGAAATGCCAGCGCCAGAGTTTATGAAGCTGGTGAAAGAGAAGCTTGGTTACATGAAAATGGACGCTAGCTTCCTACAGCGCGCCGTTAACGAAGGCTTCTCTGGCGGTGAGAAAAAACGCAACGAGATCCTGCAAATGCTGGTGCTTCAGCCGAAGCTTGCGATGCTCGATGAGATCGATTCCGGCCTGGATATCGACGCCATGAAAGTGGTCGCCGATGGTGTCAACAGCCTGCGCGCTGAAGACCGCGCCATTCTACTGGTCACCCACTACCAGCGTCTGCTGGATTACATCGTGCCAGACCAGGTTCACGTCTTGGTCGATGGCCGTATTGTCAAAACCGGTGATGCCGAGCTGGCCAAACAGCTGGAAGCCAATGGGTACGAAGGTATCGAGGAGTCTGTGGCATGAGCGATACGCAAACCTTTTTAGACACGCTGAAGGCGCGCAGCTCGAACTACACAGCGGAACCGACCTGGATTGCTGCTCGTCGCCAGGCGGGTGCTGCACGTTTTGAGGCGCTGGGTTTTCCTACGCGTCGCGATGAAGAGTGGAAGTACACCGACGTACGTTCGATTGCCCAGGGCAACTTTGCAATAGCCGACAACGCTGAGTTCTCTCCGGCCACCGCCGCGGCGCTAACGCTGCCGATTGATGCCTACCGGCTGACCTTCGTGGATGGCGTTTTCTCATCGGCGCTCTCTGATTTGGATTCACTGCCGTCAAGCGTTCAGGTATTACCGCTTTCCAAGGCGCTAGCAGAGAACCACGAAGCCGTGGGTGGCCCGCTTGGGCGCCTAACCGGGGTGGATTTTTCGCCCTTCGCCGCGCTAAACACGGCGTTTATGGAAGAGGGGGCAGTGGTTCGCATTGCACCGGGAACAGTGGTTGAGAAGCCCATCCTGCTGCAGTTTCTGTCCCGCGCAGGCCAGCCGGTGATGTGTCACCCGCGGGTGCTGGTGGAGGCAGGAGGCCGCAGCGAGGCGACGCTGATTGAGCACTACACAGGTGAAAGCGAAGCGACGAACTTCACCAACGTAGTTGGCGAGCTGATGCTAGACCGGGGCGCGATACTGGCCCACTACAAGCTGCAAGAAGCGCCGTTGGGTGATTTGCACGTGGCGAGCATTCACGTAGAGCAGGGCCGCGATACGCGCTATACCTCCTATAACCTGAGCCTGGGCGGTGCGCTGGTGCGCAACGATCTGATCAGTGACTTGAACGGCCAGGGCGCTGAAACCAACTTCCTGGGTCTGTTCTTTGGTCAGGGTCGCCAACACGTCGACAACCATACCAAGGTCAACCACAATGCGCCGCTGACGTTCTCCAATGAGAACTACAAGGGCATTCTGGATGATCGCGCCCACGGGGTGTTTAACGGCAAGGTCTACGTCAAGCGCGATAGCCAGAAGATCGAAGGTTTTCAGAGTAACCAAAACCTACTGCTATCGGATCGTGCCCACATTGATGCCAAGCCTGAGCTTGAAATCTACGCCGATGACGTTAAGTGCTCACACGGCACGACTACAGGCCAGCTAGACGAAGAGGCGATTTATGCGCTGCGTACCCGCGGTATCGATGAAGCCACCGCTCGCGGTCTGCTAACGCTCGCTTTCGCTGGCGAGGTGTTGGACAAAGTCACCCTGGATGCGATTGCCGAGCGCGTTGAGTTAGCGGTCGCCGGTAAGCTGCCAGAGCGCTTCAACCTTGCCGGGCTTGTCGAAGCGGCGGTTTCACTTAACGACTAGCGCCACTACCCAATCAGGAGCGTCTGATGCCACATTCCGTTATTGAGCCAACGTCTAGCCCTTCTCAAACAGGCACTGTGCAAACAAGCCCTGCGCAAGCGACCTTTGATGTTATGCGCCTGCGCCAGGACTTTCCGGTGCTGGCCCGTGAGGTGCACGGCAAGCCGCTGATCTATTTAGATAATGCGGCCACTAGCCAAACGCCTCAGCAGGTGATTGACGTGTTTAGCGATTACTACTCGCGCTATAATGCCAATATTCACCGCGGGCTGCATACTCTCGCCGATGAGGCGACGGCGGCGTTTGAAGGCACGCGCCACCGGGTTAAGGCGTTCCTTAATGCGGAAGATGCGCGTCAGATCATCTTTACCCGCGGCACCACGGAAGCGATTAATCTGGTCGTGCATAGCTGGGGGCGTGCAAATCTTGCACCTGGCGATGAGGTGTTGATTTCGATGTTGGAGCATCACTCCAATATTGTTCCCTGGCAGCTGTTGGCCGCCGAGATTGGCTTTACTATTAAGGTGATTCCCGTTGAGGCCAACGGCGCGCTGGATATGGCTGCCTATCGCTCGCTGCTGAGTGAGCGCACTAAGCTGGTGGCGGTGAACCATGTCTCTAATGCTCTGGGAACCATCAACCCGGTGCAAGAGATGGCAACCCTTGCCCATCAGCAGGGTGCGCTGATTCTGATTGATGGTGCTCAGGCAGCACCTCACCAAGTGGTCGATGTGCAGGCAATCGATGCTGACTTCTATGCCTTCTCTGGCCACAAAGTGTATGGGCCGACAGGCGTTGGTGTGCTCTACGGCAAGCAGGCGCTGCTTGAAGCGATGCCGCCCTGGCAGGGGGGCGGGGAGATGATCAGCACGGTCTCCTTTGATGCGGGTACCACTTTTGCCGCTATTCCGCATAAGTTTGAAGCGGGCACGCCCGCTATTGCGGAGGTCATTGCCCTGGGTCGAGCGCTTGAGTGGATGGAGAGCATTGGCATAGATGCCATCGGCGCCTGGGAAGGCCAACTGCTCGATCACGCTACCCAGGCGGTCGGTCAAATCGATGGTCTACGTATTTTAGGCACTGCGCCGGATAAAGCGGCCGTTCTTTCCTTTATTGTGGAAGGGGCGCATTCGCAAGATATTGGCTTGCTGATCGATCAGCTTGGCGTCGCTATTCGTACCGGTCACCACTGCGCGCAGCCCTTGTTGCATCATTTTGGGGTCGACGCGACGTGCCGCGCTTCATTTGCTGCGTATAATACGCTCGAAGAAGTGGATCGCTTTGTAGAAGCACTCCAACGTGTCATTGGTATGGTGCGTTAAGGTCGGTTCTTTAAGAATCGTCATTTAAGGACAGTTATGGATCTTGAGCAAGTTGCCAGTCTGGAACGTGGCCAACAGTTACCGCTCCAGCGCGATGTGGAAGCCATTGCCATTCCGTTTGGCAGTACGGAAACACTGGCTGAAGATAGCGTTGTTAGCGTTATGCAGGCGAAAGGCAGTACGGTAAGCGTTGGTTTTGAAGGGCGCCTCTATTTGATTGAGGGGCAAAACCTGGATGCCCTGGGGCTTGAGTCGCTCCCGCGTCCTACGCTGCCCGAAACGGCTACCGAGGAAGAGATTGAGCAGTTCGTGTGGGATCAACTGCGCACCTGCTTTGACCCGGAGATACCGGTCAATATCGTTGACTTGGGGCTTGTCTACGGCTGCCGTATCGAGCGCCTTATCAGTGGTGAGCGTATGGTAACTATCCGCATGACGCTGACCGCCCCTGGGTGTGGGATGGGCGATGTAATCGCGGCGGATGCGCGCAATAAGATCCTCGGTGCGCCGCAGATCAGCAAGGTTCACACCGAAATAGTCTTCAGCCCGCCCTGGAGCCGTGACATGATGAGTGACGAGGCCAAGCTTGAACTCGGCATGTTCTAACCCCGGCTGGGGAGCTGGATGCATAACCTTTTGTTGAAATGGCTAAAGCGTTTATTAATGTCGCTAGGAGCACTGTCGCTGCTGGCGACATTGCTGTTTATAGGCGGCAATTTTTGGGTGCTCGCGACGACCGCCGCTTACATTGAGCGTCAGCCGCAGCAGTGTCGTCCAGCAGAAGTGGGGATTGTCTTCGGTACGTCTCACTGGACGCGTAGTGGGGTGAGAAACCCGCACTTCCATGCGCGCATGCGAACCGCTGCTACTTTAATTGAGCAGGCTCAGGTCGAGCATCTTTTGCTCTCTGGGGATAATCGTACCCAGGCGTATAACGAGCCGCGCGCAATGTGGCGCGAGCTGTATCGACGCGGTGTCGCGTCTGAACAGCTGACCATGGATTTTGCTGGTTTTAGCACCTACGACACGCTAGCGCGTGCCCGAGACGTTTTTCAGCTGGATAAAGCCCTGCTGATCACCCAGAGCTGGCATCTTCCCCGCGCGGTATTTATTGGTCGTGCGCTAGGTATCGATGTCACTGGCTGTGTGGCGGATGATCCTACCGTAGCAGTGGGGTGGCGTTTAAAGCTGCGCGAGTGGGCAGCACGCGTAGCCACCCTGGGTGATCTCTATGTATGGGGGAGGGAGCCCTATTTTCTCGGTACGCCTGAGCCCATCGAATTACCCAGGCGGACGCCCATAGACCTTATTCTGCCATCACTAAACGAGCGCTTTAGCCCTCCATAGCCCTTTGACCAGGCCCTTGAGCATAGAGGTCCTGAGCATAGATAGCTTAAAGCCCCTAGCAGCGTGTCTATAGGGCGTTAGCGGTGGGTTTTGCGCTTTTGCAGCGCATACAGCTCGCGGATAAGCTTACGGCACCCCTGCATGCACTCTTCTACCACCGGTTCAATCGGATCGGGTAACGGGTGGGTATACAGAGAGGAGAGCGCCTGCATTAATACACGCTCTTGCTCTAATAGCTCATTGATGAGTACTTGGCTATCGTTGCCGACAAAGCTTTTTAGACGGCTCCACAGCCATAAAAAATCATCGCGCTCAACGTCTGCATCCCGGGGCAGCATTTTTAAATGCGCACGGGCCAGATCCTGCAGCTGGCGCATCTGCTTGAGCCGCGCAGCATAATGCGGCTTTAAAGCGTCACGCAGCGACGGGCGCAGGCGTTCAATATTGTCTTGGAAATAATCAATGCTATCGGCCAGCGCTTCCAATACGCTGTCCATCGCCACTTGGCGATTATCGAGAAACATGAGCGTCTACCTCCTTCGGTGACGCAGATTGTGGGGGTGACAGCGACTATTTGCCACCCCCGAAACGGATTATTTTAATATTTTGCCTTAGCCTTTAGGCTTGGGCGGTGCTTTACGGGCTGGTGAAGCGTTTCTTTCAATGTGCTCAATGATCATTCCCGCAATATCTTTGCCGGTGGCGTTCTCAATGCCCTGCAAACCAGGCGAAGAGTTAACCTCCATAATCACCGGGCCGTGATTGGAGCGTAGCAAATCGACACCGGCAACGCGCAGGCCCATGGCTTTGGCTGCACGGATCGCCGTTGAACGTTCCTCAGGGGTGATGCGGATCACGGTGGCGGTGCCGCCGCGGTGTAGATTCGAGCGAAACTCACCGTCCGCCGCCTGGCGCTTCATTGAAGCGACCACTTTATCGCCAATCACGAAGCAGCGAATATCGGCGCCACGCGCCTCTTTGATGTACTCCTGCACCATGATATTGGCTTTCATGCCCATGAACGCTTGAATGACGGATTCAGCGGCTTGGTTGGTTTCCGCCAATACCACACCAATCCCCTGGGTGCCTTCGAGCAGCTTAATGACCAGCGGCGCACCTTTGACCATGGTGATCAGGTCGGGAATGTCATCGGGGGAGTGGGCAAAGCCGGTAATTGGCAGCCCCAACCCCTTACGCGACAGCAGTTGCAGTGAGCGTAATTTATCCCGCGAACGGGTAATCGAGACGTTATCGTTGATAACGTAGGTGCCCATCATTTCAAACTGGCGCAGCACCGCACAGCCGTAAAAGGTGACCGATGAACCAATGCGCGGGATCACCGCATCGAAAGGCTCAATCTCTTGGCCTTTATAGTGGATCGAAGGGTGGTGCGAGGTAATGCTCATATAGCAACGCAGCGTGTCCACCACGCGGGCGGTATGCCCACGCTGCTCTGCGGCTTCAACCAGGCGGCGGGTAGAGTACAAATTGCGATTGCGTGACAGCAGAGCGATATGCATGTAGGAGACTCCGAGCTGAGATTGAAGCGACTAATAAGGGGTTAAGGCTCACCGTGCAAGAATGCGGCACCGGGGGCCACCAGGAGGCGGCGCATGGCACTACGGCCTAGTAGCATCGGGTGGCGCATATTGCTGCGGTCAGTAAGGGTCAGTTCAATGGGGAAATTCAAATCGCCCATCTGCATCGGGGTACGTATAACATAGCGCCACTCGCTATGACCGTTGGAACTGGTGACCCGGCGTCGATCATGCAGGTGCAAACGGAAGCGATGCGCTGGCGTGTCTGGCCCTCCGCTATGGGTGATAAAGCTAACCCACAGTTGACCATGGTCATCTTCATCGGTCTCTATCTCTTCTGCATGCAGTGCAGATGTTCGCGCGCCAGTGTCAGCTTTACAGCATAGGTGAAGCCCTAGTTCAGGTAGCGTCACCATCTCGCGGCGGCCAATGACCGCTTTGGCCTGATAGGGTAATTCCTTCACGGCTCACTCCTTGCAATTAAAAGTGACATCGGATCAAGCGTTCCTCTGTGACATCATCAGTGTCAAACGGCGTTGGGTTGCGGAGCCAGCAGGCGCATCCCGCAGTGCCATCATGACCGGTAAGCGTAGTCGTGGTATTAACGCAATATCACGCACTACGGCGGCAAAATCGCTACGCTCATCTTCTGCTAAGCGTTGCAGAAAAAGTGGCAGGCGCTGCGCGTCTTCAAGATAGCCCCAGCCGCGCCCGGCTATTGCCGCGAGCACATCCGGCCCACAGGCCGCTGAGTTGTTAAGTAAGGCCGTGTACCAATTACCCACCTCTGATGCATCCGTATTGCCCACTGCGCGCAGACAGGCACACAGCGTTTCGATGTCGCCCGCTTGTGCAGCGGCTTCGCCACGACGCTGCAGTGCCGCGACTAACGCCTGTGGCAATGGCTGGTGCTCTAAACAGTAGCACAAGGAGTGGATAACGGCGGTAGGCAGTTCAGGCAACCGCTGCGCGAGCGATTCAGCGTCAAGTGTTTCCATTCTCACGACGTAATCGGCAATCCCTTGTAACCCCAATGCCTGCCAATCGATCGCTTGCTGGCCGCTCAAGTAGGCATCAACCGGCTCAAAATGCTGGCTGGCGGGTAGCCCACGCGCATGGGTGGCGCGTGCATTGAGCATGGCTTGGAAGGTGACGTTAGGCGTGAAGGCGAGGGGATTATCCTTCATTAAGTGATCCACGTCCGCTGTTTCTTCACGACCCACGTTAGAAACCGCGCGCCCCAGTGTTTCCAGCAGCCGGTTTAAAAACGCATCGCGCTGGGCGGGGGCAATCATTCCCTGCTCGTCCAGTGGCAAGGCTAAGAACCAAATAGCCGGTTCGGGCATATCGCCAAGGCGAAACACAATGGCTAAGCGCGCTTGGCCTTGCCAGGGTTCTGGCCAGGCCATTTCGCCACCTTCAAAGGCGGCAAGTGACTCCCGCGGGCAGGAGACGACATGGCGCCCCATATGGTAAAGGGAAACCTCGCCACCGCTGCGGGTAAAAAACTCATCAAGGGTTTGAATTGGTTGCATGACATCCTTCCGCGTTGCAAGCCTGCACTCTACCTTGCTGATGTGACACTGTCAGCCGCAGAGACTGATAAAACATGGTGTTAATGACAATGCCTTAAGGCATTAGCATTAATGACAATGCGGTTAAAAATTAATCAACTGTGCGAAAGCCCCATGAGAGCAAGCGTTGCGACACCTTTCCATAGTTTATCCACAGGCTCGTGCAGGTTTTCTGTGAGTCTATGGATAACTTCCCGCAAGCGTTGATAGGTGGCAAGGCACTCGCTGAGTGGGGATAATGGGCAGACGACACACTTTTCATTTTCCGAGGTAGTGACACACGTCTTTATGAGTACTTATCAACCGCTGCAGACAGCACTTCTAGAGCTTGAGGCGTCGATGAAAGCCGCCGATCTATGGCGCATGCCAACACCCGATGCAGAGGCGTTTGCCAGCCAGCAGCCATTTTGCATCGACACGATGTCGCTGCCTCAATGGGTACGCTTTGTGTTTATTGCCCGCTTGAACGCTTTGATGGATGCCCGTGCAGCCATGCCCGCAAAGTGCGAGGTGGCTCCCGCCGTGGCGGCCTATTTACAGCAGGAGAAAACACCCGCCCACCACCAGCTGCTCATCGTGCGGGCGGTAGAGAAGGTCGACCAGATCGTCACTGAAAGCGCTTAAAGCGGCATGCTACTAAACGCACAAAGCCCACCGTGAGGCAGGCTTTGTGGATAACATCCGCTAGCGGTTTTGCAAGTGGCTTAGAAGCGGTAACTGAGGCCTGCCATGACCACGAGAGGATCGATCTCAACGGTACCTGCCGCCGCACCGTTAACGCTCGCATCGGTATCGATATCGATGTACCAAGCAGCGGCGTTCAGCGCCCAATGGTCATCAATTAATAGATCAACACCTACCTGGCCTGCCGCTCCCCAGGAGTCATCCAGGTCTAAATCACCAATCGTCAGCTCCTCATCGGAGAAAAAGGTGTAGTTAATACCGGCGCCGACATAGGGCTGTACGCGTGACTGAGTGCCGCCCAGCGGGTAGTACTGCAGTGTTAGGGTCGGCGGCAGGTGCTTGGTTGAGGCAATGTTATCGCCGTTTAAATGGATGTCGTGTTCAAACGGCAGCGCCGCCAGTAGTTCCACGCCGACTTTATCGTGGAAGCGATAGCCCAAGGTGAACGCGAAATCGGTTTTATCCTGTACATCCACTGATAGCGCACCGTTGGCCAGTGAGCCGTTGTCGCTGGTGGGGGCGACTTTGGCCACACCCACGCGGGTGAAGAAATCGCCAGCGCCGTAGGCGAATGCCTGGCTGCTGGTCATCATTGCCGCAGCGGCAACAGTGGTGACGAATAATGTAGGCAGGGCGGCTTTACGCATGGGATCACTCCAGGTGTTAACGCAGATAGTAAGATTAGACGGCTTTTCGATAGCCGCTTAACGATGAAACCAGTGTAACGAGACCCAGGGAGTGGATTATTGATCCAGGGCAAGAGTTATTAGACATGGGGGGGTTAGGGGGAGGGGAGGCTGGAGAGACCTAATTCAGAAGCGGGCTGCTAACCATTTGGCTTGCCCATTTGTATGGATGCATGCGCAGTGATATGAAGTATTTTTAGTCTGTAATGCGTGTTTTTCTGATACGCTCAGCAAGAGGTATGATCAAATATTGCCAGAATATTGTTTATAAAAATAAATTAAAACAGCAGGTTGTAAAACATCTGCTCGTGTTTATAGGCAATGCGAAAAGATGGTCAGGAATGAGCATGCGCATTTTTCTAGCGAGCATTTGAATGGGAGTTGGTAATTTGCCCATTACTATTAACACATTGGAGTTTTTTTATGGTGTTACGCTTTCTAGGAAAATACGTATGCGCAGAAATAAACTGCTATGCAATACGAGGCAAGAAATGAAGAAAGGAGTGTTGACATTTTTCTGCGGGAAAATGGGGGCAGGGAAAACTACAAAGTCTCTTGAAGTTTCCCAAGAACGAAACGCCGTACTGCTTTCAGAAGACGAGTGGCTTGCGTCGGTTTATCCCGATAGCATTAAGACACTGGAAGATTACGTAAAATATGCTGGACGGCTCAAGCCTCAAATGAAGAAGCTGGCTCAGTCGATCTTGGCGTCAGGCACTAATGTGGTAATGGACTTTCCTGCAAATACGATTCCGCAACGAAAATGGCTTAGAAGTGTCTTTTCAGAGATTCAGGCTCCCCATGAGCTAATTTACATTGACCAGCCAAATGATACCTGCTTAGAGCAGATAGCCAAAAGGCGTGCAGAACAACCGCAGAGAGCGACAACGGATACTGAAGAGATGTTTGAGCAGGTTACAAAGTACTTTGTTGCGCCCACACCTGATGAAGGGTTTAACATAACTGTAATTTCGGCAAATGGATAATAGCCGCAGGTACAGCGACTGCTTGTACGTTGCGGCTGCGCCTTTATTACAAAGCCGCGCACGTTGCAGCGTTATGTCATTTTGGTGAATTATGAAACTTGATTTGTTCGTACTACGGTGCAGCGATTTGCGGGCCAGCAAGCAGTTCTATGAGCAGCTCGGTTTCAGCTTCGTGGAAGAGCAGCATGGCTGTGGGCCAGTGCATTACTCGTCAGAAAATGCGGGGTTTGTATTCGAGTTGTATCCATTGGTTAGCAGCGAATCAGTAGACAACACGCGACTAGGATTTTCAGTGGAAGGTCTGGGCAATATCATCCCTGACTTAGAATTAGTGGACCAGTATAAGTTTGGCGGAAAGCATGTTTATGTCGTCCAAGATCCTGATGGCAGAAAGGTTGAGCTTAGTGAGCAGAAACCATAACAAGCGGCATCACGGTGAGCGCTTTTCCGCTGCTCCAAAGCGCAGCTTGTACCGGGAGTTATAACGTCATTGCTACCGTTTGAGATCGTGGTAGAAATTTTCGTGTGAGCCCAAGACCATCAGTTCAAGGACAAGAGCACCATCATCAAAACTGTAGCCGAGCAGAGTCAGTTGCTCGTTCATTTTGAACTGATGGACTCTAGCGCAAACGCTAAGAAGCTTGTTGCCGCCTGAAACAGCCCATTTAGGCCGTGCACCGGATGCCAACCCCTTCGCTGCGTTTGCCCACGCTGATGACTGTCTTGAGCTGCTTTAAAGAGGAATAATTGCAATGAGCAACAGTATTGAAAACTCAGACCAGTTGGCTGAGGCCAACCAAAAAATTGTTTCAGAAGGTCAGGTTCTTCCTTCTGTTCGACTTAAAGATGGTAGCAAGGTACAGACGGGCACTGTCGCAACCATGCTCCACAACATTAATCTATACAATTCAGGCGAGCGCGGGCAAGTAGAGAAAGAGCTTGAGCTGGCGGTGCCGACACTGATCAAGGTAGGACTGTTTGAACTATTTGCGCCTGATGATTGGATAAACGGCTCTAATCCTGGGCGTCGTTTCGTAGGCGAGCTTGCAAAAGGCTACTTGTCAGAAGCAAGGGGCTAAAGCAATGTACGCAACAAGCTTGGGATTACGGCGTTACGTGGAGAGAAGGCGTTGAACCATAGCGAACACTCGTCTTTTAGAGAAAAGCTCGTTGAGCATCTTTTCATTGGCGAACTGCTAAAGCTTTCCTGGAAGGAATTTGGCTGCACGCTAGAGGTGGCGAGTCCAGAAGTTGATAACGCTGGCTATGATCTAATAGCGGAAGATAATGGGGTCGTGAGGCACATACAGCTTAAAGCTTCATACGTTGGCGGCAAAACAGCCAGCCAGAAAGTTCATACGAGGCTTTCTGAAAAGCCCTCTGGGTGTGTTATTTGGATTTATTTCAACGAAGATACCTTGGAGCTGGGGCCATTCCTCTTCTTTGGCTCTCTTCCAGGCGAGAAATTGCCTAGCCTTGACGGGCTTAAGGTTGCAAAACATACCAAGGGCGACCAGGGCGGATTTAAAGCCGAACGCCCTAATATAAGGGTTTTGCCAAAAGGTTGGTTTAAAAATTTCAGTTCTATCGATGAGGTCTATGAGGCCTTATTTGGGGCAACATGTTACAAGGCCGCTACCACGAAACCGGGAGAAAAGGCTCAATGAGTATCAGGGCCATACACGCGAAAGACGTATTCTGACGATGTTATGCGCAACGTTCGTCTTGACGTACGTACCCAAAGGCGTACATTGTTAGAAAATTGAATGAGCAAGAGGGCGTCATGACCGGAATCACAGCAACTGAGGCGCGCAGCAATCTTTATCGGTTGATCGACGAAACTGCCGAGTCTCACCAGCCCATCGTCATCATGGGCAAGCGGAACAAAGCTGTCTTGGTATCCGAGGAAGACTGGTCGGCGATTCAGGAAACACTTTACCTGCTCTCCGTGCCAGGTATGCGGGAGTCTATTCGTGAGGGGATGAATACCCCCCTAGATGAATGCGATGAGGAGCTGGACTGGTGACATGGAAGTTGGTTTACACCAAACAAGCCCAAAAAGATGCGAAGAAACTGGCCTCCAGCGGCCTCAAGCCAAAAGCCCAGGATTTACTGGTACTGATTGCAGAAGACCCCTACCGTAAGCCGCCTCCGTTTGAGAAGCTTATTGGTGATCTTGCTGGCGCCTACTCACGCCGGATCAATATCCAGCATCGCCTAGTCTACCAAGTGCTTGAGGACGAGCGAGTGGTGAAAGTTCTTAGGCTCTGGAGCCACTACGAATAATGCATCACTAGCTGCTATTACCGGAAAACTCGTTCGTTAGATAAAAAAAGCCGCTAACGAGTAGTGGCTAACTATTGATTACTGAGACAGTCTGGGTGGAGGGCGAGCGACCTCAATGAGTCGCTCGCCTCCTAAGCACCGATCCCTAAGCACCTACCATTTAGCGCCGACCTATTCAGCCGTTGCCAGCAGGCTGGCGTTACCACCCGCTGCGGTTGTGTCTATGCACAGATGACGTTCCACCACGTAGCGATCCGGCGAGATGGTCTGGGTCTCGAGCGATACGATGGCACCGTCGCGCTTGGCCAGCGCCATCCGCAGTTCACGAGTCCAGTCGCTGGCGCCAGCGGCGGCGACCGCTGCAATGCCTTTGACTTCGCTCAGTGTCTCGGCTGAAACGCTTCCATCAAGCCCAGCCACCGGTGCGCCGGCATCGGTCAGTGGCTTCACGGCTTGCTCGGCACCTGATGCGACTACGACAGCGGCACAGCCCGCGCCTAGGGCCTGTGCTGCTTGAGCAATGGCGATATCCAGCGTCGGCCCTAGGCACAGAACCACTCCCTTGGGGTACATTGCCAGGCGGTTGCTTTCCCCTGTCGGCCCTGGGAGGGTCTGCGGTGTCATATCTAACGCTGCCGTTTCGGCAAGTGCCTTGCGGATCACGCCGCCTTTGCCGGAGAGCGCCTTGCGCAGTACCTCGATGCGATTGGGTCGTACCGCCCAGTTACGCGCATCCAGCCCGTCTATGGCCGATTGGAGGTCGCCGAGTGATACGGCTTTTCCCTCCGGCGTCTCGTGGCACTCGGCTTCAGCGGTGCGGCGGAAGCGATTGACGTAGAGCGGGCCGCCAGCCTTAGGCCCGGTACCTGAGAGGCCTTCACCGCCGAACGGCTGAGAGCCAACGATAGCGCCGATCTGATTACGATTGACGTAGACGTTGCCGACATGGATGCGCTCGACGATCTGCTGCACGCGGTCGTCGATGCGGGTGTGCAGGCCGAAGGTCAGCCCGTAGCCCTTGCCATTGATGTCGTCGACGACCTTGTCGATATCTCGCGCCTTGAAGGTGGCCACGTGCAGCACCGGGCCGAAGATTTCACGTTCGAGATCTTCAATGCCTCCAACCTCGATCACCGCCGGGGTCACAAAGGTACCGGTGTACGGCGCAGACAGCTTCTTCAGTACTTTGCCAGCTTTCTCATTCGACGCCACGTAGTCGCTGATTTCTTGTTGTGCATCGACGTCGATCACTGGCGAGACGTCGGTATCGGTATTCCAAGGGTCGCCAATGGTGAGCGCGTCCATGGCGCCATAAAGCATGTTGAGCAACCGGTCGCGGGCCTCTTCCTGAACATACAGCATGCGCAGCGCTGAACAGCGCTGGCCAGCCGACTGGAAGGAGGAGATCAGGATATCGCGCACCGCTTGCTCGGTCAGCGCCGTGGAGTCCACGATCATGGAGTTCAGACCACCGGTCTCGGCGATCAGTACGGCGTCGGGACCTGCGTTGTCCGCCAGAGCCTTGTGGATGATCTGTGCCACCGGGGTCGAGCCGGTGAAGCAGACGCCAGCGATACGTGGATCGCTGGTTAGCGGGCCGCCCACCGTTGGGCCGTCGCCAGGAAGCAACTGTAGTGCCGCTTCCGGTAGGCCAGCCTCACGCATCAGCTCGACGGCGCGGGCGGCGATTAGTGGTGTCTGCTCGGCGGGCTTGGCGAGCACCGCGTTGCCAGCAACCAAGGCGGCAGCGATCTGGCCGGTGGTGATGGCCAGGGGAAAGTTCCACGGGCTGATGCAGACGAAGATGCCGCGGGCGCTGCCGGGCTCTTCCGCTTCCAGCCGCTCGCCCTCGTTGGCGTAATAACGCAGGAAATCCACCGCTTCGCGCACTTCGGCAATACCATCGAACATCATCTTGCCCGCTTCGCGGGTGGCGATCACGGTCAGCTCGGCAATGTGTTCCTCGTAGAGGTCGGCGGTGCGTCGGAGTACCGCGGCGCGTTCGGCTGCCGGGCGCGCCGACCACTCTTTGAAGCCTTGCTCGGCGGCGTCGAGGGCAGTGGCGACCTCTTCCGGGGTGGCTTCATGCACCTTGCCGATCACCCGAGAGCCGTCGGCGGGGGAGACGGTATCGCGCGCCGGGCCCTGGGGAGCGGGGCTGCCCACCAGCATGGGGCCTGCGGTCCAGGTGGCGTCGGCAAATGCTTCGCGGGCATTGAGCAGCGGCAAAATCGAAGCGGGTTCGTTGATGCGGTAGCCCTTGGAATTCTTGCGGTCGGGCTCGAACAGCTCGCTGGGCTGGCGGATCAACGGGCTTGAGACGTCGTTGCCGAGTTGCTTGAACCCTTCAATGGGATCTTTTGAGACCTCGCTCGCCGGAATCGAGCTATCCACCACCTGGTTGACGAACGAGGAGTTGGCGCCATTCTCCAGCAGACGGCGTACCAGGTAGGCCAGCAGGTCGCGGTGCGCACCGACAGGGGCGTAGATGCGACAGTGCGTACCTTCTGACTCCTTGACGATGTGGTGTAGCGATTCGCCCATTCCATGCAGGCGCTGGAACTCGTAGCTGTCTTTGTCGTCGCCCGCCATTTCTACAACGGCGGCGCAGGTGTGGGCGTTATGGGTCGCGAACTGCGGGTAGATGCGGTCACGTCGGTCGAGCAGCATTTGCGCGCAGGCCATGTAGCTGACATCGGTGTTGACCTTGCGGGTGAAGACCGGGAAGGTCTTCACCCCCATCTCCTGGGAGAGCTTGATCTCGGTATCCCAGTAGGCGCCCTTAACCAGCCGCACCATAATCTTGCGGTTAAACCGCTCGGCCAGCTCGTAGAGTGTCTCGATCATCGGCGCGGCGCGGCGCCCGTAGGCTTGCACGACGACCCCAAAGCCGTCCCATCCGTCCAGGCTGGGGTCGGCCATTAGGGCCTCGATCACGTCGAGGGAGAGATCCAACCGATCCTGCTCTTCGGCGTCGATATTGAAACCGATATTGGCCTTGGCCGCCTGCTGCACCAACTCCTTGGCGCGTGGCACTAGCTCTGTCATCACCGTGTCACGGTGTGTGTACTCATAACGCGGATGTAGCGCCGAGAGCTTTACTGAGATGCCGGGGCTTCCGCGCACGTCGCCCTTGGCCTGCTCGGCAATCGCGGTGATCGCCTCTGAATAAGCTTGGTGATAGCGGACGGCATCTTCGTCGGTGCGTGCCGCTTCACCCAGCATATCGTAGGAGTAGGTATAGCCCTGTTTCTCCAGTTCGCGGGCATTCTTCATGCCTTCTTCGATGGTCTGGCCAAGCACGAACTGGCGGCCGAGAATCTTCATCGACTGGCCAACCGCCTTGCGTACCACCGGCTCGCCCATCCGGCGCACCAGGCCGCGCAGCGCTCGGGTCGGGCCCTTGGGGTCTTCTTCCAACACCTTACCGGTCAGCAGCAGTGCCCAGGTAGAGGCATTGACCATTGATGACGAGGACTTACCCAGGTGGGCGCCCCAGTCGGAGGGCTCGATCTTGTCGTGGATCAGGTCGTCGATGGTTTCTGCATCGGGCACGCGCAGTAGCGCTTCTGCCAGACACATCAGGCCAACGCCCTCAGTGGTCGAGAGCCCGTACTCGGCAAGGAACGCCTCCATCATCGAGGGCGACCTTTCCTTGCGCACACGCTCCACGTAGTTGGCGCCAACGGCGGCGACCTTCTTGCGGTCATCCTCCGACAGCTTGATACGCTCGACCAGCCCGTGCAGCACATCTGCCTCGTTGGCGTCGTAGTTGGTGCGAATGCGTGAGCGTAGATCACTCACGTCGCTATGCAGATGGTCGTTCATACAGGGTCTCTCCTTGCTAGCCGACACTAAGGCGTTGCTGCGTCGGTTAGGGTGTAGTCATACTTTTTGCAGTCAACACAAAATAACTAACCTAAAGAGGGCTCCCGCGGGAGCCCTCTTGATACGCTCAATGTGGCTGAGCGCTTACTTGCGTTCGATATGCTGATATTCACCGGCATCGTCAGTCGCATTGCTGACTACGATGATGGCGATGAAGGACGCGATGAAGCCAGGAATAATCTCGTACACGCCAGGACCACCCAGGAATTCACCGTTCCAGCCCAGTGAGATCCAGATCATAACGGTGAGAGCACCCACGACCATGCCTGCGATGGCGCCATTGCCATTGGTGCGTGACCACATCAACGACAAGATAATCAACGGGCCAAACGCGGCGCCGAAGCCTGCCCAAGCGTTACTGACCAGCCCCAGAACCTGGGAGTTTTCGTCAGAGGCAATAACCGCTGCCACAATGCCCACAAGTACTACACAGACACGGCCTACGGCGACACACTGCGCTTCCGTTGCGTTCTTGTGCAGGAACAGGCGATAGAAGTCTTCGGTTAGTGACGAAGAGGCCACCAGAAGCTGGCTTGAAACGGTGCTCATAACCGCTGCAAGCAACGCCGCATAGAGGAAGCCGGTAATCAACGGATGGAACAGTAGGTCTGCCAGGATGATAAAGATCGTTTCCGGATCTTGGACATCAATACCGTTGCGGATCGCATAGGCCCGGCCGAAGATGCCCAAAGAAACGGCACCAATCAGCGAGATGAGCATCCAGCCCATGCCAATGTTGCGGGCAATGGGCACATCCTTGAGTGTGCGGATCGCCATGAAGCGCACAATGATGTGCGGCTGACCGAAATAACCCAGGCCCCAGGTCACAGCCGACAGCCACCCGATGAAGGTCAGCCCCGACGTCCAGGAAAGCAGGGTGGGATCGACTTCATTCAGGGTCTGTGTTGCCTGCGATAAGCCGCCGCCACCTTCGCCAAACAGCACCACCGCTGGCATGATCACCAACGCTAGCATCATGATGCAGCCTTGCACGAAGTCCGTCATGCTCACTGCCAGGAAGCCGCCGACAACCGTATAAATAAGCACCACGCCCAGGGTGATCATGACCCCCATGGCGTAGTTGCTCATATCGCCGAAGTTGTAAATGCCAGTAAACGCGCTTTCAAACAGCTTGCCGCCTGCCACTAGGCCTGACGCGGTATAGACTGCGAAAAAGATCACGATGACGACAGCGGAGACTGTCCGCAGTGACATTGACCGCGTTGGGAAGCGGTTTGCCAGGAAAGCCGGAATGGTGATCGCGTTGCCGTAGTGAACCGTCTGTTCACGTAGACGAGGGGCGACTAGAATCCAGTTGAATAACGCCCCCACGAGCAAACCAATACCGATCCACGCCGAGCCTAAACCCGAGACGAACATTGCACCGGGCAAGCCCAGCAGCAACCAGCCGCTCATATCTGACGCACCGGCCGACAGGGCCGCTACTTTTGGGCTGAGGGTACGACCACCCAGCATGTAATCTTCAGAGGAAGAGGTGGATTTGCGCATCGCATAAATACCGATGGCAACCATTAGCGCAAAGTACGCAATGAGACTGATCCAAACACCTATAGCCATGTAACTTCTCCAATTATTCAGGACGGAGCTAGCTCCGACAGGTTAGTGCGCATACCGAGAAGAGTACGGTAGTGGCGCAGTCTTGTTGTTGTTAGCCCCTTTTCATATCCATGTTATTGGCCCTGGTGAGCCCGCTATAGATGAAGACAGAAAGGTCTGTGGTGCCTTTGTATGTAACGATCCCTATATTATTTTCGACCATGAGATAGTTTCCTGTTCAGGAGTTCAGGTTAGTGATGTTGATGAGTAGCTCACTCATCGCCTAGCGCCAACAGCGACGCATTCCCGCCTAAGGCGGCGGTGTTATTCGTAATCGTTTTCTCGGTGACAAAGCGCTGCAGATAGTGAGGGCCACCGGCTTTTGGGCCAGTGCCTGAAAGGCCTTGACCACCAAACGGCTGCACGCCCACCACTGCACCGATGATATTACGGTTGATGTACACGTTACCCACGCGCATTTTCTGGGCGACTTCAGCGGCAAACGATTCGTTGCGGCTGTGCACGCCAAACGTCAGGCCGTAGTTGCGACCGTTGATGTCGTTGATGACCTTATCAAGCTGGCTAGATTTGTAGCGCACGATATGCAGGATTGGCCCGAACTGCTCGCGGGTCAGCGCATCGATGCTGTCGATAATGAAAGCGATGGGGGCCACGAAAGTACCCTCCTGGGTATGCTCAGCGGCCATTGGCGTTTCAGCGACAAGGCGATTTTCAGCCTTAAGTTTTTCGATATGCTCCAGCAGGCCTTTGCGGGCGTCTTCGTCGATGACAGGACCAACATCGGTTCCCAGTTCGCGGGGGTCGCCAATGTGTAGCTCGTTCATGGCGCCTTTGAGAATCTCGATCACTCGGTCGGCAACATCGTCTTGCAGATACAGTACGCGCAGTGCCGAACAGCGCTGGCCGGCGCTCTGGAAGGCTGACTGAACCACATCCACCACGACCTGCTCGGGCAGGGCAGTGGAGTCGACAATCATGGCGTTCATGCCGCCGGTTTCGGCGATTAACGTGGGCAGCGGGGCGTTCTCCCTTGCCGCCAGGGCGCGGTTGATAATTTGTGCGGTGTCAGTGCCACCCGTAAAGACCACGCCGGTAATCCGCGAGTCGGAGGTCAACACGCTGCCTACCGTCGGGCCATCGCCGGGCAGTAGCTGAACCACATCCCGGGGCATACCGGCTTCGTAGAGCAGCTCTATGACCCGGTGGGCAATAATGGAGGTCTGCTCCGCCGGTTTGGCCAGTACGGTGTTGCCCGCCACTGCCGCGGCCACTACCTGGCCACAGAAAATTGCCACTGGAAAGTTCCAGGGGCTAATCGCCGCGAATACGCCTTTGCCGCCCATCATCAAGCGGTTGGATTCGCCGGTGGGGCCGGGCAGCACAATCGCTTCGCCAAAGTCCTCTTCTGCGCGCATGGCATAGAAGCGGCAGAAGTCGACGGCTTCTCTGATCTCATCGACGCCATCGGTAAGTAGCTTGCCACCTTCCCGGGAGCAGAGTGCCATTAGTTCCGCCATATGCTCTTCCATCAAATCGCCCAGGCGACGCACGATAGCGGCACGTTCAGCCACGGGCGTAGCATCCCAGCGGGGGAAGGCGGCCCAGGCAGCATCCAGGGCCTTGGTTGCCTGCTCTTTGCTAGTCCACTGCACGCTGCCCACGGTTTTGCGGCGGTCATAAGGGCTGGTGACGCTATGGGTATTAGCCGTGTCATCGGCAACATCAAAGGCCAGCAGCGGCTTGGCCGGGTACTGCTTGTCCATAAACGCGGCCATCTTCTCCATCAGCGGGTAGTAGTGGCTGCGAATGTTCAGGTTGACCCCGCGAGAGTTGCGTCGTTTAGGGCCGTAAATATCCTTGGGCAATGGAATGTTCGCATTGGCCAGGTTTTTCTGCTGACGCAGGGTCTCAACCGGGTGCTGACACAGCGACTTGACCGGTACATCCGGGTCGACCAACTGGTGAACAAACGATGAGTTGGCACCGTTCTCAAGCAGGCGACGAACCAGGTAGGGCAGTAGGTCTTTATGTGCTCCCACCGGGGCATAAATGCGGCAGTAGGTGCCTTTCGGTGCGCGCTCAAGCGCGGCGTCATAAAGGGCTTCACCCATGCCGTGTAGGCGTTGAAATTCGAACGGACGGCTGTCGCGGTTGGCGAACTCCAGAATCGTCGTCACCGTGTGAGCGTTGTGGGTCGCGAACTGCGGGAAAATACGCCCACGGGTATCGTTAGAAAGCAGGAACTGTGCACAGGCGAGGTAGGCAACATCGGTGCCCGCTTTACGGGTAAACACTGGGTAGCCGTCAACCCCGAGCTGCTGGGACTCTTTGATTTCAGTATCCCAATAGGCGCCTTTGACCAAGCGTAGCGGAATCTCATCCCCCTGCTGGTCGGCCAAACGATTGATGTAGTGCAGCACCGGCAGGGCGCGCTTGGAGTAAGCCTGGACGACCAAGCCAAAGTGCCCCCAGCCTTTGGCGGCTGCGCTTTCGTAAACCGCGCGGAAGACCTCTAGGGAAATCTCAAGGCGATCAACCTCTTCAGCGTCAATCGTAACGGCCACATCCAGCTCGCGCGCCTTGCTCACTAGCTTGATAACGGTGTCGACCAGCTCGGCTAGCACCTGCTCGCGGCGGCCAAACTCATAACGGGGGTGGAGCGCAGAGAGCTTGATGGAGACCGACGGCGCCGGGGTCTTATCGCTTAAGGTTTTGCAAGTTTTTCCCACTTGTTCGATCGCGCGTGCGTAGTCGTCAAAATAGCGCTGCGCGTCGTCCTGGGTGCGCGCAGCTTCACCCAGCATATCGTAAGAGTAGGTGTAGCCTTTATTGAACAGTGGCTTGGAGCGCTTGAGGGCTTCATTGATATCGCGGCCCAGCACAAACTGCTTGCCCATGATCTTCATCGCTTCGTACATGGCGCGGCGAATAACCGGCTCGCCCATGCGATTGACCATGCGATTAATAAAGCTGGCGGGCTGACCCTCCTTAGGGTGATCCATTTTCAGCACACGTCCAGTCATCAATAAGCCCCAGGTAGAGGCATTGACCATCCAGGATTCGCTCTTACCTAGGTGAGACTGCCAATCGGCGGGGCCGAGTTTGTCCTCGATCAAGGCGTCGGCGGTGGCTTTATCGGGGATGCGCAGCATAGCTTCCGCAAGGCACATCAGCATCAGGCCTTCATGGGTATCCAGGCTGTACTGCTGTAACAGTTCGTCGATGGTATCGACAGCCGTGTCCATCTTACGGACGTCCTCAACCAGCGCAGCGGTATTGGCTTCAATGCGGGCGAAATCTTCGCGGTTGGCATTCAGCACCTCGATCAGTTCACTGACGTAACTATTTTCGTCCACTAGGTAGTGGTCGCTAACGCGCGCCATGAGGGTGTCGAGATCGGTTTGCCAGATGGCAGGGTCACGCATGTGGTTGGCATTGAGCATTGAAGCCCCCGAAAGTCTGAACAGAACAAATGGGTAACAGGGCATTTCGCCCAAGCAAATAAGCGAATGTAGAGTGCAGCTACCTTTGGTGTATGTTGATTTCAGGGCAAAACGTGTCAATTCCGCGGCAAGAGTAGCCTTTATACGACTTTAGTAGAGTTTTTACTGGCCTGCTACTGACCCTAAAGCAGCGTTTGATGGGTTAATCGAGATCGGTGGTACATCTGCCTGGCGTAATTTCCGCGGCGATAATCCGTAACTGCGGCGAAATGCATGAGAGAGCGCGCTTTGGTTGGCAAAGCCGGTTTGAATCGCAATATCGGTGAGGGGCAAGCGGCTTTGCAGGATCAGTTGACGGGCCGCATGTAGACGTTGGCGCTTGACGTACTGCCAGGGCGAAAGCCCCGTTTGAGCGCGGAAGCAGTCGGAAAAATGCGCTTCGCTTAGACAGGCGAGCCGCGCTAGATCAGCGACGCGGAGCTCTTCAGCGAGATGTTGACGAATAAAACGGTTAATACGCGTCAAATCCAAGCGCTGCTGCGTACTGTTGGCGGTAGTACCTAGGCGCGCTTTTAGTGAACCCAAAAGCGTGGCGGCTAAACGGTCTTGCTGAAAGGAGTTTGTCGATGTATCCAACCCTTGAGCAAGTTCGCTCTGCATAAACGCTAGGTAGTGGCGTAGTGCGTTATCCAGGCCAAAAAAGCGTGGGGCATCGAATAGTGCTACCAGTTCGCGGTTCTCACCGGTTAGCGCAGGGGCGTCTTCGGGAAGATCGAAAATTAACTGCCGGTTATGGCCGTAACCTGAGTAGTAGTGCTCGTGGTTAGCGGGCACGATACAGCCCGAGAATGCATTTACTCGCCCACCCAAGCCTTCAATTTCAAATTCTGAAGAGCCGCATAGCGTAATCACAATCTGATGAAAATCATGTGTGTGGTGATGTGTAGCGCTAGCTAGCGGTATTTGTCGAATGGTACTGGGCATGCAGTTCTCCTGAATTGCATTAGGTCTCCTGAACCGCAATACGCCTTCAAAACACAACAGCTACTGCTGGCGAAGGGCAGTGTGGGCGGATAAATGGTCGCGAAGGGCCTGAAGCTCTGCCTGTCCCTCTTGATTGAGCAACGGCTTGCCCTGGGCAACCATCCAACGGCGGCCGTGCTGTTCCATCAGGTGTGCGGCACGGCGCCTGATGCCGTCCAAGTACTCGTTGTGCCGAATAGGGTAACCGATTATCGCGTTCCACTCGGTTTCGCTCACTTGGCTGCTGAGCGCTTTATCAAACAGCGCCAGTAAATCTTTAGGCTCAGTACGGTAACGTGGGGTGCTTGACGTCATCAGCACCAGCATTACCGCACCAATCACGAGTAAGCAGACTCCAAACACTAATAAATACAGCGCCATTCGCTCTGCTCCTGGGCGTCATCCGTTAATAAATAGCTACGTTATTATACGCTTGGCGCCGCTCGGGTCGGAAATTTTACTTTTTTGCGAACTTTTACTTCATAGCGTGTCTGAGTATGTACAGGCAACATCGCGATAGCAGTCGCTAAAGTTGTTGTCCTGGCTCTTTGTTTTGATCCCTTGCTTCCGCTACTTCTTGAGTAGCGGCTTTTTTTTGTCTAAAGCTCAACTGTTCTTCGACACCTGATTTGAAACCGTTAAGCACTCTGCTAGTGGCGACGTATAGCCAGCAGCGCTACCAGGATATCACGTCGTGTCACAATTCCTATTAGACGCTGCTGTTCCACTACTGGGTAGACTTTGGGTTTAGGGCCTAGCATCTCCTGGGCTAGGTCGGTAATGCTTTTATTGGGAGAGACGCTGAGCACTTCGTGGCGCATCATCTCTTTCACCAGGGGCGCTTCATCGTCATGATAAATGCTGTCCAGCACACGTCCCATGACATCCTGCTCCGAAATAAAGCCGATTAAACGATCACTCTCATCCACAACCGGTGCGCCAGGCAGGCGATGCAGTGCCAGCCCCTTGGCCAAGGTTGTTATCGAGGCGTTGGGTGAAACGCGGTAGCAATCACGGGACATGATATCGCGGACGATGCTAGGGGTTGCTCTATTCATGGTGGGCGCTCCTCGCTCATCGTATTCAGCGCTATGGCAAATCGGGTATCGCAAATTATGCGAACTGATAAGTCGTCGCTAAGTGCTAAAGTAGCTTCAACACTTTCACTGTAGGCGATTTAAGCCGCTGTGTTCTAACTGCAAGCCGTGTTTTTTCAACGCTATAAGTACTGAATTTTCTAAGCTGTTAATTTTCTAACTGCTCAAATGACCTGCAAGTTAACGAAATAAGGAGCTACTCATGGATGCACGTGAGTACTTAAACCGCAAAGGGGTAGGGCTCGACCGCGACCCTGACCGGCCAAATACCTTGGAAGAGAAGGCCTGGGAGCGTGCGCGGGGTTCCGGTCACCAGCGGCCAAAATCGGGGACGCCTCACGACTGGGAGGATTGGGAGCGTTATCACGATGACCTGGCAGAAGGGGCTGAAACCCTAGAGCAAAAAATTGATAAAGAAGCCCACCGACTTGCCCAGGAGCGGGCAGCTAAGGCCGCGGCTGAACCAGCCTCCAGCTCAGTGGAGCACTTCACTCCGACGCCTAACGTTGATCCAGCGCCTGCCGAAGCCGCGTCTGCCAAAGCTACGCCGCCTAAAGCGACGCCCTTAGAGCAAGCGGAACAAACTGTCCCGGAGCCTGGAGCGTTAAGATTCGCCTACTATGCTCTTGCGTTACTATTGCCGCCGCTGGCGGTAGGGCTAACTGATGGTGATCGTAAGCGAGTAGGGGTAGCTGTGTTGCTAACCCTAGCGGGCTGGCTGCCCGGTGTCGTGTATGCTTTTTGGTGGTTGCAGCAGCGTTAACTAAAGACCCTTGCAGACGTTAACTACTTGGCAGCCTGATCCAGGTGCGTATAATCCCGGTAAACTAATTTACAAGTCGGGGTTTACGATGGGTTATTTGATAGGCGTCACGGCGCTATGGGCGTTCTCATTTTCGCTGATAGGCGTTTACTTGGCGGGCCAGGTCGACAGCTACTTTGCAGTACTTTTGCGGGTAACGCTTGCTACCCTGGTCTTCCTGCCTTTTTTAAGACCCAGCCTTCTGCGGGGTAAGCACCGGCTGGCGCTTATGGGCTTAGGTGCTATACAGCTGGGAGTAATGTACACCTTCTTCTATCAATCCTTTCTGCTGCTGTCGGTACCTGAAGTGCTGCTGTTTACTATCTTCACGCCTATTTATATCGCGCTACTGGATGATCTGCTGTTTGGGCGTTTTACGCCGATTTATATCGTGACTGCACTGCTCGCCGTCGTTGGGGCGGGGGTGATTCGCTATGACGGCGTTGATAGCGGTTTCTGGGCAGGCTTTTTAGTTGTGCAGGGGGCCAACCTCTGTTTCGCGCTTGGTCAGGTAGGCTATCGCCGTTTAGCCGCTGATTTGCCACCTACCCTGGCGTGGCACAACGTGTTTGGTTGGTTCTTTATTGGCGCGATGGTCGTGGCCCTGCCTGCTTATTTACTCTTTGGTAACAGCGCAGCACTGCCTACCACGTCACTACAGTGGGGCGTGCTCGCATGGTTGGGGCTAGTGGCTTCTGGCGTGGGCTATTTTGCCTGGAACCAGGGCGCCACCAAAGTAGATGCAGGCACTTTAGCGATTATGAATAATGCGCTGGTGCCGGCGGGGCTAATCGTCAATCTAGTGATTTGGAACCGCGATGCGGATATTCCGCGTTTGCTGTTGGGGGCACTTATCATGGCCGCCTCCCTATGGCTCAATCACTGGTGGTGCCAGCGTCGTCAGGTAGCCGTTAGCTAAGCCTATTTGCCCGATAGCTGAGGTGTCCCCATAATGGCGACTTATGTTAGCGAGAGTCGGCCCATGAGCAACACCTTATCAGCAGACGCTAAGTCAGCGCCCTCCAGCGATCAATCAAGCAGAACCTTTAAAACTATTGGGCTGATTGGTCGGCTGGGGAGTGACAAAGTGGTCGACTCCCTTCAGCGGTTGGTAACCTACCTGGTCGCCCATGACTACTCGGTATTAGTGGAAGATCGCACCGCTACTGTCATACCGCACCATGGTCAGCCGGAAGCCAGCCGCCGCATGCTGGGCGAGCTGTGTGACTTGGTGATTGTGGTAGGGGGCGATGGCAGTCTATTGGGCGCGGCGCGTGCGCTATGCCGCAGCGGTACGCTGATTTTAGGCGTTAATCGGGGCCGCCTGGGGTTTCTTACCGATATCTCCCCAGATGAGTTGGAAACCCGCGTCAGTGAAGTGCTGGCGGGGGAGTTTGAGGTTGAACAGCGTTTTTTACTCGATACTGTGCTCTACCGTAATGGCGTGGCCGTGGGTAATGGCGATGCCTTGAACGAAGTCGTGCTGCACCCTGGTAAAGCGGTGCGCATGATAGAGTTTGAGCTGTTTATCGATGGTCAGTTTGTGTATAGCCAGCGCAGCGATGGCTTGATCGTTGCCACTCCCACCGGTTCGACGGCCTACGCGCTCTCTGGCGGCGGGCCGATCATGCACCCCAAACTGGATGTTGTGACGCTGGTGCCGATGTTTCCTCATACGCTGTCGAGTCGCCCCATTGTGATTGATGCCGCTAGTGAAATACGTATTCACATTGGCGAAACCAACCAGTCCTACCCGCATATCAGCTGCGATGGACAAACTCGCGCGGTAGCCAAGCCCAACGATGTGCTGGTGATTACCCGCAAGCCTGAGCGTATCCAGCTGGTGCACCCCATCGGGCATAATTTTTACGAAGTGCTGCGCAGCAAATTAGGCTGGAGCCATCGGTTGGGGGATTGAGTATGGAGGGATACGACCTCATTGGCGATGTCCACGGCTGCGGTGCTACGCTGGCCTCACTACTGGAAAAATTGGGTTACCACCAGCGCAACGGCGTCTATCGCCACCCGCGTCGCAAAGTGATTTTCCTCGGTGATTTGATTGATCGTGGCCCGAGAATTCGCCTGGCAGTGACCATTGCCCGGCGAATGGTCGAGCAGGGCGAAGCGTATATCGTCATGGGCAATCACGAGTATAACGCCCTGGCGTATACCCATCCTGGGCCTGCAGGTAGCCACAAACGCTGGTTGCGCGAACATACGCCGCGGCATAATCGTATTATTCAGGACACCCTAGAGCAGTATCGCGACTACACCAACGAGTGGGAAGACACCCTGGCGTGGTTTAAAACCATCCCTTTGTGCTTGGAAATCGATGGTATCCGCGTGGTGCATGCCTGCTGGGATGAGGCGCTGATTGAAGAGCTGAAACAGCGCCGCCCTGATTACTGCATGGACACACAGTTTCTGATTGAGTCCACCAACTCCAAAACCCAGGCGTTTCGAATTTTAGACCGCCTCACCCGGGGCCCTCATGTCTCACTACCCAAAGGTATTGCGATACACTCTGGCGATGGCTTTACAAGACAAAGCTTTCGCGCCCACTTTTGGGCCCAGGCACCTCAGCAGTGGGGTGATGTCGTCTTTCAACCGGATAACTTGCCCGGCGACCTTGAAACGCGCGCATTGACCCACGAAGAGCGCCAGAAACTTAGCTACTACGGGCCAGAGCAGCCGCCGTTGTTTATCGGCCACTACTGGTGTGAAGGCATACCGGCACTGCCGACACATAATATTGCCTGCCTAGATTACAGTGCCGTGAAATATGGGCGTTTAGTGGCTTATCGCTGGAGTGGTGAGAGAGTATTAAATGCCGACCATTTTGTGTGGATTAAGGTACCAAAAGAGGAAAGGGCGCTGCCCAAACCCTGGGAAATCGACTTTGATTAACAGTTGTTTCTTTTTATTACATAAAATTACATATTTTTTTCAAAACGGCTGAACTAACCCTGCCGCCGGCCATCTGAGTAAGTGTTCCCTTGAATGATCCCTTGCTTTTATTCTCCGGCGGTTCCCACCGCCGGTTTTTTTTGCCTGTTTGTTGGCAACCGTGTGGTTCATTCAGTAGTTGTCTTCAATAGCTACCCGCTGCGGTCAGCATGCCGCAAGCGCTTTGATTAGAGGGATGTCATGCATCCAGTGATGCTTCTGCCCGATCACGCGGATACCAGTGAACTTCGCCAAGCACTCTGGCGCCACCGCATTGGTCACCGCATTACCGATGAAGCGGACGGCCAACTGCTATGGATAGCCGACCCACGCCAGCTTGGCGAACTTAAAGCACTGCTAGAGCGCTGGCAGCGGGGCGAACCCCTGGTGCTTCATCAGGCTGCTCAGCGCCCGCGCACCATGACCAACTTCTTGGCATCGCTAAAGCAAGTGCCGGTAACGGCGCTGATGATTGTCATTAGTCTGGTGGTATTTGCCCTGATAGGTGTTTTTGGTGACCAGTTGATTGTCACTCTAACCATCGTGCCGATAGGTATTTCAGGGGGTGAGCTGGTCTTCGGTAATCTGTCTCAAACGCTTACGTCAGGACAAGTATGGCGCTTTTTATCGCCTGCTTTTCTGCACTTTGGCTGGATGCATTTAATATTTAACCTGATGTGGGTGTGGTACTTCGGACGTCAGATTGAAGCACTCCAAGGCAGCCGTACCATGTTACTGCTGTTGATTGTGGCGGGCGTTGGCGCGAATGTGGCGCAGTACGCGACCGGCACCGTGCTATTCGGTGGCATGTCCGGGGTGGTATATGCCTTACTGGCTCACGTTTGGTTGATGTCACGCAGGGTGCCCCAAAGCGGCTTCTTTGTACCGCAAATGCTGGTGGTCTTTATGCTCGGCTGGATGGTGTTCACCATGACTGATATGGCGGGCAGCGTTGGTTTTGGCAATGTCGCTAATGAAGCACATTTGGGCGGTCTACTCGTGGGGCTTGTCACAGGCTGGTATTATTCATCCCGCCGTTTGAAAAACCGTTAAGAGGCCTGCAATGAGCGAAATGACGTTCGAAAAAATGATCAACCAGATGACCCCAGCGATTTACGAAAGCCTTAAACAGGCGGTATCGCTGCGCAAATGGCCCGACGGTCGCCGCTTAACGCCGGAACAGACCGAACTCTGCTTGGAAGCCGTCATGCGCTTTGAGGTGGAGAACAACGTGCCGGAAGAGAGTCGCGTAGGGTATTTAGAGCAGCGTACCTGCGGTGCAGCGGCTAGCGGTGCTGGCGTAACGCCTGAAATGGCGGGTTTGGCACGGGATGCCACGCGTGATTGAAGCGGCAGTACCGGGCTTTTCAGTACAGGGCTGTTTAAGCAAAATGGCGGCAGCGCTACCTGGCCGCCAAGATCAGCCGGTGGTTTACCACTTACGCGCGGGTGAGCACCGTGTTGCGCTTAACGAGCGTATCGGTGAGCCGCTTAGTTTGCGGTGGACGGGAGCAATTGCCTGTACCCACTGCGGGCGAGCAACCAAGAAGAGCTTTGCCCAAGGCCACTGTTACCCCTGCTTCAAGCGGCTAGCCCAGTGCGATACCTGCATTATGAAGCCGGAAACCTGCCACTTTTTCCAAGGCACTTGCCGTGAGCCGGAGTGGGGCGAGCGGCACTGCTTCCAGCCCCATATCGTCTATTTGGCTAACTCGTCGGGGCTTAAAGTCGGCATCACTCGCAAAACCCAAATGCCTACCCGCTGGCTGGATCAAGGCGCGATCCAGGCGCTGCCGATTCTTGAAGTGGATACTCGTCAGCAGTCCGGTTTTGTCGAAATTCTGTTTAAAGAGCAGGTGGCCGACCGCACCAATTGGCGTGCGATGCTCAAGGGCGACGTCGAAACCATGGATTTAAGTGCCGAGCGTGACCGTTTGCTAACCCTGCTAGCCGATGGGTTGCACCAACTGCGCGAAACCCATGGTGCGGACGCCATTCGCTTGTTGGAACAGCCAGCGCAACATTTTCACTACCCCGTCAGCGTTTTTCCCAAAAAAGTGGTGTCGCATAACTTTGATAAACAGCCGCTGGTCGAAGGCGTGCTGCAAGGCGTCAAAGGGCAGTATTTGATCCTTGATAGTGGGGTCATTAATCTCCGCAAATTCACTGGTTATGAGATCCAGGTAAGTTGAACGGCTAGCCATAAAGGGGTGCTTTGACTAAGGTTAGGGGTGATCTGCCCCCGCCTTACGCAACGCAAGGAAGCCCCGATGCCTTGGCTTAAACTGCTTCACATTGCCGCGCTAGTGATCTGGTGCGGCTCACTGCTTTATCTGCCCGCCTTGCTTAGCCAGGCACTGCAGCTTCGCAAAGACGCGGGCTTCGCTCAGGGCACACCGCCCATGCCGCGGTTTTTTTATAACTCAGTCGCTACCCCGGCCGCTTTAGTCGCTATTGCCTCGGGCACGCTGCTATTTCTCATCCATGGTGTGTTGGGCGGCTGGCTGATCTTAAAGCTGGGTGCCGTGGTGGCCATGGTCGCCGCTCATGGCAGCTTTGGCTGGTTAATCTTGCGCCTTGAGATGGGCCACTACCGCTGGGTAAAACCCGCCAACTGGACGGCGCTATGTGTTGCGTTAGCGGGCATTATAGGTGTGCTGGGGCTTGTGTTAGCTAAGCCACTGGATTGGAGCTAACGCCGTGTCTTTTAACAGCTTAGTTTTAATCCTCAACGTCGACCCCCACGGCGTGCTCATACACCAACTGCCCACCCAGCCAGCCTGCCAAAGCGATCAACGCGGCGGTGAGCAGCGATACGGCCAGCCCCCAAGGCAAAATCGCGCTCGGGTCGTTGAAGCGCAGCAGCCAGTTCAGCGACGCCAACGAGAGCATCACCACCGCGACGATAGCGTGGCTCCAGCCGGTAATCAGGCGGCGAATGCGCGGCACAGTGACCAGGTCAATAATGCCTGCCGTGCTGGCAATCCAACCGCCAAATGCGCCGACACCGGCCAGCCACAAGCTGGCGCGCAACCAGAATGGGTCGCCGCTAAGCAGGAAACCGATATCGCTTGCCACCAGCGCCATCAGGGCTGCGACGGGAAAGTGAATCATCACGGGATGAAGCGGATGGCCGGCGAGAGATGCGTGGCTTTTAATCGAGCGCTGGCGAGGCTTTGCCATGATCACTTCCTGTGGGCAGAAAAAGGAATTCAAGGGATGAGGCTGATAATTCAACGCTTAACCAAGCAGCGGGTCAACTCACTTGACACACCGCTAGCGCTGTTAGTCGGCCTGCTATTAGCCGGTTGCGCGGGGGATAAGTCTATTCTAGACCCGGCAGGCCAAGCCGCGCGAGACGTGGCGATGATTTGGTGGGTAATGCTGAGTTTTGGCACTGTGGTATTGGTGCTGGTGACTGCTTTTTGGCTGTATACCTTCAAGCGCAAGGAGGTTGTACGTACGCCTGCCGAGGAGCGAAAAATAGCGCGTCGCTGGATTATTGGCGGTGGCATTGTGCTGCCGGTGGCCAGCATTACCGCACTACTGGCCTTTGGTGTGCCCACCGGCCAGCGGCTTTTACCGTTGCCCCTGGCAGAACCGCCGGAGGTAATTGAAGTGATTGGCCACCAGTGGTGGTGGGAAGTGCGCTACCCCGGCGCAGAAGGGGGAGAGGTGGTGACTTCAAATCAGCTCATCATGCCCGCTGGTGAGCCAGTCGATTTTCACGTTACTGGTGCGGACGTTATTCACGCTTTCTGGGTGCCTCGCCTGGGCGGCAAGATCGATATGATCCCAGGGCGAGTGAACAAAATACGCTTGGAAGCGGACGAACCGGCGGTATTTGGTGCTCAGTGCGCAGAGTTCTGCGGCGCCCAACATGCCCAGATGCAACTCTATGTGGAAGCCGTCGGGCGTGACGAGTACGACGCTTGGCTGGCCGCCCGTCAAACGGAAGCATTATCGTCGCTAGCTGCAAACGATCAGCAGCATGAGCCTGCCAGGGAGTCATTTATGACCCATTGCGCGAGCTGCCACCGGGTAGCGGGACTATCCTCTGGGGAGGAGGGGCCGGATCTTTCTGATCTTGGCAGTCGGACTAGCCTAGGGGCAGGGATAATAGCCATGAAGGAGGGCGCAGTTACCCACTGGCTTAAGCACCACCAACGCTTAAAACCGGGCAACAAAATGCCGCCCCACGATGATATTGAGACGGCCACCTTGGCGTCCCTGGGGGCTTGGCTGGAGACGCTAACCCCATGACCACCATTAACCGTGAAGCGACCCCAGAAGGCGATAACATCGCAGTCCCCAACCAGTTGCACAGTGACTTGCACGATATCTGGGGCAATCCGCGTGGCTTAAAAGCCCTCACCATTGTGAATCACACCACTCTCGGCCTGCGCTTTATGGTGACCGGGATGGCGTTCTTCTTGCTCGGCGGGCTGTTAGCCATGCTGGTGCGCACCCAGCTGGCGCTCCCTGATCAAGACTTTATGTCGCCGGATATCTATAGCCAAGTCACCACCATGCATGGCACGGTGATGATGTTTCTGTTCGCCATTCCCATGCTGGAAGGGCTGGCGATTTATATGATTCCCAAGATGATCGGCGCCCGAGATCTGGTCTGCCCACGGCTAACATCCCTGGGTTACTGGTGCTATCTGTTTGGCGGTATCATCCTATCGTTTAGTTTGATTCTGGAGATGGCGCCTAATAGCGGCTGGTTTATGTATACCCCGCTTAGTGGCAGCGAGTATTCACCGGGTTTGGGCTCAGATTTCTGGCTGTTAGGGATCACCTTCGTTGAGATCTCCGCGCTGTCTGCCGGGGTCGAATTGGTGGTCTCGATACTGCGTACACGCACTCAGGGCATGGCGCTGCACAAAATGCCGCTGTTTGCCTGGTATATCCTTGCCATGGCGCTGATGATCGTGGTCGGTTTCCCGCCGCTGATTCTGGGCAGTATTCTACTGGAGCTTGAGCGCGCAGTGGGGATGCCCTTTTTTGAAGTGACCGGTGGCGGTGATCCGATTCTATGGCAGCACCTATTTTGGCTGTTCGGCCATCCCGAGGTTTACATCATTTTCCTGCCTGCGGCGGGCATTGTCTCCACGCTGATACCAGTGTTTGCTGGCCGTCCGATCGTTGGTTACGGCTGGGTGGTCTTCGCCATTACCGTGACAGGCTTTATCAGTTTCGGACTATGGGTTCACCACATGTTTACCGTGGGTATTCCGCAACTGGCTCAAGCATTCTTCTCCGCGGCCAGTATGCTGGTGGCAGTACCTACCGCGATTCAGGTGTTTGTCTGGCTGGCTACGCTATGGCTGGGTAAGCCCAAGATGAAGCTTCCAATGCTATGGATCATGGGCTTTCTGATTATCTTCGTGTGTGGAGGTTTGACTGGGGTAATGCTGGCGTTGGTGCCCTTTAACTGGCAGGTGCACGATACCCACTTTGTCGTAGCGCATATGCACTATGTGTTGGTGGGGGGCATGTTCTTCCCACTGATTGCCGGGCTCTACTACTGGCTGCCGCTGTTTTCAGGGCGCATGCCTTCTGAAACACTGGGCAAATGGGGCTTTTGGCTCACCTTTTTGGGCTTTAACGGCACCTTCTTGATCATGCACTGGACTGGCCTTTTGGGGATGCCGCGGCGGGTCTACTCTTATGAAACGGGCATGGGCTGGGATATTTTCAACCTGCTGTCATCCATGAGTAGCTTTATTATGTCGGCGGGGATCGCCATGGTGCTGCTGGATTTTGCTCTACACTTCCGTTTCGGCAAACCCGCTAAGCACAATCCCTGGAACGCGGATACCCTGGAGTGGGCCAACAGTATGCCACCCAGCGCCTATAACTTTGTCAGCTTGCCAAAGATCGAGACGCGCCACCCCCTATGGGATGACCCTGATCTACCGCGCACCATGGCAGAAGGGCAACATAGCCTGGCGGTGGCTACCCATGGCCGGCGGGAGATGTGGGGCACCGACCCATTAACGGGCAAAGTGCGTGAAATCATTCATCTGCCGGGTAACTCCTGGTGGCCGCTGTTCGCCGCAATGGCGCTGGCCGTGGTGTGTTTAAGCCTGCTGACGCGGCTATACCCGCTGGCTGGTATCGCCGTTGTCGTGGCCGGACTATTTCTACTGCGCTGGTCTTGGGAGAATGGTGCGCATCCAAAAGCGGCGCCAGATGCAGAGGTAGCCCCCGGTGATCCACCGCTGCACTCGCGCACCATGGATGGCCCAGGCTTATGGGCCATGTCGATCACGCTGCTGGCCAATGGTTCGTTCTTTCTCTCTTACCTGTTTGGCTGGTTCTATCTATGGACGGTGTCCCCTGAGTGGCGAATGCCCGAGACCTCACCGCTCTCCTTGGTGGGGCTGATCCTTGCCGGGGTGGCGCTAACTGCTGGCGTGGGAATTCTCGAAAAACTGGTGCGCGGTTTACGCCAGGGTAAGGATGCGGGGCTGGCTGTGGGCATGTATTGCATCAGTGCCCTAGGCTTTGTTCAGGTTGCGATAACGCTTTGGGTGCTGTTGAGTGCAGACTTGGCGGTGACCGATACCTCCCATGATGCGATCATTATGGTCGGGCTGGCCTATGCGCTGCTACACGGCGGTTTAGGCGCGGTGCTGACCCTGCTTCAGGGCCTGCGGGTAGGTTATGGCTATGTGGGTGCCCATGCGCCTTTCGAGCCTGCCGTGGTTGCCCAGTGGTGGCGCTATAACCTGGTGACGTTCTGGATACTCGTGGGCGCGCTTGCCGTGTTGCCGCGTGTGATAGGGAGCTAAGTTAATGTCCATCACGATGCAGCGGTTACATCTTACCCATCCCTTACATTTCGTCATTGGCTTAACGCTATGGTGTATCTGGTTCGTAGCCGTTTACGGCGGGCACGCAATAGCCTGCTCAGTTGCGCCGCCTGCTCCCGAGCAGGGCGTATTCACCCTGGTAAACGCTATGCTGCTGGTGGTTAGTATCGCGGCGATTGCGTTACTGGCGGTGCTAACAGTGGGTTGTTGCCGCATGGCTAGGCGCCATGAAGGGCGGCTGCGCTTTAATGCCACTGTTTCCGCCGGGCTGTATCTTTTCTCTACCTTAAGCGTTGTGTTTGCTGCAATGCCGATTATTGGTATTCCGCCTTGCCTGTAAGCGATGCGCTTAACAAAGAGGAAGAGCAGCTCTATACCCTCCACGGTATGTGGTGCACCAGCTGTGCCCTGGCCGTGGAGGGCTCGCTTAAGAGGCTCGAAGGCGTGCATGAGGTTAGCGTCCACTACCCAAGTGCAGCCCTCTGCATCAGCGGTACACCCGCCGCTGTCCAGCTCCCAACGCTCGCCCCAAAGGTTAAACGTTTGGGCTATCGGCTTACGGAACTTGAGCCGGTGGCAGATGCCCATGGACGTTTAGAAGAGGAGAGCCGCTACCTGACGCTGAGGTTAATGGTCGGTTCGCTGTTCGGCATGTGGACGATGCTCGCTTCACTATTGATATATGCGGGTGCATTGCCTTCGGAGCGGATTGAACTGGTGGTGGCGTGGGTATCGGGGGCATTCTCCTTACCTGTCGTGCTGTTCGCAGGCGTGCCGTTTTACCGGGCCGGGTGGCGAACGCTGCTCGCCAAGCGCCCCGGCATGGATGTTTTAGTTAGCCTGGGTGTTATCGGCGCGGTGGTGGTCTCGGTTTGGCTACTAGGGCGCGGCTCTAACGAGGTCTATTTCGACACGGCGGTGATGCTTATTGTGCTTTTACTGGTTGGTCGGCTGGTGGAAACGCTGTGCCGTCACCGTGGGCTAAAAGCGCTCGATGCCCTGGCGCTTCCTAATGATGACATAACGGTTTGGCAGAACGAGCGCTGGGGATCGGTTCCTGTAGATGAAGTGACAAAGGGAACGCGTGTCGAGCTAGCGCCCGGTGAGTTGATAGCCCTTGATGGGATCCTGGAAGCCCCAGGTTGGATCGATACTGCCTCGCTTACTGGCGAAAGCCTGCCTCGCTACTTTAATGCAGGACAGAAGGTCTACGCGGGCTGCCGCTACCTGGGGACAACGCCGCTGGTAATGCAGGTGAGTGCTGGGGTAGGCAAGCGGCGACTGGATCGGCTGTGTGACGAAATGCGCCGCTATCAGGCCAAAAAAGGCGAATTGCAGAAACTCGCTGACCGTTTTGCCGCATGGCTAAGCCCACTAGCGCTAGTGCTAGCGATGCTAACGCTGCCCACTGCGCTGCTACTTGGGTTGGGCTGGGAGGATGCCTTTGTGCGCGCACTGTCGGTGTTAGTGGTTGCTTGCCCCTGTGCCGTGGGGCTTGCAGTGCCGCTGGCAAGTCTTGCCGGTAGTGGCCAGGCCATGCAGCAGGGTGTTGCGCTACGCGACCCGGCAGCGCTCGAAACCTTGGCTCACATTCGCTCGGTAGCGCTGGATAAAACCGGCACCTTAACCACTGGCAGCCACTCGGTGCTGCACTGGCAGGCCCGGGAGGGCATTGATAAGCACACTTTGCAGCGCAAGCTCAGAGCCGCTGTTGCTGGCAGCGAACACCCCTTGGCACAAGCGTTAGCGTGCTGGTCGGGCAGCCAACATGATCAACATCACGAGCAATGCGTGGACGTAAACGAAGCGCCTGGGGAAGGGCGCCATGTGCGCTTGAGCAACGGTGAATGGCTGATGGTAGGCAGCGCCGGTTGGCTTTCTCGCCATCAGATAGCGCTGCCAGACCACGAGGAGGACACAGCGCTGGCCTTTGCTACTCAAGTGATGGTAGCTGATGGTGCAGGCTGGCTAGCCACGCTCTATCTTACTGATCAGCCAGTGGAAGATGCTGAAAAAAGCGTGAAACACCTGCTAGATGCAGGGTATGTGGTGGCAATGATCAGCGGTGATCGGGAGGGGGCGGTTAGTTGGTTAGGTGAACGGGTGGGGCTTGGAAGAGAAGCTTGCTATGCCCAGCGCTCGCCTGAAGCCAAAGCGCGGCTTTTGCAGGGGTTGCCATCGCCAACGCTCTACGTGGGTGATGGCTTAAACGATACCTTGAGCCTAGCCGCGGCAGATGTTGGCATCGCTCCATTAAATGCCAGCGAAGCCGCCCGCGAAGGGGCTTCCGCACAGCTAATGACGCCGGGGATGGGTGGGGTAGTCAAACTGCTTAGTATTGCTAAACGTACGCGACGCATCATGGTTCAGAATCTGTTCTTTTCAGCGCTCTACAATACCTTGGCACTCGGGCTGGTAGTGCTGATGGCGATCCCCCCGCTAGTAGCGGTACTCGCCATGGCGGCAAGTTCGCTGACGGTTACCCTCAACGCTGCACGGCTGGCCTGGGCAGAGTCTAATGATAATGGCTAAATAGCATAGCCAAGCGCCTGTTTAAGCCGCTCGGCGTGGGTGGCCACCCAGCGTGGATCTATCGCCCCCCAATCACGTATCTGGTAGCGACCAATGTTGTGGCGCTCGCCGTCATCCTTAGTAAATACACACTCGATATCCAACTCGGCAAGGGAGGCGATCGTATCCTGGGCGGTGCGTCGTGGCATGCCGGTGGCCTCGATTAGCGCAGGTACACTGGCAGCGCCCTGTTCGATCAAATAGGCGACGTATAAGCGGCGGTAAAAACTCGATTTGGTTTTGCTAAGAGCGGGCATTCGGCTTCCTTTGCAACTATTTTATGCGCGTGCTGCTTAGCTTAAATGAATAAATCCTGCTGCGCTCGTGGTGGGCGAAAGTCCCGGGTGTTTAAGCCCTGCTCGGTGCGATCCTGCATGTTCCACTGGCGGCTGGCGCGGGCAAAGCGTTGCGCAATTAAATCAGCAAATACCCCTTCACCGCGAAAGCGTTTACCAAACTTGGCATCGTACGCCTTACCGCCACGGCACTGACGCATTAGGCTCATCACTTTCGCCGCGCGCTCCGGGTAGTGGGCTTCTAACCAGGCTTCAAATAGCGGCGCCACTTCATAGGGTAAGCGCAGCAGCATCCAGGCGGCGGTTCGCGCTCCTGCACGGCTGGCGGCTTCCAAGAGTTTTTCTATTTCATGATCGGTTAGCCCCGGAATAACCGGTGAAATTAAAGCACCCACGGGAATGCCTGCTGTATTCAGTTCACGAATCGCCCGCAAGCGCGCCTGAGGTGATGCCGCCCGTGGCTCTAATGTGCGTTTCAATTGGGCATCCAGGCTGGTCAAACTGACAAACACACGCACCAGCCGGTGCTCTGCCATTTCCGCCAGAAGCTCTAAATCGCGCAGCACCAAGGTGCTTTTAGTCACCAGCGTTACCGGATGGCGACACTCCAGTAGCAGCTCCAGCAAACGGCGGGTGGTTTGGTAGGTGGCCTCTAACGGCTGATAGCAGTCGGTGTTGCCGGAAAGGTTGATCGGGCGGCACACGTAATTAGGGTGGCACAGCTCTTCGGTTAACCGCTCCACTAAACCGCTACGGGCAATCAGCTTGGTTTCAAAATCTAGCCCTGGCGATAAGTCCCAGTAGGCGTGAGAAGGGCGGGCATAGCAGTAAACGCAGCCATGCTCACAGCCGCGATACGGGTTCAGCGAGCGATCAAAAGGTAAATCTGGTGAGTGATTCCACGACAAAGCACTTTTGCTCACCTCCTCACGCACTTCGGTAGCGATAGTCGTAGAGGCCTCTTCCCGCCACCAACCGTCATCTTCCGCCACGCTACGGGTAGGCGCAAAACGATTGTGTGGGTCGTATGTTGCCCCGCGACCCTTATAGGAGCTTGGTGTTCCAAGAGATGTCATGGTTCACCTCTTTTGACATGGTTTTATATACAGTATTTGTGAGGTGGCAAGAAATCAATAGCCAGTCAATTAATTAACTTGCAGCAGCAAAAAGGGCGCTACCCAAAGAACTATCGTGGGTTTAATGTGCAAGGTGGGTTTGTGACTAAAGAGTCAGCGAGGAAACGTTATGTCGAAAGTGGTCATCGTGACAGGGGGAAGCCGAGGTATCGGAGCGGCCACCGCAAAATTGCTGGGCGCAAAAGGCTATGCAGTGTGCGTGAACTATCTTGCTAATAGGGAGCTGGCAGATGATGTGGCTGATTGCATTATTCGAGCGGGTGGTCGAGCGTTTGCCTATCAAGCGGATGTTAGCAGTGAAGCTGACGTTATCCGCCTGTTTGATGCAGCAGAGGAGCGCTTGGGCGAGGTGACGCATTTGGTTAATAATGCAGGGATACTGTTTACTCAATCCAAGCTGGTCGATATCGACCTTGAGCGCTTCAACCAAGTGCTTAATAGCAATGTGGTCAGCTGTTTTCTGTGCTCTAGAGAAGCCGTCAGGCGCTTCCCAGCAGGTAGTGCAATCGTCAATGTCTCGTCGCTTGCCTCGCAAACAGGCTCGCCCTTTGAATATGTTGACTACGCTGCATCGAAAGGTGCCATGGATACCCTAACCAAGGGGTTGTCTCGCGAAGTTGCTGGCTCGGGGATTCGTGTTAACGCCGTTCGCCCCGGTTTTATCTACACTGATATGCATGCCGATGGTGGAGAACCAGGGCGGGTTGATCGTTTAGCTCCTCAGATTCCTATGCAGCGTGGCGGTAGCGCTGAAGAAGTGGCTAATACCATCGCTTGGTTGCTCTCGGACGAAGCCTCTTATGTAACGGGGTCATTCATTGATGTAGCAGGCGGGCGGTGATGCTGTTCTTCCCCCATATTTCAAACGTTCTAAATAGATGCTGCTTTTGGGTCTTAACTCATGACACTTCAACAACACTTCGAACAGTTAGCCACTTATAACCAGTGGATGAACACTAACCTCTATGATGCCGCCGGTAAGCTGAGCGCCTCTGAACTAGCTGAAGAGCGTGGCGCGTTCTTCGGCTCGATTTTTGGCACACTGAACCACATCGCGGTAGCCGACACGATTTGGCTCAAACGGTTTGCAACACACGCCTCTTCTTCCGCAAGAACGCTTGAGGTAATGGTGGCACTACCTACGCCAGATCGCCTTGATCAGATTCTCTTTGATGACTTGAAGGGATTGAAAGCGCATCGCCAATGGCTCGATACCGTGATTATTAACTGGGTATCGGCGCTGACAGACGACGATTTGAGTACCACGCTGAGTTATCACAACATAAAAGGAGTGGCCTCAAAACGGCGCTACTCAAGCCTGATCGTTCACTTCTTCAATCACCAAACCCACCACCGCGGGCAGGCATCTACTTTGTTCTCCCAAGCCGGTGTGGATATTGGTGTCACCGATTTGTTGGATCTCATTCCGGATGAGTCTTAAGGGGAAAGCTTAGACAACGGGAACCGAGTTACTGGAATTAGTCATTTATTACAAACCGAAGGTTCCAGGGTTGCGAAACGCCGTGGCTTGAGAAAGCCACGGCGTTGTTTTCTATCGATTTACCCTATCCATTCAACGCTTCTTCCGTGATGGCTTCTTATCGGCACTGGCCGGTGCGCTTTCCTTTTCGCCGCTACCACCATTGGGGAAGTGAGCGCGAACCAGTTCCAGCAGACCTTGAGTTGAGGTGTCGAAGTCAGCAGCGTTGGTGTCGATGCGTTCGCTGATTTCACCGGCGATGCGCTTGCCAAGCTGCACGCCCCACTGGTCAAAGGAGTTGATGTTCCAGATGACCCCTTGCACGAACACCTTGTGCTCGTAGAGCGCGATCAGTGCCCCCAGGTTTTTTGGCGTTAGCTCATCCAGCAGTAGGGTGCTGGAAGGACGGTTGCCGGGGCAGCTGTAGGGGTCGTGTTGACTGAGCTCTTTGCTGTCCCCTTGGCTGCCTTCCATAAAGGCGTTGGCCTGGGCGAGCATATTAGTCAGCAGTGCGAAGTGGTGGTCTTCAACGCCGGGCTCGGGCTTGAGTGAGGCAATAAAGTCGATAGGTACGTAGCGCGTGCCCTGGTGCAGCAACTGGAAGAAAGCGTGCTGGCCGTTGGAGCCGGTCTGGCCCCAGACAATCGGGCCGGTTTTGTAATTCACCGGGTGACCGAAAATATCCACCGATTTACCGTTAGACTCCATATCCAGCTGCTGCAGGAAAGAGGGTAGTTGGTTCAGCGCCTGGTCGTAGGGCACGATGGCTTGAGTTTCGGCGCCAATAAAGTTGATGTACCAAATACCAATCAGCGCCATTAGCACGGGCATGTTTTGCGAGAAGGGCGCGTTGATGAAATGGTTATCCATCTCATGAGCGCCTTCCAGCAGTTCGATAAAGCCTTCGAAACCGATCGACAGCGCAATCGGCAGCCCGATGGACGACCACATGGAGTAACGGCCGCCCACCCAAGCCCAGAATTCGAACACGTTCTCTTCGCGAATGCCGAACTCCATGGCCGCTTTGCGGTTGGTGGAGGCGGCAATAAAGTGCGCGCCTACGTCGGCGTCTTCGCCAGCGTTCTCCAGGAACCAGCGCCGCGCGGTTTTGGCGTTAAGCAGGGTCTCCTGGGTAGAGAAGGTCTTGGTGGAGACGATAAACAGCGTGGTGGCGGGGTCGAGGCGCGAAAGTACCTTCTGAATATGGGTGCCGTCCACATTGGAAACGAAGTGGAAGTGCAGCTCCGGGTGGCGGTATTTGAGCAGTGCGCGAACCGCCATATTGGGCCCAAGATCCGAGCCACCAATGCCGATATTGACCACATCTTTAATGCGTTTGCCGTTGTAGCCTTTCCATTCACCGCTGCGCACCGCTTCCGAGAACAGCTTGATCTGCTCGCGGGTGCGGGTTATCTCCGGCATAACGTCTTCGCCGTCCACATATACCGGCTCATCGCCTAAGTGACGCAGAGCCGTATGCAGTACCGGGCGGTTTTCCGTAACGTTGATAATATCCCCGGAGAACATCTGTGCCCGGCGCTGTACCAGTGCGGAGTGGTCGGCTAGCTCAATCAGCTTGGTAAGCACTTCATCGGAGACATGGTGCTTGGAGTAGTCGAGAAACAGACCGCCCACCCGTAAACTCATTTTCTCAAAGCGCTGCGGGTCATTGGTGAAGTAGTCACGAATGCGGTCGTTTGCGGTTTTGTCGCGCAAGCGTTCAAGTGCCTGCCAGGTAACACTGCGAGTGAGCTGAAACATAGGATGATCCGTTTGTTATAGGTGAATTGGTGATCAAAAAGTAGGTTATGTAAAAATACTACATAAAAAATGACAAAGAGTAGAGGGTATAAGTGGCGTGAAAAGGTATTAAATGCGTAAAGCGACGTATTTAAAAGGGCAGGCATGTTCGCCTGCCCTCATTTTTTGGTAACAGCGGTTAGGTGGCGAGTGCTACCTGGGCCGCATCACGTTTGATAAACGCATAGCTTAAACCCGTCACCAACGAGCCAGCCACAATAGCGCCAAGGTAGAGCAGTACCGGGGTAATGGCGTTGGGAATCAGCAGTACGAAGATACCACCGTGAGGAGCCATGAGTTGCGCGCCTACCAGCATCGAGAGGGCGCCTGTGAGTGCGCCGCCCACCATGCAAGCGGGGATAACTCGTAGCGGGTCTTTCGCCGTAAAGGGAATCGCGCCTTCGCTGATAAAACAGAGGCCCAGTACAAAAGAGGCTTTGCCCGCTTCCCGCTCCGGTGCCGAGAACTTGTTGCGCGCTACAAAGCTGGCAATACCCATACCAATGGCAGGTACCATTCCCGCCGCCATGATCGCCGCCATGGGGCCGTAAGTTTCAGAGGCTAGCAGGCCTACGCCAAAGGTGTAAGCCGCTTTGTTGACCGGGCCACCCAGATCGAAACACATCATCGCGCCGAGCAGAATACCCAGTAGCACAGCGTTGGTGGAGCCCATGGACTCCAGGAAACTGGTCAGAGCATTAAGCAGCGCCGCGACCGGTTCGCCAATCACATAGATCATGGTGAGGCCGGTGACCAAACTGGCGACTAGCGGAATGATCAGAATCGGCTTCAGGGATTCAACGCTAGAGGGCAGTTTGACGTAGCGAGTAACCGCCAGCGCCACGTAGCCCGCCAGGAAACCCGCCAAAATACCGCCGATAAAGCCGGAGCCGATATTGGCCGCCAGCATGCCACCAATCATACCCGGTGCGATGCCGGGGCGGTCGGCGATGGAGTAGGCAATATAACCGGCCAGCACTGGAATCATCAGTGCAAAGGCGGTGCCACCGCCGATCTGCATCAGCGCTGCGGCCAGAGTGCCTTCCTGCTCAAAGGCCTCAATACCGAACACAAAGGAGAGTGCAATTAGCAGGCCGCCCGCTACGACCATCGGCAGCATAAAGGAAACGCCGGTGAGCAGGTGCTTATAAACGCCTTTCTCTTTGACGCTCTTATTTGCTGTGCCCGCATTGCTGCTGCCGTTCTCTATGGCGGCCTCGCTGAGCGCAGCTTCAAGCGTGGGGCGTGGTTTTTTTAGCGCGTTGCCAGTAGAAGTGCGGTAGATGCGCTTACCAGCGAACCGCGACGGATCAACGTCGATATCGCAGGCCAATACGACTATGTCGGCGTCGGCGATCTCTTCTTCGGTCAATTTATCTTGTGCGCCCACCGAGCCTTGGGTTTCCACGCGAATGGCGTGGCCCATGGCTTTGCCCGCCTCTGCGAGTGCTTCGGCGGCCATAAAGGTATGCGCCACGCCGGTGGGGCAGGCAGTGACGGCAACGATTTTCTTGCCACCCGCGCTGTTTGCAGCGGTAGATGCGCTAGTAGTAGAGGCGGCAGGTGCGCTATAAATCGGCGCTTCACGCTTAGCCTGGGCTAGAAAAGCGCTGGGATCGGGGAGTGCGCTGGCAATCGGTGCTTGGAATAGCCGCTTGCCTTCAAAGCGCTCTGGGGCAGGCACGTGATCGGCGGCGACCACGATCAAATCGGCATTGGCAATCTGCTCGGCAGTAGCGGCCTGGAGCGGCGCGACTTCGCCGTGCATTTCCACATGCGCCGACCAGCCTTGGCGCTGGGCGGCTTGTTCCAGGCGCTTAGCCGCGAGGAAGGTGGTCGCCATGCCGCTGGGGCAGGCGGTAATCAGAATAATATTCATAGCGTGGCTCCCTCGGTGATGGTGTCGTCAAGACGCCGTATCCGGGTGTGTTGTTGGAGTGAATCGAAATCGGCAGCGTGGGGGTTGCCCACGCCAACGTGGCGCACGGCCTCGGCCGAGAGCGCGGTGGCAAAGCGCAGCGTCTGTTCAGCGTCTTGCTGGCCGTTCTGATGAGTCAGCAGGCCGTGGAGCATGCCCGCGACGAAGGTATCGCCGGCGCAAACGGTATTCGTCGCGGTGACCTTAGGGGGTGTAGCGTGCCAGGCACCTTGAGCGTTAACCCACAGCACCCCTTCGGCACCCGCTGAAATCAGTGCATGAGCGATGCCGCTTTTATGCAGCCGTTTAGCCGCATTCAAGCGAGCATCAGAAGAGGTCATATCTTCGCTCGCCCACTCTGCCAGTTCGTTTTCATTAGGCTTAACACCGGCGGGGTGAGTCGCTATGGCCGCATTGAGTGCCGGGCCACTGGTATCTACCCAGAGCGGTACGCCGCTGGCGTTTAAGTGGTTTAACAGCGCGCTGAAATCGACCAGTGACAGCCCGGGGGGCAGGCTGCCCGCCACGACGACCGCCTGGGGGGGCGTCGCGCTGGAAAGCTCGGTATTTAGCGTGTCGATCAGCGCCTGCAAATGCGTGGCGTCAATGGGCATGCCGGGGCCATTAATATCGGTAACGCGGCCGCTTTGTTCCGCAATTTTGGCATTAATGCGGGTTTCTCCCGGCACGCGCACAAAGGCGTCGGTCAGGGAGTACTGGGTAAATGCCAATTGAAAGGGAGCGTCGTTATCGGCACCTAAAAAGCCGCTGACGGTGACGTCGTGGCCAAGGCCTGCCAATACGCGGGCAACGTTAACGCCTTTGCCTGCCGCTTCTAACTGCGCGCTGGTGGGACGGTTGACGCTGCCTAGCACCAAGGCGTCAAGAGTAAACGCCAAATCCAGTGCCGGGTTCAGGGTAATGCATAGCACGCGGGCCATTAGCGCGCCTCCAGTGCATCGCGCACTTTATCGCTAGTCGCCTGATTCAGCGCTAACTGAGCGCTGGCTTGGGCATCAGCGAAGTCAAACTCGCGCAGGCGGGCTTTAACCAGCGGGATCTGCCGCGCGCTGACGGAAAGCTCGTCCACGCCCAGGCCTACCAGCACCGGAATGGCTACGGCATCTGAGGCCAATTCGCCGCACACGCCGACCCATTTGCCTTGGGTATGGGCAGCCGCCACGGTCATTTGAATCAAACGCAGCACAGCAGGGTGCAAACCATCGGCTTGGGCAGAGAGTTCCGGGTGGCCGCGGTCGATAGCCAGGGTGTACTGGGTTAAGTCATTAGTGCCTACTGAGAAAAAATCCACCTCGGCGGCGAGGCTGGGTGCCAGCAGCGCGCTAGAGGGTATTTCAATCATCACCCCCAACTGCACATCGGTGGCGCGCTGGGAAGTAGGGATCTCTTTGAGTAGGCGATCGTAGATGGCTTTTACAGCGCGGAACTCAGCGATATCTTTGACCATCGGCAGCATAATCCGCAGGGGACTATCCTTGCCTGCCATCAATAACGCACGCAATTGGGTCTCGAGCACATCGGGCTGTGTCAGCGCTAAGCGAATACCGCGCAGACCCAGGAAGGGGTTGTCTTCTTGGGGTACCGGCCAGTAGGGCAGTGGCTTATCACCGCCGACATCTAATGTGCGCGCTACCAGCGGGCGGCCATCCAGGGCATCAATTGCCTGACGGTACTCGCTAATCTGAGTGGCTAAGTCTGGTGCGCTGGCGTGGGCCATGAACAGGAATTCAGTACGCAGCAGGCCAACGGCCTCAGCACCGCGCTCCACTGCATCAGCGGCGTGGGCAGTGTTGCCCAGGTTGGCGGCGACTTCCACACGGTGCCCATCGCGAGTTTGGGCGACCTCGAAGCGGCTTTCCCAGGCATCGGCTTCGCGCTGCTGGAGGTCTAGTAACTGCTGCTCGGCACGCTGTAGGCGCTCTTCGGAAGGTTGCGACGTCACTCGGCCACGCTCGCCATCCAGAATCATCATGCTGGCGTTGTTAAGCGCCATCACCGCTTGACCCGCGCCCACCACGGCGGGAATGCCCAGTGCACGGGCCAGAATAGCGCTGTGTGCCGTGGCGCCACCGCGCACGGTAAGCAGGCCGCGGACACGGGAAGTATCCAGCCGGGCCACATCGGAAGGGCCGATATCGTCCATCACCAGAATATAAGGGTGATCCGGCGGTTCGGGGAGCGTCACATCGCAGAGTACGCCCAACACCCGGCGACCTACGTCGCGCAGGTCGGCAGCGCGTTCGGCCAGCAGGCGGTCAGCGAGCATCTCCTGGGCGTGGGCCGCGGTTTCAATCGCTTCCCACCAGCCCACTTCCGCCGAGCGCCCTTCACGAATGGCATCCGTCGCCGCGTGATGGAGCTCCGGGTCGTCGAGCATCTCTTCGTGCATTGAAAGAATATCGGCGACTTCGCCACCGGGGGCGTTATGCACCAATGTCTGCAGCTGGGCGGCACCCTCTTTCAGCGCGCTATTTAAACGGCTGATTTCGTGTTCAGCGTCGCTGGCGTGTTCGGCGTACTCGAACTGCATCGGGCGAATGACAAATACTGGCGCAATGGCCAAGCCCGGCGAGGCGGCCACGCCGGCGTGGGGCGTATCGGCAGCGAGAGGCTCAACGGCCGGTGTAGCGGTGCTCGCTTCCTGCGTGTTATCAAAGCCGCCGTCAAAGGGCGTTACTTTTTCTCCCAGGCCCGATTCAACAGCCTCGGCGACGGCCTCTAGCGCCGCGTTTGCCTGCTCACCCTCGGCTGACAGCACCAGCCACTGGCCGCGGCGTGCGCCCAGGCCAATCACTTTGGTTAGACTGGCGGCGGAAACCGGGGTGGCGCTGCCTTCTTCCAAGCGTGCCTGAATCGGCATGGCTTGGGCGCGCGCTATCTGTACCAACTGTTTGGCGGGGCGAGCGTGCAGCCCATGGGGGTTGAGCACCCGTACCCGACGGGTTTGGGTATTTGCGGTTTCGCCCGCCAGGGTGGCTAACAGCTGATCGCTGGTTTTGCCCACCAGGCTTTGGCTTTCGCTGTTTTCCAACACCGCCATCAGTTGCTCTAGCAGGGGGCGGTGGGCATCGCCATGGGCGGCCAGGCAGAACAACGCATGCACCGGATGACCAGCACTTTCCAGGGTTTGTTCAGCAGGTGTGGCCACCCCAAGCGCGGGCTGGTTAACGCCCTGGGCGCTGCTAGCCAGCCACAGCCCTTTACCTAACCAGGTCGGCTGTGCCGCGGCGACGGCGGAAATAAAACTGTTATCGACACAGCCGCTTTGGCGTAAGCGGGCGGCTGCAGCCAGAGCGAGTTCTTGTGGGTCGCGTGCCGGAAAGTTGACGCATAGGGTGTCGGCATCCAGGCGCGGTTCTAATGCTGGTTTCGAAAGCAGCCGCGCTACATCTGCCGCGGAGGTGGCGTTTGCCAGTTGCTCGGAAACGCCTTCGCGATCCAGCACATGGGTGAGCTGGCGCAGAATATCCAGGTGCTCATCATTCTGGGCGGCAATCGTTACCAGTACGTGCACCTGCTGGCCGTCGTGCCACTCGATCCCTTGTGGAAACTGCAACACGCGCACGCCCGTCTGCTTCACATACTGACGGCTTTCCGGTGTACCGTGGGGTATTGCGATGGCGTTGCCTAGAAACGTTGATGATTGTGCCTCGCGGGCGTGTAGGCCGTCGCGGTACTCGGCCTCAACCAATCCGGCCTCAACCAGCGCCTCAGCGGCACTGTCCAAAGCGGTTTGCCAGCTGTCGGCGTGGCGGCCTAGCAAGATGTCATCGGGGCCGAGTGTCAACATAGTATTCTCCTGTAAACGCGCACTGTCGGCATTTTAATGGGGTAGCGTCGACGCAGCGTCGTGTACATAAAGTGATCGTCGTTAAATGATCATGGTAATGGCGTTGATGCCAATGAGATGAACCGTGTCGTTTCAGTCGGTTTATCCTTGCCATTAAATCTGGGTATGGTGCTTTTAAAGCTGAGCATAGTGCTATGCTGAATCGATTCACTGAATGACACAAGGTTTGGGCGTTTAGACTTTGGTCTGGTAGGCGCTAACTTGCTGATAAACTGCCCGGTCACACCAGGGGGAAACCGCATGACACTTGCCGATATTGCCCGGCTAGCCGGCGTCTCGCGCACCACTGCTAGCTACGTCATTAATGGTCAGGCCGAGCAGCGCCGCATTAGCTCAGCGACAATTGAAAAAGTGATGGCGGTGGTGCGGCAACACCGCTATCACATTGACCCTCAGGCGGCTGCGCTGCGCCGGGGTGCAAGCCGCTTGCTGGGGCTTATCGTGCCGGATTTGGAGAACATTAGTTATGCTCGCCTAGCCAAACGCCTGGAGCGGGGTGCACGGGAGCAGGATTATCAGCTGTTGATCGTAAGCTCAGATGACTGTGCAGAGAGTGAACGGACACTCGCGTTGGCGCTGCGTGCGCAACGCTGTGAGGTGTTGATAACCGCCAGTTGCTTGCCTAGCGACGATACTTTTTATGCCGACCTGGTAGACGAGGGATGGTGCGTGGTGGGGATGGACCGTGGCCTCAACCCGACGCGCTTTGCCAGTGTCGTGAGTAACGATCAGGAGGCGGCTAAGACGTTGACCCGTTCGGTGATCGGAGCGGCGACCAAGCGTATTGCCTGGTTGGAAGCGATGCCGGAGCTGTCGGTTAGCTGTGAGCGGCGGGTGGGTTTTCAGGCGGCCCTTGAAGGTAGCATGATTGAACCGCTTTATCTTACCGGGTCGCACTATGAACGTAGCGAAGGGGCGCGTTTAGCGATTCAATTGCTGGATGAACAGGGCGGTGCCGACGCACTGGTGACAGCGTCCTATACGCTGATGGAAGGGGTGTTTGATGTATTCTTGGAGCGCGGCGGTCTGCCGGAAAATATTCGTCTGGCCACCTTTGGTGATCACCGGCTGCTGGATTTCCTTCCTCAGCCAGTGAACTCGGCGCTACAGGATTATGACCGTATTGCCGAGTTAACATTGCGCTGTGCCCTAGCTGCTATGAACGGCCACTATGAGAGCGGGCTGCAGGTGGTGGCGCGTCATCTGCACCGGCGTTAAACCGTGCGCGCCTGGGCCCAAGCTGCTGCATCTGGTATCGACATATCGTAACTCTCGCTCAAGTAGGGCGAGGAGAGCACGAAGTCGGCGCTCGCCGCATTGCAGGCAACGGGGACATTCCACAGCGCCGCTAAACGCAGCAACGCTTTGACATCCGGGTCGTGGGGCTGGGGCGAGAAGGGATCCCAGAAGAAGATCAGCACATCCAGCCGCTGCTCCGCAATCCGAGCGCCAATCTGCTGGTCACCGCCCAGGGGGCCGCTCATTAGACCCTCGACTTCTAACCCTAACGCGGTTTTAAGCCGCTTAGACGTTGTTCCCGTGCCAATCAATTCGTGCTGGCTCAGCGTATCCTTCCAGCGAGTTGCCCACTCAAGCATTTCGCTCTTCTTGCCATCGTGGGCAATTAGCGCAATACGCTTGCGCGCTTGCAGCGTACGGATGGCTTGGCGGGGCGGTTGCGCGTCACTCATTTCGTCACTTCCCTCATGTTTCTATTGCCTTTCGGTCTTATGGCCGAATGGCTTTTCTTTTTAAAGGTCGCAAAAGCTAAAAGCTCGCTACAGAGGTTAGACCGTTACTCACTATCAAAGGCAAGGATTTTCATCGTATTAGTGCCCCCATGGGCATTCATATGGTCGCCGCGAGTGAGAATGACATGCTCGCCAGGGTGGATAAATCCCTGTGCCTGCAAGCATTTCAATGCTTCTTGGTTAAGGTTGGCCGGATCCATCTCGGTGGTGTCGAAAGGAATTGAAACCACGCCACGATAGAGCGCCATACGCCGCTGGGCGATAGGGCTGTGAGCCAACCCTACGATAGGCAGGCCGGAACGAATGCGCGATGCAATCAGCGGTGTATAGCCTGTGGAGGTCATGCAAGCGATGGCGCTGACGCCGGATAAGTGATTCGCAGCATACATCGCCGATAGCGCGATGGTTTCATCGATGCGCTCAAAGCCCTCATGAATACGGTGGCCTGACTCCTGAGCGAGACGCTCACGCTCGGCACCCAGACAAACACGGTTCATCGCTTCGATGGTTTCCACCGGGTAGTCACCTGCGGCGGTTTCCGCAGAGAGCATCACTGCATCGGTGGCGTCGAGCACCGCATTAGCCACGTCGAAGACCTCGGCGCGGGTGGGCAGCGGCGACTCGATCATCGATTCCATCATTTGGGTGGCGGTAATGACGGCGCGGTTGAGTGTGCGTGCGTGCTTGATAATGCGCTTCTGAGTACCAATCAGCGCGGCGTCGCCAATCTCAACGCCCAGGTCGCCCCTGGCCACCATGACCGCCTCAGAGGCTTCAATGATGCCATCCAGCGTAGCATCGTCGGCAACCGCTTCGGCGCGTTCAAGCTTAGCCACCAGGCCGATCTCTTTCCCGGCTTCGCCAAGCAGCTCGCGGGCTTCTTGCATATCTGCGGCGCTGCGCGGGAAGGAGACGGCTAAGTAGTCAACGCCAATCTCAATAGCGGTTTTTAGATCGGCCTTATCTTTCTCAGTAAGGGCGGGCGCTGAGAGTCCGCCTCCCTGTTTGTTAATGCCCTTATTGTTGGAGAGCTTGCCGCCTACGTGAACGCGGGTATGCACTTCTTGTCCAATTACACGAGTGACATCGAGTACCAAACGGCCATCGTCGAGCAGTAGGCGGTCGCCCTCAATGACATCATCGGCCAGTGTTTGATAGTCGCAGCCGACGCGTTCTGCAGTGCCGCTATTGGCGTCCAGCGCCATGTCCAAGACAAATGCCTGGCCGACATCGAGGTTGACGGCGCCTTCGACAAAACGCGCAATACGAATTTTCGGCCCTTGCAGGTCACCCAGCGCAGCAACGCTGCGGCCAAGGCGTTCGGCGATCTCGCGGACTTCGCTTAAGCGACGGCGGTGGTCGTCTGCCGAGCCGTGGGAGAAGTTAAGCCGCACCACATCCACACCGGCTTTTAGCATCGCTTCCAGCACGCCGGGGCGATCACTGGCGGGGCCGAGTGTGGCAACAATTTTGGTGCGCCTTAAAGGCGTATGGGAATGAGGGTTGGTAGACGCCGGTGTTGCTGTATTCGAGGTCGCATTCGTCATGGGCGCTCTCCTTGAGTAAAGGGATTGTGGGCAATTTAGTATTGGACTACGATAGCGTTTATATAGTAATTTTACTACATATTGGATATTTACTAGCCTTTTGGGGCGGTTGAAACGCTGTTTATCGGCCTCATGACGCTTAAATACGTATTTTTAGTAATTTTTTTACTAAAGATGCAGATTGTTACTATTGGTCAATTGAGGAGCTATCATGACAATAAGAGTTGCGATTAACGGATTTGGCCGTATTGGCCGCAATGTACTGCGCGCCCTTTACGAAAACAGCTACCGTGACCGCGTACAGGTCGTCGCCATTAACGATCTCGGCGACCCCTCGCTAAATTCCCACCTGCTGCGTCACGATACCGTGCATGGCCACTTCCCCTTTAAGGTAGAACACGACGCCGAGAGCATCACGGTGGATGGTGATCGTATCGCCATCTCCTCAGAGCGCGATCCAGCGGAGTTGCCGTGGGCATCGATGAATATCGATCTGGTGATGGAGTGCACCGGGTTGTTTACCAAGCGCGAGGCGGCGGCCAAGCATATCGAAGCGGGTGCCAAGCGCGTGCTGATTTCCGCACCCAGCCCCGACGCTGATGCGACGATTGTGTATGGCGTTAATGACCAAGTGTTGACCGCTGAGCACACGGTGGTCTCTAACGCTTCTTGCACCACCAACTGCCTAGCGCCGGTGGCCAAAGCGTTGAACGATGCAGTCGGTATCGAAAACGGCTTGATGACCACGGTGCACGCTTACACTAACGATCAGAACCTCTCGGATGTTTACCACTCTGACCCCTACCGGGCGCGCAGTGCAACGCACTCCATGATCCCGACCAAAACCGGCGCTGCCGCAGCGGTAGGCTTGGTGCTTCCAGAGCTGGCGGGTAAATTTGACGGCTTGGCCGTCCGCGTGCCGGTGATCAACGTCTCGCTGGTGGATCTGACCTTTACTGCCAGTCGCGATACCACTAAAGAAGAAATTAATGCCATCGTGGAGAAAGCCGCGGCTAACTCACCGGTATTAGCCGTTAACGCTGAACCGCTGGTCTCTATTGATTTCAACCACGATGCTAACTCATCGACCTTCGATGCTAATCACACCCGCGTGAATGGGCGTCTGGTTAAAATCATGGCGTGGTACGACAACGAGTGGGGTTTCTCCAACCGCATGCTGGATACCGCGCTGGCCATGCAGGCGACTGCCAGGTAATGCACTGCTAATTAACGCAATCTAAGGGCAGGTATCGCCCAGCAGTAACTCCGTTTGCAGCAACTGCTGGGCGAGGGGGATGCGGCCAAGAATCATCTGCGCTGCGACTCGCCCTTTGCCCACGCTATCCTGGCGCACCGTGGTTAAACGCGGTGCGCGGTACTGTCCTTCAGCAATGCCATCGAACCCGGTAATGCGTAACTCTTCCGGCACCCGTATACCGCGCTGCTCGGCCAGCGTTAGCGCCGTGAGTGCAATACGGTCAGACATGCACAGCAGCAGGTCTGGCCGTTGTTCTAGTGGCTGGTCGAGAATCTCGGCAATCACCGGCGAGCACACCTCAAAGGTATTCTCCTCGATATTCCAGAGCGGCACTTGCGCCACATCCACACCTTGCTCACTCAGCGCGTTATGAAAGCCCTCAAGGCGGGCACGGCTAATGGTGCTGGTGTTGGGCAGCAGCGTGTGCTCGGCCGTCACGCGGCCGTTGCAGACCTCTTTGGTTAAGCGCAGGTTGATAATCGCCGGGCGTTTGGGCAACTGGTTAAGCGCATGCTGGGCGATTTTATAGCTAGCAGCTGTATCATCGATATGCACCGTCGGGCAGCCTTCAATATCAAAATCGACGGCCACCAGGGTGCGTTGGGCGGGCAGTTCATCGAGCAGCTTATTGTTGGGCATTAATCCATAAACGATAAAGCCATCGGCGATATTGGCGGAGCCCGGCGGCTGTGAGGCATGGCCGCGACCCGGCAATAACAGCAGCGTGTGGCCGTGGGCATCAAGAACTTCGGCAACCCCTGATAAAAACTCGCTGGCCACGGCGTCGTTCAAACTGTAGGTCAGGCTTTCCGCAAGAATCACCGCAATAATCCGCGAGCGGCCGGTGCGCAGGCTGCGCGCTTTGGCGTCAGGGCCGCTGTACCCCAGCCTTTTCGCCTCTTTGAGTATGCGTTCGCGCAGGGCTGGAGAAAGCTGATCCGGCCGGTTAAAGGCATTGGAAATCGTGGCAGTGGAGACGTTGAGTTCCTGCGCAAGATCCTTGAGTGTCATACGGCGCTGATCAGTCACGGTACTTCCTTATACAGGCTTTTTTAATAATTGAAGATTAGCTATTCAAAGGATGTGCATAATAAAATCGACCCGCTGTGTGCTGCCACTCCCCATGATAAGCGAAGGGAAGGTTAGGCACACACAGAGGGTCGTTAAAGCGGGTATCTTGGTTGACTCTTGTGCTTAAGCCGCTGCTTGTTGAGTGGATAACGTCAGTGCTGCACCGCTCTCATCAAACAGGTGGACTTTTTCCCAATCCGCTGCCAGCGACACCTGCTGGCCTTCCTGCCACTGGCTGGGCGCTTCGCTGCGATGAATCAACAGCGTGTCGCCCTGTTTGGGCTCAAGGTAGACGTAAACTTCGTTACCTAAATACTCGACATTGACGATATCGAAGCAGTTGTCATCAGTGGGTGCCGCTAAGCATAGGTGCTCTGGGCGAATGCCGAGGGTCAATGCTTCGCCGCTTTGCCGCTGCTGGGCATTCTGGGGCAGGGCGAGCTCGCCAACTCCTACGGCTCGCACACGACAGCCGTTGGCGTCACCAGCGAGTAACTCTGCGGGCATGAAGTTCATGGTGGGCGAGCCGATAAACCCGGCAACGAATTTCGTCGCCGGGCGCTGGTACAACTCGTGGGGGCTGCCTACCTGCTCAACGTGTCCGCCATTGAGCACCACAATTTTGTCGGCCAGGGTCATGGCCTCCACCTGGTCGTGGGTCACGTAAATCATGGTGGAACCAAGGCGGTTATGCAGCCGTGCGATCTCGTTACGCATTTGTACCCGCAGCGAGGCATCCAGGTTGGAGAGTGGCTCGTCAAACAGCAGAATACGCGGTTCACGCGCCATGGCACGGCCCATGGCCACCCGCTGGCGTTGGCCCCCGGAAAGGGCTTTTGGCTTACGGTGCAGCAGCTCTTCAAGCTGCAGAATCTTTGCTGTGCTCATGACCCGCTCGTGCACGGTCTCTTTGGCGGTCTTGGCCAGTTTCAGGCCAAACGCCATATTGTCGTAAACGGTCATATGCGGGTAGAGCGCATAGGATTGAAACACCATGCCCACACCGCGTTCCCGCGGTGGCAAGTCATTGACCACGGTGTCATCCATGCTCAGGTCGCCATCGCTAATCGATTCCAAACCGGCTATCAGGCGCAAAAGGGTCGACTTGCCGCAGCCGGAGGGGCCAACGAAAACCACAAATTCGCCGTCGCCAATATGTAGGTCCACATCGTTAATAATGTGATCGCTGCCAAACACTTTGTTGATCTTACTAAGCGTAACACTTGCCATAGGTGACTCCTTGCCGACCTCAATGCTTATGTCTTCTGGGTCGGCCTGTTGTTGTTTAGAGCTTATGAGACGACGCGCATAAAGGCCGCTTGATACCCCGGTAGCGTCAGGCTGTCACCGTCGCGCTGGGGGGTAAAGCCGTGGCCCTGCAAATCGCATTCAATCGCTAGTGGCAGATTAACCGTCTGCGCTTCGGCGGTGAGGTTGAAAACACACAGCAGTGTTTCTTCCCCTTTTTGTCGGCTAAAACCGAGCAGCGTTTCGCCTACATCGACCAGCGTTAAGTCACCATCGAACAGTGCGGGGTGCTGACGACGGAAGGCCAGCATGCTGCGCAGCGCATTCAAGGTGGAGTTGGCATCATCCTGTTGGCGGCTGACCGCCATATCCCGATGACTGGTCTCTATGGGGAGCCAAGGTTCAACGCTGGAAAAACCGCCATGTTCGCTATCGTTCCAGGGCATTGGCGTGCGGCAACCGTCGCGACCTTTGAATTCCGGCCAGAGCACTTTGCCGTAGGGGTCTTGGATGCGCTCAAAGGGCACGTCGGCTTCCGGCAGGCCGAGCTCTTCGCCTTGGTACAGGCAGACGCTACCGCGCAGCGAGCAGAGCATGGCTAGGGCCACTTTAGGGTAGGCGGTGGGGTCTTCGCCAGTGCCCCAGCGGGTGGCACTGCGTACGACGTCATGATTGGAGGTTGCCCAGCAGGGCCAGGCGTCGCCTGCCAGGCGTTGAAAGCGCTCCAGCACTTCATGAATATAGCGCGCCGAGTGGGGTGTGTTGAGTAGGTCGAAGGTGTAGGCCATATGCAGCTTGTCGCCGCCTGCGGTGTACTCGGCCATGCGCTCCAGGGGGTTATCATCACCAATTTCACCCACTGTCGTGGCGCCCGGATATTCATCCATTAACGCCCGCAGGTCTTTCAAGAAGTCGAGATTCTCCGGGCGGCTAAGGTCATAAACGTGGCGCTGCCAGGTGTAAGGGTTGGTTTCCGGAGCGCCCAGGGTTTTGGCTTCGCCTTTGGGAACCGGCGGATTGTCGCGCAGCTCGGCGTCGTGGAAGTAGAAGTTAACCGTATCGAGGCGGAAACCATCAACGCCCAGATCCAGCCAGAAGCGCATATTATCCAACTGCGCCTGCCGTGCTTCCGGGTTATGGAAGTTTACGTCCGGCTGGCTGGTTAGAAAGTTATGCATATAGTACTGCTGGCGGCGTGAATCAAACGTCCACGCCGGGCCACCGAAAATCGATAGCCAGTTGTTGGGTGGCGTGCCGTCCGGCTTGGGGTCAGCCCATACAAACCAGTCGGCCTTGGGGTTGGTGCGGTTTTGGCGACTCTCCTGGAACCAAGCGTGTTGATCCGAGGTGTGGCTAATCACCTGGTCGATCATCACCTTAAGGCCAAGCGAGTGGGCTTTTTCCAGCAGCGCTTTAAAGTCCGCCAGGGTGCCGAACATGGGGTCGACGTCGCAGTAGTCGCTAATGTCGTAGCCAAAATCGAGCATTGGCGAGGTGAAAAACGGCGATAGCCAGATACCGTCCACGTTTAGTGACGCCACGTAATCGAGTTTTTCAGTAATGCCGTTAAGATCGCCAATACCGTCACCGCGGCTATCCATAAAGCTACGCGGGTAGATCTGGTAGATAACGCCGCCGCGCCACCAGAGTGTGTTGTCTTGCATCTTAGTATCCATCGTTGACATAAACATTCCTTAGCCTTTAACGGCGCCTGCGGTAAGGCCTGACACAATGCGGCGCTGGAAGATAATCACTAATACGACCAGGGGCACCGTGACCACCACAGAAGCGGCCATAATCGGCCCCCAGGGCAGTTCGTAGGCGCTGCCGCCTGACAGCAGCGCGATGGCAACGGGCACCGTGCGCTGTGTGTCGGTGAGTGTGAAGGTGAGGGCAAACAGAAACTCGTTCCAAGCGGCGATAAATGCCAGCAGTCCCGTGGTCGCCATGGCAGGCCACATGAGCGGCAGAAATACCTTGGTAATGGTCACCCAGGGTGTGGCGCCGTCCATAATGGCGGCCTCTTCCAGCTCCATGGGTAGCTGCTTCATAAAGGTGGTCAGCACCCACACGGTGAAGGGCAGGGTGAAGATGGTGTAGCTTAAAATCAGCCCGGCGGGGTTGTTGTAAAGGTTGAGCGCACGGATCACCTCAAACAGCCCGGAAAGCACCGCCACCTGGGGAAACATCGAAACGCCGAGAATCACCAGCAGCACCGTAGAGCGCCCGCGAAAGCGCACGCGGCCCAGGGCGTAAGAAGCGGTAATGCCGAGTAGCAGGGCAATGAACACCACGCTAAACGCGACGATGATTGAGTTGAAAATGGCGCGCAGAAAGCTGGTCTGGGTGAAGATGCTGATGTAGTTATCGAAGTTCCAGTTCGAAGGCCATAGCTCAACCCGGAACAGGTCGCTCGACGGTTTTAACGAGGTGACCACCGCGTAGTAGAAGGGAAAAACGGCATACACCATGATCAGCACAATCAGCGCCCAAAACCCGATGCGCTTGGCTATTTTGGCCAACTGACGCGTATTCATTAGTCGCCTCCCAATTGGATTTGTTTACGCCCAACGTAGAGGTAAGCCACGGTAGCCAGGGCAATGATCAAGAACAGCAGGGTAGAAGCGGCGCTGCCGTAACCGACATCCTGAAACTCGACCAGCTGTTGGCGGGCGTATACCGACATCGACATGGTGCTGGTGGAGTTGGAGGTGAGTACGTAGATAACATCGAAGACACGCAGCGCATCCAGCAGGCGGAAGATCACCGCGACCATTAACGCCGGGGTAATCAACGGTAGGGTAACTTTGAAGAACACCCGCAGCGGGTGAATGCCGTCTACCTCGGCGGCCTCATAGCAATCCTTGGGCAGCATCTGCAGAGCCGCAAGCACCAGCAGCGCCACGAAGGGAATGGTTTTCCATACATCGACCATAATTACCGCCCACATGGAGTAGGTGGCGTTAGCCGTCCAGGCGATGGGAGCGTCAATCACACCCAGGCCCATCAGCATATGGTTGATGATGCCGAACTGGTCGTTGAGCATCCATGCCCACATTTGCGCGGAAACAATGGTTGGGATTGCCCAGGGAATCAGCACCGCAGCGCGCACAATTACACGCCCCTTGAACTCGGCGTTCAAAATCAGCGCCACAATGACCCCGAAAACCACTTCCAGCGATACCGACACCACCGAGAAGTAGACGGTGTTCCATACCGACTGCCACCACACCGAGTCGGCCAGTACCCCATACCAGCGGCCATCGTCATAGACGAGATAATTCTCAAAGCCAATCAGATTGGCAGCGCCTAAATCTGACAGTGATGCATCGGTGAAGCTGAGAAAAAAGGTGCGCACCAGTGGCCAGCCAGCGACCAGGGTTAACGCAATCAGCATGGGGGCTAAAAAAAGCCAGGCGGCTTTAACCCGCTGTCGGCGAACCTTAGTGCCCCGGCGCGGCTTGGTAGTGAAAGAACGCGCCCCGGCGGGCGCGTCATCATGCTTGATGGAGGTCGACATGGAAAGGCTCCAGGGTTACCAGTTGCGACGCTTCAGGCGAGCCAATTCGTCTTCAAGATCAGCGACCGCTTGAGTGCCATCTTTAGTGCCGGAAAGCACGTCATGGGAGGTGCTGAAGAAGGCGTTACTCACCCGGCCATAAGCATCACCGGTGGGGGCAGAGGGGCGAGCGACCGCATTGACGAAGGTGTCGTAAAGGGTGCCAAAGAAGGGCACGGCTTCAAGCACTTCGTCATCCTGGTAGAGGGCGTCGATAGTGGGGTTGTAAGAGGCCTGTATGGCGCGACGCTTCTGTTCCTCTTCACCGGTCAGGAAGGCGACCAGGTCGGCGGCCAGCTCGGGGTGTTCGCTGTAGCGCGATACCGCCAGGTTCCAGCCGCCCAGGCCAGCGGCACTTTGGCCGTTTTCGCCACCTGCGGGCAGTTGGGTAACACCTACTTTGCCGCGAACGTCACTGTCTTCGCTTTGGGCCAGTGCCCAGGCGTAGGGCCAATTGCGCATAAACACGGCACCGCCGCTTTGGAAGACGCCGCGCGCTTCCTCTTCGGTGTAATTGAGCACACCGTTAGGCGAAATATCACCAATCCACGATGCGGCTAGGTCGAGTGCTTCTGCGGCGTGTTCGTTGTTAATGCTAATTTCGCCATCGGCTTCCACCACTGTGCCGCCGCCAAAGCTGGCTACCCACTCAAGGGCGTTAACGGTCAAACCTTCATAGGAGCGCCCCTGGAAGACATAGCCCTGCATACCGTCTTGGCCCTCAGCGCGCTCGGCGTCTTTGATCTCGCGGGCAATTTCGGTGAGTTCTTGCCAGGTTTTTGGCACGTCATGGCCATACTTTTCCAGCAAGTCTTCGCGGTAGTAGAGCACGCCCGCATCGGTGAACCACGGCATGGCGACTAAACGGTCATCGATGGTGTTGTTGGTGACGATGGTGTCAAAGTGCCCGGCAGCGGCGTCATCGCCAAGCACTTCTTTGAGGTCGAGTAGGTGATTGGCGAGTAGGCCGGGCCACACCACGTCAATCTGCATCACATCGATATCGCTGGAGTTAGCCGAAAGGATCTGCTGGTAGAGCGAAAGGCGCTCGGTGGAGGAGTTGGGCGTTGAAACAACATCGACGCTATGGCCGGTTTTCTCTTCCCAGGCGCGTACGCCTTCCTGGCACAGCGTCAGCTCTGCGCCGACTGCGCCACAGGAAATGGTGAGTTCTTCAGCCTGAGCTTGGCTTGTTGCACTCAGCGTGCTGGCTACTGCGATGGCGGTAGTGATTAAAGTCTTTTTCATAACGGCGTACCTCGACGTTTATTGTTGTGGATGGTGTGGCTTCTAAATTAGCGTTAATTCACAAACTCAACGTTTGTTCAATGGCTCTCTTAATCTTTATCTTAATCGATTAAGATTGTGCTGCTCAGTTAGCCGCTTTGATCGAGGAAGTTCAATAGCGACTTTTGTCTAACGGCATTGTTCAGTTTTCACTAAATAAAATCGTTCCTTAGACATTAGTCGCTAATTAGCAACTAGCCGTTGGTAAAAAGAGACTTAATCGATTAAGTTTTGGCTACCTTTCCTTAAGCGCCGTGGCGTTTAGCAGCAAAGCCACTACCTCCTGGGTGAACCGTGCAAGGGAAGTGTTATCGATTCGATCTTAATCGATTTAGGCAAAAGCGCTTACAGGCAGACGCTTAAAAACAGGCGCTAATAAACAACCGCTTGCCAATAACAATAGGGTACTCAAAACAATGCATAAAATGACATTTAAAACGCCGTTAGCCATTGCTATTGCCACCGCCAGCTTGGGAATGAGCGGTGCTGCTTCGGCACAAATGACCATGGAACAACGCTTTGCCGAGCTTGAAGCCCGCATTGAAGCCGCGGAACAGCGCGCTGATGCCGCCGAGCGCCGTGCCGAGATTGCCGAGCAATCACAGTCGACTGCCGTGGCGACAGAGAGCGACGCGGAGATCGAAGAGCGTCTGGCTCGGGTGGAGCGTTACGCCGATGGCGAAGAGGGTTTCTCGTTCAACGTTTATGCGCGTTCAGGCTTGTTGATTGGCGAAGATGGTAAAAGCGAGAATGCTGGCCCTTACCTGACACCCGCGGGTGGAGAGGGCGGCGCCGTTGGCCGTTTAGGCAATGAGCCGGACACCTACGCTGAAGCTATTTTCAACTACCGCATGCAGTTCGATAACGGCGCCAAAGCGCTTTATCGCACCATGATTGCTGACGGCACGACCTCCAGCAATGACTGGACTGGTGGCGAGTCCGATCTCAACGTGCGCCAAGTGTTTGCTGAATTCAGCGATCTTCCCAGCTTTACCGGCGCATTTGAAAACGCCTCTATCTGGGCCGGTAAGCGCTTTGACCGCGATAACTTCGATATCCATTGGCTCGACAGTGATGTGATTTTCCTGGCCGGTACCGGTGGCGGTATCTACGACATGCAGTTGGCAGACAACTGGAAATCTAACCTCTCGATTTATGGCCGTAGTTTTTCTGACTATCCGATTGTTGACCGCGAGAACCCCGGTCTTGAAGGCGACACCGACAACCTGATCCTGACCTCCAACAACTACTTCGGCAACTGGCAGTGGATGGTCAACGGTATGTCCGCTGCAGACAACGACGAGCGCGACATTGATGTCGGCCAAACTGCTGCCGATACTGGTTTCCACACCATGATTGCTTATCATGGCGACAGCTTCTTCGGCATGGGCGAGGGTAGTTTCAAAGCGGCCGTGCTGCATGGTCAGGGGTTAGGCGCCGAGACCAAAAGTATTGGTTCACGGGGTGATCTAACTGATGACGCTACCGCCACGCGCCTAGCGCTCTATGGCACCACTTATATTGCCCCGCAGTGGCGCGTTGCCCCCTCCATTCTGGCTGAAACCAGCGAAGACCGTTATGCCCAGGGCGATAAGTACAACTGGGCAGGGCTCAACGTGCGCCTAGCCAACGAGTTAACGCAGAACTTCGAAATGCAGTACGAAGCGGGCTATCAGTGGATGGATCTCGATCCCCAGGGTTATAGCGGTCGTAACGCCGTGGATGGTGGCTTCAGCAAATTCACGATTGCGCCCACCTTCAAGCCTGAAGTCGGCGGCTTCTGGCAGCGTCCTGAGATTCGTCTGTTCACCACCTTCAGCGATTGGGATGACGACCTTAACAACTACGGTGCCAGCTCACTGGGCAACGAAGGCTTTACCGGTGGTCAGTGGACTTTCGGCGTTCAGACCGAGGTATGGTTCTAAACCGATGTAAGTTGGTTAGCGTTTAACTGTTTCTTCTCCAATGCACTTTGCCCGCGACATGTCGCGGGCTTTTTTATAGCTTTAAAAGAATTTGTGAATAGTATTTATGGAGGGCTAGCAGGGTTGCTCAGGAGCGTTTATGTCACTACTGCAAGAGAAATTAAAAGCGCCGCCACTACCGCTTGGTGTAGTGGCCCGGCCGCGCCTTAATGACCGTTTCGGGTTAGATGAACGTGTCCGCTTACTGATGGTGCAGGCGCCTCCAGGCTATGGCAAAACCACGCTGCTGGCTGAGCGGCTGCCCGCGCTGGAGCAAGAGGCCACTTGGCTAGGCTTGGATCAGCGCGACAACCAACCCGCGCGGTTTTTAGCCTACTGGCAGGCAGCGCTCGATGGACTGTTAATCGAGCACATACGGCTTTCACCCGTGGCAGACGATGGAGACTGCGTGGAGCAGTTAGAGCGCTGGCTTGGCGAATTGCCTGAGCAGCGCTCGCCGTGTCGTTTGGTAGTGGATAATTTTGAGCACCTTAGCCACCCGGATATCTTAGCTGGGATCGCCCACTGGCTGCGTCATCAGCCGCCTTGGCTAACGTTAACGCTGGCCAGCCGCTCAAGGCCAGCATTGGGTTTGGCAAGCCTGCGGCTAAGAGGTGAACTCGAAGAGATCGACCTTCACGCGTTGGCCTTTGACAGCGAGGAGGCGCAAACCCTGTGTGCCGAACAGTTGAGCTTTCCCCCCACGCGAGTCAGCCTGGAGCGTGCACTGCGCAGAAGCGGTGGCTGGGTAATGGCGTTGAGCTGGCTGGTAGAGCGCACCACCACGCGGGCAGGGTTTGACGCCCTGGTTGACCGGTTAAGTGGTGCCCACCCAGACTTTGCCGCTTGGTTTGACGAACTGCTCTCCGCTGCACTGCCATTGGAAGAGCGAGAGCTAATGCTGCAACTGGGGGTACTGGAGCGCTTTTCCCCCGAGCTTATGGCCCGACTACTGGAAGGGGAGCGCTTGACCCAGCGCCTGGAGGCCTTTGAACAAGCGGGGCTATTTATTGAACGCCCAGACCCGCATGCTCAGTGGTACCGCTTTCAACGACTGTTTGGCGAGTACCTCCGTCATCGCCGTCATGAGCTTAGTTTGGCCACCCAGCGCGTGCTGCACCAGCGCGCAAGCCAGGCGTGGTTAGCCTTGAACGATCCGGTGATGGCTCTGCGCCAGGCGATACTCGCCGAGGCCCCCGATGATGTGGCAAGCCTACTGACCGCCCATGGACCCGCCTTGCTGGCAAGCGGCGCCTATTCACTGTTGGCCAAGGGCTTCGCCCTGCTCGGTGAGCCGCGGCTCTCTACCTGTCCGGAACACACGCTGCTCTATGGCTGGGTCTCCCATGCTCAGTTTCAGTTTGATATTACCGCACGCGTAATTGGCTGGATTGAAGCACAGTTGCACGCGTCAGAGTGGCAGTTGCTCAGCGCTGAATTCGCTACGCTGCGCGCCCAGTTAGCGATTAACCAGGGCGATGCCGAGCGAGCCGCACCGCTGGCCGAGCAAGCGCTAGCCGTGCCCGCCCGCTATTTAGCTTCCACGCCGCTGACTGCCACTGCCATCTTAAGCGAGGCGCGCTTTGTGCTGGGCTATTTGGAAGAGTCGCTGCAGCGGGTGCGCGAGGTAGAGCGTCAGGCCCGCCAGCGTGGCGATCATCAACTGCTGCTCTGGTCGTTTTGCCATCAGTCGGAGACGCTGGTGGCTCAGGGGCGCCTACAGGCCGCCTACGATATTCAGGAGCGCGCCTTTGCCCACCTGGAGCGCGCGGAGCTTGAGCACCTGCCCGTGGCGGAGTTTCTCTACCGCATTCGCAGTCAGGTACTCTGGGAGTGGCACCGGCTGGATGAAGCCGAGCAGGCCGCGCTGAAAGGCATCGCCGTGCTGGATAACCAGGGGGAGCGCTGGACACTTCAGTGTCATATCCAACTGGCCAAAATCGCCCAAAGCCGTGGCGACCAAGCCCAGTGCGCTGACCATATTCGGCGGCTGCGCAAAATTCTCGCAGAAGGGGATTACCATATTGACTGGGTGGCGAATGCTCACGCTACCCTGTTGGCCTGGTGGCACTCCACCCAGGATCTTGATGCGGTAGAGCGCTGGCGCCAGGAAGCGCCGTCCCCCATTACTGAAGGGGCCACCAACCACTTTTCCCAGTGCAATGTGCGCAACCACGCTCGGGCGCTCACGCTGCTGGGGCGCTTTGATGAAGCCTGCATGCTATTAGAGGCCCTTGAAGTGCACACTCAGCGCTTGGGGCTGGTCACGGATGCCAACCGCAACCAGATCTGTCTCGCGGCAGCGGCGTGGTATGCAGGAAGAGAAGAGCATGCCTGCCAGCATATGCATCAAGCGCTGAGCTTGGCTTCCCGCACCGCCCTGGTGGGCAGCTTTCTGCGACTGGGCAAACCCCTTGGGGAGTTGCTCAATCGGTTGCTCGACAGCGGCACCTTGGATGCCTTAGAGCAGGCGAGGGCAGAGCGGTTGCTGGCGCTTGCGGGGCGCCAGAAGGATTTTGGCAGCGCCCGACGCTTAATGCTGGATGAAACGGTGATCGCTGATATTGTCGCCCGGCCAGATGTCCCCGAGCTGATCCGCACTTCGCCGCTCACTCGCCGGGAGTGGCAAATCCTGGGGCTGATTCATGCCGGGCTTTCCAATGAGCAGATCGCCGAGCAGCTGTCGGTGGCGCCTACCACCATCAAAACCCATATCCGCAGCCTCTATCAAAAGCAGAATATTCGACGCCGCGACGAAGCGATTGCCCTGGCGGGACAGTTGCTGGCGCATATTCAGGGGGAATAAGTCGACAGACGGGCTACTCCTAACGCCTACGCCCAGAGTCACCCTGGGGGGAGGATTTTATCTTGTGAGCAACCCTGCATCATGCCGAGTAACCAGCAAGAACTATGTCAAGAACTGTGACAAGAACTATGGCAAGGACAAAACAATGATGCAGACAACCTCTACTTCCCACTACGTTGGTAGCCAAGGGGCCGACTGGTGGCGCGGCGCCGTGATTTATCAAATCTACCCACGCAGCTTTATGGACAGCAACGGCGACGGCATTGGCGACTTAAAAGGCGTGATCGACAAACTTGATTACATCGCCTCGCTTAACGTCGATGCGATTTGGTTGTCGCCGTTCTTTACCTCACCGATGAAAGACTTCGGCTACGACATCAGCAACTATCGCGATGTTGATCCGATGTTTGGCACCCTGGAGGATTTCGACCGTTTAGTCGAGGGTGCCCATGCCAGGGGGCTAAAAGTCACCATCGATCAAGTCATGTCGCACACTGCCGATCAGCATGCCTGGTTCGAAGAGAGTCGCCAAAGTCGTGATAATCCCAAAGCCGACTGGTACGTTTGGGCTGACCCTAAGCCCGATGGCGCGCCGCCCACTAACTGGCAATCCGTGTTTGGCGGCAGCGCCTGGCAGTGGGACACCCGCCGCTGCCAGTACTATCTGCATAACTTCCTGGCTAGTCAGCCGGATTTAAATTTCCGCACACCTGTGGTGGTCGATGCCATGCTGGAGGAAGTGCGCTTCTGGCTAGAGCGGGGCGTGGATGGCTTCCGGCTGGATGCGGTGAACTTCTGCACCCACGGCGAGCTAAAAGATAACCCGCCGCGCCAGGAGATTACCGAAAGTTTTCTAGGCGTTCGCCCCGACAATCCCTACGGCTACCAGCTTCACCAGTACGATAAAACCCAGCCCGAAAACCTGGTGTTTCTGGAGCGGCTGCGCGCTCTGTTGGATGAGTACCCCGGTACCACCAGCGTGGGCGAGGTAGGCGATGACGACGCCTTGGGCGTGATGGCGGAGTACTCCCAGGGCGGCAAGCGGCTACACATGTGTTATTCGTTCAACCTGCTCACCGATAAATCTGACCCCGGCTACTTGCACGAAACGCTAACCGAAATGGAAGCACGCATTGGCGATGGCTGGCCCTGCTGGGCGCTGGGCAACCACGACGTGACGCGGCTGGCAACTCGCTGGCAGGCAGAAGGGCAGCTGGATAAGCTGCGCCTTTATATGGTGTTTCTACTCACTCAGCGCGGTAGCGTATGCCTTTATCAAGGTGAAGAGCTGGGTCTGCCCGAAGCTCAGCTAACGTTTGAACAGTTGGTTGACCCTGCGGGAATTACCTTCTGGCCCGCTTATAAAGGCCGCGATGGCTGCCGAACACCGCACCCCTGGCAGGCCGATGCCCATCATGCGGGCTTTAGCAGCGCCACACCTTGGCTGCCGGTGCCTAATACTCATGCTAATCTCGCTGTTGATCAGCAAGATAACGACACTGATTCATTGCTCAATGCCTACCGCGATTTTTTAGCCTTCCGTCGTACTCAGCCTGCGTTGGTGAAGGGCGATGTGCGCTATCACGCTGTGCGTGACGATGTGCTCTGTCTTGAGCGCACCTACCAGCAAACACGGTTACTAATTGCTCTGAATTTTAGCGGTCGAACGGTCACCCGTTCGGCGCCTGAAGGCGCTGAAGCCATTGCCGGTGCCCCCGCGTGGCTAACCGGTGAGTGGCAGGGCAGCCAACTGTCGCTTCCGCAACTGTCCCTTCCGCCCTATGGCGTGGCCATTGCCCGCTGCTCCCAGCTAGAGGAGAACGCACTATGGGACGTCTAACGCTAAGTGGTATCGGTAAATCTTTTGATGGCGTGGAAGTCTCGCGGGATATCGATCTCACCATCGAAGACGGCGAGTTCGTGGTGTTTGTTGGCCCCTCCGGCTGCGGAAAATCCACGCTGCTGCGCATGATTGCCGGGCTTGAAGATATCAGCGAAGGGGATATGCAGCTGGATGGTCAGCGAATCAACGAGATTCCGCCCCAGGAGCGGGACATCGGCATGGTGTTCCAATCCTACGCCCTCTACCCGCATATGAGCGTGGCCGAGAATATGGCCTTTGGCCTGAAGCTGGCCCGCACCGACAAAGCGGAAATTCGTCGCCGCGTTCAACACGCCGCTGAGATGCTGCATCTCACCGAGCTATTGGAGCGTAAGCCTAAAGACCTCTCCGGCGGTCAGCGCCAGCGGGTAGCCATTGGCCGCACGCTGGTCAAAGAGCCTGCCGTGTTTCTGTTCGATGAGCCGCTCTCTAACCTGGACGCCGCGCTGCGGGTGGATATGCGGGTGCAGATCGCTGCGCTGCATAAGCGCTTGAACGCCACCATGATCTACGTGACTCACGACCAAGTGGAGGCGATGACGCTGGCTGACCGCATTGTGCTGCTTTCCCGGGGAAGAATCGCCCAGGTAGGTGCGCCTCTCTCGCTTTATCACTTTCCCAAAACCTTAGAGGTAGCGGAGTTTATCGGTTCGCCGCGCATCAATACCTTCCCGGTTACGGTAGTCGACCCAGGTGAGCGCCAAACGGTGGTGCGTTTGCCTAACGGGGAGACACTGACGGTCGCGGTCAATGGCAAGCACCTCCATTCCGGTGATGGCGCCACTTTGGGATTGCGGGCAGAAGATTTTGTATCGCCCGAACAGGCGGAGGCTCGGCTGACAGCGAGATTAATGGTGGCGGAAAAGCTGGGTTACGAAACCCTGGCGCATCTGCAGGTAGACGGTATAGACGCTACCTTAACCCAGCGTTTGGATGGCTTAACGCAACTAACCGAAGGCCAAACGATCGACTTGGGTTTAGCGGGCCAGCATTGCCATCTTTTTGATCTACAGGGGAGTGCCTGCCCGCGGCAGGTGGTGGTAGATGGGGTAAGCCAATAATCGCCCATCTTATTTTTTTCAATAAAAGTGCATCCAATACGTCTCCTCGCGGGTAATCCCTATACAGGCGCTATTTAAGGCGGCTGATAAAAACCCTTTTAGGAGACTGAAAATGACCATCCAACCTCTTACGCGTGCAGCACTCGCCGCTACCTTGATTGCATCCTTCAGTCACGTCGCGCTGGCAGACATGACGCCCGCGGAAGTCCAGGTGCCGGACGGCAACACCGTCGCTCTCGAAACCGTAGGCGTTGGCGCTATTACCTACATGTGCGAAACCCAGGACGACGGCAACATGGGCTGGGTATTCAAAGGCCCCCACGCTGCGCTTAACGACAGCGAAGGCACACAGGTAGGAAGCTATTACGGCCCGCCAGCCACCTGGGAAGCGTTGGATGGCTCAAAAATTACCGGCACTCAGCTAGCCACGGCCGCTAATGGTGATGGCAACATTCCACTTCAATTTGTGGAAGCCAACCCGGCTGAAGGCGAAGGTGCTATGAGCGGTGTTAGCTACATTCAGCGCCTGAACACCCAGGGTGGTGTTGCCCCGGACGTCACCTGCGATATGGATCACGACGGAGCCACCGCGGTAGTGACCTACCAGGCGGACTATATCTTCTGGGTTGCTGAATAAGTCGACTGGAATGTTAATTCCGCTGGGGGCTCGTCTGTCGAGTCCCCAGCGGCTATGCTGTCTCTGAGAACGACGACTGGCGTCGGTGCCGTCACCAGGGAGCTAGGGTTTGACTGACGTGTATTCAGAATTTGATCATGCTGCGGCATTAGCCAACTGTGCCCGTGGCGAGCATGACGCCTTGCACCAACTCTATGTTCATGAAGGTGCCCGACTATTAGGCGTCGTCATAAGAATCGTCAAGGATCGTGGTATGGCCGAGGATATTGTCCACGATGCCTGTCTTAATATTTGGCAGCATGCCGATAGTTTTGATCCCGCCAAAGGATCCGCGCGGACGTGGATATTTAGCGTGGCGCGTCACCTGGCACTGAACGCTATCCGTTATCGCGACCGTGAAGTCACTTTTGATAATCACGATCCCACCGAATTAGATCTCGATGAACATTTTCAGCACGCCTTCGTTGCCGATGAAGCCTTCGATTGGCAGACCGGCCAGCGGATGGATAGCTGTTTGGAAGCGCTTGAGCCTGAGCGGCGTAACTGCGTACTCCATGCCTATGTTGACGGCCTTAGTCATGCGGAAATTGCGGCGCATACCGGCGCGCCGCTGGGAACCGTAAAAGCCTGGATCAAACGCAGTTTGCTGCGCCTACGGGAGTGTATGGCATGAGCCGCCCCAGTCAGCACGAACACCAAGACGACCATACTTTAGCGGGTGAATACGTGCTGGGTACGCTTTCGTTAGAGCAGCGTAAGGCGCTAGAGGCCCGGCTACCTAACGAGCCTGAATTGCAACAAGCCGTGATGGCTTGGGAAGAGCGTTTCTTGCCCTATACCGCTATCACCGACCCGGTAACGCCTTCTGACAATTTATGGCCGCGTATTGAGCGCAGCTTAGCGTCACGGGAAGCGCTTGCTAAGCGTGCTCGACCTGCCTCTGTCGTGCCGCCAAGACCTCGCCGCATGCTGCACAGCCTGCCGCTTTGGCGCGGCGCTGCCGGGTTTGGCTTAGCGGCGGCGTTAGTATTGGGCGTAATGCTGGCCAATGAAGTAACTGAACCGACGACCCCCGAGTACATGGTGGTTCTGCTTGCTCCGCAAACGCAGTCAGCGGGTTGGGTAGTGCAGGCCTCATCACGCCAGGAAATCGAGCTGATCCCATTGGGTACTTTCGAAGTACCTGAAGGTAAAGCGCTTGAGTTTTGGACCAAAGCAGATGAGTGGCAGGCCCCGGTATCGCTGGGTTTAGTGGAGCCAGGGCAGCCGATCCGTTTGCGCTTGGATGAACTGCCGCCTCTTGAGGATAACCAGCTATTTGAGCTAACGCTGGAAGACGAAACCGGCTCACCAACCGGCCTGCCCACCGGGCCGATTGAGTTTATTGGCCGCGCGGTCGAGATTTAGCCACTCAAAAGCGCCAGTTAAAAGAACGTCAAGCCGACCTGGAACAGGCGCTCCACGTCGCGAATGCGGCGCTTGTCGATCACGAATAGAATCACGTGGTCACCGCTCTCAACCATCACATCGCCGTGGGCGATGATGACTTCCTTGCCGCGCACAATCGCACCGATGGTGGTGCCGTCGGGCAGTGCGATATCGCGGATGGTACGGCCTACCACTTTTGATGACGGCTTGTCGCCGTGGGCGATGGTGACTTCCGTGCCGCGCACAATCGCACCGATGGTGGTGCCGTCGGGCAGTGCGATATCGCGGATGGTACGGCCTACCACTTTTGATGACTGCTTGTCGCCGTGGGCGATGGCTTCAATGGCCTCGGCGGCGCCCCGGCGCAGCGAGTGGACGTTGACGATATCGCCCCGGCGCACGTGGGTCAGCAGGCTGCCAATGGTCGCCTGCTGGGGAGAAATAGCGATATCGATCTCGCCCCCCTGCACCAAGTCCACATAGGCGGCGTTGTTGATCAGCGTCAGCACCTTCTTCGCCCCCAAACGCTTGGCGAGTAGCGACGACATGATATTGACCTCGTCGTCGTTGGTCAGCGCGCAGAAGATATCGCACTCTTCGATGTTCTCTTCTTCCAGCAAACGCTTGCTCGTGGCGCTGCCGTGGAGCACCACGGTGCGATCCAAACGCTCAGAGAGCGTGGTGCAGCGATCCAGGCTGTGTTCGATGATTTTAACCTGGTGACTATGCTCCAAATGCTCTGCCAAGCGTTCGCCGATATTGCCGCCCCCGGCAATCACTACCCGACGGAAGTCCCGCTCGACGCGGCGCAGCTCGCTCATTACCGCGCGAATATCCCGCCGGGCAGCGAGGAAAAACACTTCGTCGTCGGCTTCGATGACCGTATCGCCACGGGGGATAATTGGCCGATTACGCCGGTAAATCGCCGCCACGCGGGTATCCACGTTGGGCATATGGCGGCGTAGAAAGGCCAGGTCTTGGCCTACCAGCGGGCCGCCGTAGAAGGCCTTTACCGCCACCAGCTGAACCAAGCCACCGGCAAATTCCAGCACCTGTAGGGCCCCGGGGTGCTCGATCAGACGGCGCACATGGTCGGTCACTACCTGCTCGGGGCTGATCAGTACATCAATGGGAATCGCTTCGTGGGCGAATAGCCCTTTGCGGGTTAAATACGCCGTGGCACGCACCCGGGCGATCTTAGTGGGGGTGCGAAACAGCGTATGGGCGACCTGGCAGGCGATCATATTGATCTCGTCGCTGTTGGTGACAGCGATCAACATATCGGCGTCTTCGCAGCCTGCCTGGCGCAGCACAATGGGGTAGGAGCCCGCCCCGGTAACGGTGCGAATGTCGATTTTGGTGTGCAGCTCACGCAGTTTTTTGGCGTCAGTATCAACGACAGTGATGTCGTTCTCCTCGCGGGCGAGGTGCTCTGCCAATGTGCCGCCGACCTGGCCGGCGCCGAGAATGATGATTTTCATAGGGTCTTGTCCTCACTGTCGGGCTCAAGAAAGAGTCGGTAACCGATGCCGGGTTCGGTTTGTAATAGGGTCGGTGATTGGGGGTCGTCACCTAGTTTTTGACGTAGCTTGCTCACCACGATGCGTAAATAGTGGGTATCTTCCTGGTGGGTTGGGCCCCACACCTGGCGCAATAGCTGCGTTTGCGTGACCACACGCCCAGCGGAGGCAATAAGCTGTGCCAGAACAGCGAACTCTTTAGGCGTCAGATGAATTGCCTCGCCGTGCATGCTCACTTGGTAAGCGGCCAGGTCGACCATCAAACCGCCGTGTTGGAAACGCTGAACGGTTGGGCTGGCGCGACGCCTTAATAGGGCTCGAATACGTGCCAGCAGCTCTTGAATGCCGAAGGGCTTGGTGACGTAGTCGCTTGCACCATTATCCAGAGCGCGCACTTTTTCAGTCTCATTACCGCGCACTGACACAATGATCACGGGTATCTCGCTGTGCTGGCGGATCGCATCCAGCACCTGCTGACCATCCATATCCGGCAAACCAAGATCCAGCAAAACAATGTCGGCATTGGGCGCGAGGGCAGTCGCATTGAGTTTTTCCAGCCCTTCGCGACCACTGGCCGCCTCAATCACCTGAAAGCCTTGGGAAGTGAGGCTGATACGTAAAAAGTGGCGAATGTGTGGTTCGTCATCAATCACTAAGACGCGTGCTGGATCAGTGGTCATCCTCGGCCTCTTTGCTGGGTGCCGATAGCGGCAGCGTCATGGTAATTCGGGTGCCAACACCGTCAGGCCCTGGGCTTGCATGAATTTGACCCGCGTGGGCGCCAAGCATTCCCCGACAAATCGCCAGCCCCAGGCCGCTGCCGTGCAGGCTGCGGTCCCCTTCGTTACCGGTGACAAACATATCGAACACGCGCTCGCGCAGCGCTGCGGGTATGCCAGGGCCTTGGTCGCTAACCGAAAACTGCAGGACGGAATGATCTCCGTCGCTGTTCTCATCGCTACACTGGGCCTCAATAGTGATACGGCCATGGAGGGGGGAAAAGCGCGCCGCGTTTTCAAGTACGTTGACCAGCGCTTGCTCGATCAGGGCGGGGTGAACGTAAAGTAGTGGTAGCTCTTTTGACCAGTGCTGCTCTACTTGGAAGCCTTCAAGGGCGCTGCCCAATCGCTTCCGCGCAGAAGTAACTAAATCATCAAATGCCACCCAGTCGCGCTCGATTTTCATGTCGCCATGGCCTAATCGGGTCATGTCCAACAAATTTTGTATATAGCGGTTAAGGCGTTCACTTTCGCTTAATACGCCATCTAGTAACGCAAAGCGATCCTGTTGGCTGAGCTGTGCATCCAGAGTGCGAAGCGAGCTGGCCGCGCCAATAATCGACGCTAGCGGAGTACGCAGGTCGTGGGAAATCGACGATAGCAGCGCTGAACGCAACCTCTCCTGCTCTTCAGCCAAGCGAGCGGCACTAAGCTCCAGCAAGCGTTGGCGGCTATCCCCGGCGAGCTTGCCGACTACCAGTGCGACTAATAGAAAGAACAGCAGTGTTAGCAGTTGCTCTTGCTCTTCAACCGCTAACGAAAAGTGCGGAACGGTGAAGCAAAAATTAAACGTCAGAAACCCCAGTACGGCACATAGCAGAGCTGCGTAGCTTCCTGCTAACACCGCACTGGCGAGAACCGCGGTAAGAAAAATCAGCGAAAGATTAGCCAAGGCTAGCCAGGTATATAGCCCCCAGGCGATTAGCAGAGCAATTAGCGTGCTCGCCAGCGCAATCAGGATTTCTGACGACATTGGCAAGCGCAACTGGTTCGCAATCTGCCTAAAGGGTTTGAATATTGGTTTTCTAAGTGTCATGACACGATTGTCCTTCACGAACGTCCTTCAAGATATCCGGCTAGCGTCGCCAGAACATTGGGGTCAGTAACACCACGACGGTGAGTATTTCTAACCGCCCCATCAGCATGCCAATGCATAGCAACCATTTCGCCGCGTCGGGTAGAGGGGCAAAATTACCTGCGGGGCCGATGATATCGCCTAGACCAGGGCCCACATTGGTGACTGCGGTGGCGGCACCGGAAAGAGCGGTGACTAAATCCAACCCCAGGGCAGAGAGGCTCAACGCCAGTGCCGCTATGGTGATAAAAAAGAAGAACGAGAAGGCCACTACGCTGCGCGAGATATCACTGGTGACCGGCTGATGGTTATAGCGAGTGGTAAACACACCATTGGCATGGATGAGGTAACGCAACTGGTTAAGCAGCATTAAAGAAGCAATCTGAAACCGGAAGATTTTCATTCCGCCGCTAGTAGAGCCGCTGCAGCCGCCCACAAAGGTCAGGTAGAAAAAAGCGACCACCGGCAGCGCCCCCCACTGGGTGTAATCATCCGATGCATAGCCGGTGGTGGTTACCACTGAAATAATGTTAAAGGTAACGTGGGTGAGCGATTCAAACCAGTTGTTGCCCTGGGTGATGCGCCAGACACTGAGTAGCAAAATCGCGGCCATCAAGAGCTTTAACAGCCCAAGTACCTGCTGATCGTTCCATAGGGCACTGCGCGACCCGCGTATAAAACGGATATACAGTACAAAGGGAAGCGCACCGCTCAGCATGAAAAAACTGGCCATCCACAGCAGCCATGGCTGTTCGCTATAGGCGCCGAAGGAAGCGTCGGAATTGGCAAAGCCGCCGGTAGAAAGCGACGTCATACCATGTACGGTGGCGTCTAAGAGCGTCATCCCGCCGAACCAATAACTACCAATCGCGACCAGGGTTAGGCTGACATAGATCGTTAGCGTCGCTTTGGCAATACCGCCAGTGCGTGGCATCACTTTATCCGACCAGTCGGACGACTCGGTGTGAAACAACCGCATACCACCTACTTTAAGAAACGGCAAAATCGCAATACCCATGACGATAATGCCGATGCCGCCCATCCATTGCATGAGCCCTCGCCATAGCTTCAATCCATCGGAAAAGTGCTCAATACCGACCAGAATCGTGGATCCCGTCGTAGTTATCGCTGATACCGATTCAAACACCGCATTGGTGAAGGTTAACTGTGGGGCGCCCAGCACCAGCGGCAGGCTGGCAAAACCGCTAATGGTGACCCAACTGGCGGCGGTAAGAATAAACATCTGCCATGGCTTCAACTCTAAAGCTGCGCGATAGGTGAGTAACCAGGTAAGCGCTGCGGCGCCAAGTACAATTAGAATGGAAACACCGAAGGCAGGTGCGTCAGGGTCTCTTTCAATCAGCAGTACGACGAAAGGCACTAGCATGAACAGCGCTAGCACAACCCAGAGAATCGAAATGATTTTAAAAACAGGTGCCCAGTGCCGATACACATACCTGCTACGGTAAAACCATGGTGTGAATGGAGTCATATGCCCAGCTCGCCGTTTAGTATTCTTAACATCCGCCATGACACCATGACCTTCCATAAAAAGTCTGTAAAAAAACAAAAAAACCCAGCAGAGCGCTGGGTTTGGGCAAGCTAGCTAAACACCTTCGTTAGATTTAACCTTTAACGCCCCCGGCGGTTAATCCACCAATAATCCAACGCTGGCAGATCAGGAACGCCACGGTGATTGGCAGCCCCGAGAGCACGGCAGCGGCGGCGAAGTCGCCCCAGCGCTGATTATGGTCGGCCAGGTACTGCTGGGCGCCCACCGCCAGGGTGAGCTTATGCTCATCCACCAGCAGCACCGAGGCCATGGGGTACTCCATGATGCTCATCACAAACGCCAGGATGAACACCACCATCAGAATCGGCACCGACAGCGGCAGCAGGATGTAGCGAAACGCCTGCCAAGTGCTTGCCCCGTCCACCATGGCGGCTTCTTCGAGCGACCCGTCGATGGATTCGAAGTAGCCCTTGATCGTCCATATATGCAGCGCCACTGCGCCCAGGGAAGCGACAATCAGCGCGCCGTGGGTGTTTATCCCCAGCCAGCCGACGAACTGACCCAGCCGGTCGAACAGCGCGTAGAGTGCCACCAGCGACAATACTGCTGGGAACATTTGGAAAATCAGCATGCCTTTCAACAGCGGCTCCTTGCCCTTAAAGCGCATACGGGCAAAGGCGTAGGCACTGGTGGTGGCAAGCATTAAAATCAGCAGCGAGGACACCACGGCGACTTTGATCGAGTTCCATAGCCACAGCAGCACGGGGAAGGGCGGCTGGATCACGCTGCCGTCGGCGCGCTCCCAGGGAATACCCAAGGCCAGCGCCCAGTGTTCAAGAGAGAAACGCTCGGGGATCAAGCTCCCCGAGGCAAAGTTGCCCTCACGAAACGAAATTGAAATCACCAAAAGCAGCGGAAACACGATCAGTGAAACAAAGCCGATCAGCGCCAAATGGGCGCCCCATCGCCGTGAGCGAATGGAGCGGGGTTGAACCATCGCCATAGTAAACCTCCTAAACCTTAACCTTGGAAAGCCGCAGATTGATGACCGACATGCCCACCACCAGCAGAAAGATCAGCGTGGCAATCGCCGCCGCCAGGCCGAAGTTTTGGCCAGCATCCTGGAAGGCGATTCGGTAGGTGTAGCTCACCAGCAGGTCGGTGGTGCCCGCGGGCGTGCTGGCACCCAGAATGTCCGGGCTGCCCCCGGTGAGCAGCGCAATCAACACGAAATTATTGAAGTTAAAAGCAAAGGCGGCGATTAACAGCGGTGTGAGCGGTTTGATGATCAGCGGCAGGGTGATCTTCATCAGGTTGGTGATCGGCCCGCCGCCGTCTACCGCCGAGGCCTCGTAAAGATCGCCGGGGATCGACTGAATCAGCCCCATGCACAGCAGAAGCATATAGGGGTAGCCCAGCCAGGTGTTGACGATCAGCAGCATGGTTCGGGCCAGCCAGGGGTCGGTAAACCATTCTGGGGAAATGCCGAACAGTGCCTCCAGAATCATGTTCACTTCACCAAAATGCTGATTGAACATGCCTTTGAAAATCAGAATCGAAATAAACGCTGGAACCGCGTAGGGCAGTATCAGTAGCGTCCGATAGACCGCCTTGCCCTTGAGCTGATCCCACTGCAGCAGCGAGGCGAGGACAAACCCCACGGCCAGCGTGAACAGTACGGTGAGCCCGGCAAATACGAAGGTCCAGACAAAAATCTGCATAAACGGCCCGCGAATATCCGGGTCGGTGAAAATCTTGGTGTAGTTGGTGAAGCCCACGTTCACCGGCCACCCGGGGGTGATGCGTTCTCCGTTTTCGGTGACGAAAAAGCCGATATCGTTGTCCGGCGTCAGCACCTGATCCTCCTGCCGATCGTAGAGGCTGCCGTTGTCACGAATCTCATAGCGGTCGATCATTGGCGCGAACTGGCGCAGGCCCGCCATGCGCAGCTCAGTGCCCCCGGGTGTTTGCAGGCGCAGCGCCTGGAGGGCGTCGCGGGCCTGGATGGCTGCGCGCATGGGAAGCGGCTCACCTTCGGGCGGGCCGTCTACGGCTTGGGTTGGAACGCGACGAACTTCGCTGTTAGTTAGGTTGAGCGCGGCGGATAGTAGCCGGTCGTTGTCGCCCGCAGGGGCGTCGCTTTCCAGGTAAAGGCGCACCAGCTCGCCTTCCTGGTAAAGCGCATAGGAAAAGGCAGCGCCTTCTGCCTGGTAGGTTTGATTGGTCAGTTGTGCGCGTACGCGCTCCTGGCTAAGCAGATTGTCCGAGCTGTAGTTGCTGAAGCTGATGCCGACGGTATACACCAGCGGGAAAATGACAAACACGCCAAGCCCGGCCACGGCAGGGAAAATATACCGGTGGCTCATCAGCGAACGTCGGCTGAACACCACGCCCAGCGACGTGCCAAGCACCAAAAAAAGCAGCGCAAATACCCACTGGCCGTGCATGTAAAAGGCCATCACCAGCCAAAGCAGGGCCAGTACCATCAGCCCGATCAAGCTGCGCATTGCCCAGCGGGAATAGCGTTCGGCCACATGGCGGGAGCGGTGGCGGGGCAAGCCCCGCGAAGCATTCGTGGTAAACATGAAAGATGTCCTGCGAAACTGCCCGGCCTTGCCAGCGGTGTGCCATGGTCGGGCAGTGAAGGAAAGGCGAGTGGCTACTGACGCATACGCCGCGCGGCGGCATCCAACGCTTCTTGGGGTGATTGACGCCCGCTGCCGATGTTTTGCAGCGCGGGCTCCATGGCTGCCCAAAAGGCGCCCATTTCGGGAATGTTCGGCATCGGCATGCCAACTTCGGCGTTTTCAAGCGTGGCGGCAATATTGGGGTTGTCGGCCAGTTCCGCTTGATAGTCGATGTGGGCCACAGCCCCCAGCGACCCATCGCTGTTGAAGGTGCGCATACCCTCCTCGCTGAGCAGGTAGTTTTCCAGGAACTCGACGGCCAGAAAGTCATTGGGTGAGGCCGAGTTGATCATTGCCGTCATAACGCCAAACATGGGCTTGGCACGTTCGTCGCCCACCTTGGGCAGCAAGGCGACGCCGTAATCAATGCCACTGCGCTCAAGGTTTGGCCAGGCCCAGGGGCCGCTGATCATGGTTGCTACTTCGCCCTTGTTAAAGCGATTATCCATGATGCTGTAGTCGGTACCTCGCGGCACCACGTCGCTTTCGATAAGCTCGACTAACAGCTCTGCACCTTGCACGGCACCTTCGTTGTTAACGCCAATATCGGTAACGTCGTAGCCTGCGTCAGTTTGTTTAAACGGGTAGCCCCCGTTCGCGGCTAGCAGCGTCCAGCCGTAGTAGGGCTCGCTGTAGTCGAACAGGATGGCTTTTTTACCCTCTTGGGCAAGCGTCTTGTCCAGCTGCATTAACTCGGCAAAGCTCTCCGGCGGGGTGTCCACCAAGGCTTTGTTATAAATGAGACCGAGTGATTCCACTGAAATGGGGTAGCCGTAGGTTTCGCCATTCCACAGGGCGGCTTCCCAGGTGAAGTCGTAAAAAGACTCGCGAAAGCTGTCACTAGGCGCTACCTGTTTTAGTAAGCCACTTTGTGCCCACTCGCCCATCCGGTCGTGGGCCCAGATCACGATGTCCGGCCCTTGGCCACTGCCCGCCGCCTGTTGAAAACGGTCGGTCAGGTTATCCGGAAAGACCACCTCAACTTCTATGCCCGTCTCTTCAAGAAACTGCTCAGCCAGCAGTTGAATGCCTTGCTGGCCTTTGTTGTCGCCCATCCAGATCGTTAGGCGGTCATCTTCGAACGCGAAGGCTGGCAGGGTAGCGCTGGCAGCCAAAGTGGCTGTGAGTAGCGGTCTGATAAAGTAGCGTAGCGTTGCCATCGAGTAATAACCTCATTGTTGTTGTGGTCATTTATTTATCAACTTCCGCAGAGTGGCCAATTATGCGCAAGGTCACCTCCTCCTTAGGGGGCGTAGCAGTGGCGTATATCAAGGGCGTAGAGTAAAAGTGGAAGGAGAAGGATTGATATGAAGTGCTGAGTGCGTTGATAGAGCAGAAACCGTGGTTATTTTGTAGTAAAATTACACGAATTATTGCGTATAATGCCCCCTTTACGGTAGATTTTAGGTAATCTAACTACATTAGATGCCTAATTATAAACAGGAGTGACGATGAGCCAGTCCACTGCTTCCCAAGGTGCACCGCTGGGCGATCCGAATCACGCTATTGATTTAGCGCTGTTTGGAGCGCTGGGTGATCTTGCCATGCGCAAGCTATTTCCTGCCTTATACCATCTTGATCGCGAAGGCTTGATGCCTGAAAGCACGCGCATTATGGGGCTGGCTCGCCATGAGCACGACGCTGCATCATTCCGAAAAATGGTTAACGATGCGCTGCAAAAACGGCTGAAAAGCAGCGAGCAGGATAAGCAGAGCCTCGAGCGTTTTCTCGCCCGCCTAGATTATTTGAAACTCGATTTTTCCAGCGTTGAAGGTTACGACGCCATTCGCCAGTGGCGAAAGGGCTCACCGCGCCCAATGGTGGTCTATCTTTCCGTTGGAGCACCTATTTATGGCGATATCTGCCGTCACCTGCAGGCCAGTAAAAGCCTGGATGATGAGTCCCGCGTGGTGGTTGAGAAACCCATCGGTTACGACCTGCACTCCTCGGTCGAAATTAACGACGCAATTGGTGAAGTGTTCCCCGAGTCGCGGATTTACCGCATCGACCACTATTTGGGTAAAGAGACCGTACAGAACCTGATCGCACTGCGTTTTGCCAACCCGCTGTTTGGCACCCAGTGGAACCAGAACAATATCTCTCATGTGGAAATTACCGTTGCCGAAAAGGTAGGTATCGAAGGGCGCTGGGGCTATTTCGATGAGGCGGGTCAGCTACGCGATATGGTGCAAAACCACCTGCTGCAGCTGCTGTGCTTAATCGCCATGGATCCGCCCTCTAACCTGGATGCCGATGCCATTCGCGATGAAAAGGTCAAGGTGCTTAAAGCACTTAAACCGTTTGTGGGCGAGGCGCTTGGTCGCGATGTAGTACGAGGTCAATATATCGCGGGCACTAGCGATGGCCAGTCGGTGCCGGGTTACCTGGAAGAAGAGGGCGCCAACACCCAGAGCCAGACCGAAACCTTTGTGGCCATGAAAACCGAAGTGGCTAACTGGCGCTGGGCAGGCGTGCCGTTCTACTTGCGCACCGGTAAACGGATGCCGGAGAAGCTCTCGCAGATCGTTATTCACTTCCGTCAGCAGCCCCACTATATCTTCGACCCGGATCAGCGCGGCATCGCCTCTAATAAGTTGATTATTCGCCTGCAGCCGGAGGAGGGTATTGCCCTGCAAGTATTGACCAAAGATAGCGGTTTGGATAAAGGCATGCGCCTGCGCCCGGGTCCGCTGCATTTGGACTTCAACAGCGCATTTCCCAAATCGCGGATACCCGATGCTTACGAACGCCTGCTGCTCGAAGTCATGAAAGGCCAGCAGTACCTGTTCGTGCGTCGCGATGAAATTGAACACGCCTGGCGTTGGTGCGACCAGCTCATCGATGGCTGGAAAAAACGCGACATGCCCCCGCGTCGTTATCCCGCAGGCTCTTGGGGGCCAGTCGCCTCCATCGCCATGATTACCCAGGATGGCCGCAGCTGGTACGAGGATTATTAATATGAGTCAAGCACGCCAACAGTTGGCCGAGCAGCTTGCCGAAGCCGTGTTTCAGGGTCTGCAAGACGATTTGAACCACCAGGAACGCGCCCTGCTGGTGGTTTCTGGTGGTTCTACGCCAGTGCCTTTTTTTAAGGCGCTGGCGGCCAAATCGCTGCCCTGGGAGCGGGTAGATGTAACGCTGGCCGATGAGCGTTGGGTAGACGAGCAGAGCAGCGATAGCAACGCCAAGCTGGTGCGTGAGCATCTGCTACAGGGCGAGGCATCGGCAGCCACTTTTATACCGTTAACTTGCAGCGCGGCTACACCTGAAGAGGGCGTCGATGAAGTTGCCAAGCAAGCAGAAACGCTAGCGTGGCCTGCCAGCGTGGTGATTCTAGGCATGGGCGGTGATGGCCATACGGCATCACTGTTTCCCGACAGTCCTGAATTGACCCTGGCACTTGCCACGGAGGAACTGTTAGTGGCGGTCAGAACGCCTAGTCAGCCGCAACCCCGGATTACTTTTTCGGCCGATCGCCTCCATCAGGCACGGCGGCATATTCTGCATATTACCGGCGATGATAAACGCGCCGTATTGGCCAAGGCACTAAGTGGCGACGATGTTCGTCAACTGCCTATTCGTGCCTTTTTAACCTGCCCACTGGCCATTTATTGGGCGCCTTGAGCGCTAACTGCCTTAGCCAATAATAAGTTGCTTGGAGACTCACTAATGACTATCGACAAACAGTTACCTTCTACACGCACTGCAGAGCTGGATAGCATCTGCTTGAAAGCCGAGGTGATTCCGGTCATCACTATCGAGCGTTTGGAAGATGCGGTACCGCTAGGCCGCGCCCTGGTAGAGGGTGGCTTAACCGTATTGGAAATTACCCTGCGCACTGACTGCGCGCTTGAAGCAGTGAAGCGTATGCGTGAAGCGTTGCCCGGTGCCAGCATTGGCGTGGGCACGGTACTGACGCCCGCCCAGTACCGCCAGGCCGAGCAGGTTGGCGCTGACTTTGTAGTAACACCAGGCGCAACGGAAGCCCTCTATCGTTACGGCGTTGAAAGCCCGGTGCCCATGCTGCCGGGGGTCTCGACAGTTTCTGAACTAATGACCGGCTGGCAGTACGGTTACCGTCGGTTCAAGTTCTTCCCGGCGGAATCCAGCGGTGGAGCCAAAGCCATCAAAGCGTTTGGCGCGCCGATTCCTGAAGCCCGCTTCTGTCCCACTGGCGGTATCACCGTCGACAACGCCGATGATTATCTATCGCTGCCCAATGTGATGTGCGTAGGTGGCTCCTGGCTAACACCCAAAGCAATGGTGGAAGCGGAAGATTGGGATGGCATCCGTGAGCTGGCCCGCCAGTCCGCGGAGCGCTTTCATCACTAAATAGGCATCCACTAGCAACCCGTCGCGGGCCGCATAAATGCATACCCTAGTTATGGTTTTAACCATTGCTAGGGTTTTTTTATAGTGAAGTTTTGTCATTCGCGTATCGTAACCGCCTGCGTACGACCAAAGACGTATAACGGGCTATATTCAGCTCAATTAAAATGACGGCAAGATTTGTCTGACATTTCGCTATTCGCGCATACATAAAGGTGCGTGCCACTTACAATGATGATGAGGTGAGTCAAAATGCACGCGTTGACCTTGGCGTCCTTCCTGTTTTTTACAGGGCTTGTCGCCTTTATCACTTGGCGGATCACCCGCCGAGATGACCACTCAAGCACCAGCGGCTACTTTCTTGCCGGACGTACGCTAACCTTCCCGCTGATTGCCGGCTCTCTATTGATGACCAACCTCTCCACCGAGCAAATGGTGGGGCTCAATGGGGCGGCCTTTTCTGATGGTTTAAGCGTAATGGCCTGGGAAGTGGTCGCGGTTATCGCCCTAGTGGCGTTGGCGCTATTCTTCCTTCCGCGGTTTTTGAAAAGTGGTATTGCTACGCTGCCGCAGCTTCTCGAAATTCGTTTCGATAAAACGACTCAGCTAATCACCAATATCATCTTCTTGATTGCTTACGCGGTGATTCTGCTACCGATCATTCTCTATTCAGGTGCCATCGGCCTGCAGGGCATGCTCGATCTACAGGGATTAACCGGCATTGAGTCTTCGACGACGCTGCTTTGGCTAACGGTGTGGATCGTCGGTATTATCGGTTCCGTGTATGCCCTGTTTGGTGGCCTGCGCACGGTTGCAGTATCCGACACGCTCAACGGTGTTGGCCTCCTGATCGGCGGTTTTGTGATCGTCTATTTCGGCCTGCAGGCCGTGAGTGACGGCAGCGGCATCATGGAGGGTTGGAGCATCCTTAAAGAGGCTGACCCGGATAAGCTTAATTCGATTGGCGGTGCTGAACAGCAGGTGCCGTTCTTTACCCTGTTTACCGGCGTTTTCCTGATTAACCTGTTCTACTGGAGCACCAACCAGCAGATTATTCAGCGTACCTTTGCAGCCAAAAACCTTGCCGAAGGTCAGAAGGGCGTGCTGCTGACCGGTCTCTTCAAGCTGCTGGGACCGCTCTACCTAGTACTGCCTGGCATCATTGCTTATCACCTTTATGCCGATCAGGGTGTGCGTGCCGATGAAGCCTACGGTCATTTGGTTTTTAACGTACTGCCGCCGTACCTCACCGGGTTTTTCGCTGCGGTGATGGTCGGTGCGATCCTGTCGTCGTTTAACTCAGCGCTTAACAGCACCACCACGATTTTCAGCCTGGGCATCTATAAAGGTGTGCTGAATAAAGAGGCCACGGAAGAGCAGGTGGTTAAGTCGGGTAAAGTGTTTGGCTGGATCATGGCCATTCTCACCATGATCATTGCGCCACTGCTGGCAGGTCAGGAGAGCCTGTTTGGCTACCTGCAGAAGATGAACGCGATTTACTTTATTCCGATTCTTGCCGTGGTGCTGGTCGGGCTGCTAACCAAACGTGTTCCGCCAATGGCGGCCAAAATCGCCCTGATCGGCGGCTGCTTATTGATCGCCGCCGGTTACTTTGTGCCACCGTTTACATTGCTGCCGCAGATCATGCACGAGTTCCACTTCGTGGCGCTGGTCTTTGTATTACTGGTGGCGGTGATGCTGATTATCGGCAAGGTGCGCCCAAGGGAAACCGACTGGATTCAGGAGCACAGCGGCGATGTGGATCTAACACCCTGGAAAGGGGCGGTACCCGCCGGTATCGTTTTGGTCGTGTTAGTGATCGTTATGTATATTAGCTTTGCTGGCTGATTGCCCGCCTTGTAGGTAATAGGTGAAGCCGTAACAGAAAGGCCCCGCTAGTATCCGCTAGTGGGGCCTTTTGCTGGGAGGTTCGTGGGAGAGTTATGCCAGACGTAGCGGCGGTTCGGCTAGGCCTTTGATGCCGGTTTCGACCACATAGAGCGAGCCTGCGGTGGGCTCTTGGGCCAGCTGCTCAGCACTGAATCCCTCTTGCGCCGTGGTGATATACAGCGTTTTCAGATCAGGGCCTGCAAACGCCGGGCAGGAGGGTTGGCTGACCGGCAGCTCGACGCGGCCTATTATTTCACCGTTAGGATCCAGACGAACGACCTGCCCAGCCCCCCACAGCGCTAGCCATAGGCAGCCTTCGCTATCCATCACCGCGCCATCGGGATTACCTTGGCTGGAGAAAAAGTCCGCCCAAGGCTGCGGCTCGCCTTGCGGCCAGCCGTCGTTATCCAGCGCCCAGCGCATCACCACACCCGTCACGGTATCGGTAAACCACGCAAACTCACCATCTGCGGAGAAGCAGATGGCATTGGGAATCGTCAGGCCTGAACGCAGACGCGAGAGCTCGCCGCGATGCAGGCGGTAAAGGCTTCCAGCGCCTCTTTCAGCGCTTTTACCCATGCTGGAGAGCCACAGGCTGCCGTGGCGATCAATGCGTGCGTCATTGCTGCGGGTGATAGGGTTATCGGCCTCGAAATCACTCAGCTTTTCGATACTGCCGCTGCTTGGGTTGAAGCGGCTTAAGCGGTCTTCACCGACTAACAACAGGCCACCCTCAGCGAGGGGCGCTGCCAGGGACACCCGATGATCGAGCTGATAGTGGCCGCTTTCCCCGGTGGCGGGGGAGAGCCAGTGCAGCTGCTTTCCAAGAATGTCGCACCAATAAAGGCGCTGATGTTTAGCGTCCCACTGCGGGCCTTCACCCAGTGAACAGCGGCAATCGACCGCTAACTCGGCCTGCCACGTTGAAACACTCATATCGGTATTCATTATTGTTGGTTCTCCTTATTGTTCTCCTGCTAACCAGGCATCGACGAGGGCTTGAGCTTGTTTCCCCACCTGAGAGGCGCTTTGGCCAGGTTTGTATAATGCGCTGCCCAGACCTGCACCATCGACACCCGCTGCGCGCCATTCGGCGAAGTTATCGACTCCAGCGCCGCCGACGGCATACAAAAGTGTGCCTGCCGGTAGCACGGCGCGTACTGCTTTCATTCCTTCTAAGCCTACCTGCACCGCGGGGAAGAGTTTAAGCCCGGTAGCACCTGCATCCAGCGCATCGAATGCTTCTGAAGGCGTCACAATGCCCGGCCAGCTGGCCATGCCGAGCTTATGCGTTTCTTCAATCACCGCTGGTCGACAGTTGGGAGAAACGATTAAGCGCCCACCAGCAGCGTGAACTTCACGCACCTGAGCTGGAGTGAGCACCGTGCCTGCTCCAATGACCGCGCGCTCGCCAAATGCGTCGACCAAGCGGCGAATGCTCTCCAGCGGGTTGGGTGAGTTAAGCGGTACCTCAATCTGGGTGATACCCGCAACCAGCACCGCTTCCGCGATATCCACGGCCTCATCAGGCGTTACACCGCGTAAAATTCCAATCAGTGGCAGTGACATAGCCAATTTCTCCATGCTTAATTTATGTTAACGCGCGATGGGCGAGGCGCAGGCCCGCTAAGACAGCGGTGTCGCCATCCACATGTTTTGTCTGATAGCCGATCGCATTGAGTGCCAACGTGTAGCGCTGGCTCAGCGTTTGGTTGCCAATCAGCGTGATTGGCTTATCGCTGGGGCATTCACGGCAGGCGCCAGCAAGCTCAAGGCCAATGGCGAGCCCAGAGAGCCTGGCCGCAAGAACGGCCCCGCGCGTGTCGCCAGCAGGTAGCCGGCCATCGAGTAAATCTTGCGCGCGCAGGCCGAACAGGCGGCTACTAAAGGTTTCGGGGGCTTGATGAATATCGCTGACGGCCGAAATAAAAGTCTCACGGCAAGCTGCATCGTTAAGATCATCCTTTGCCGCTGAAGGTGATAAAACGGAATGCTTCAGCACCGACTGGTTGGCGAGCAGTTGGTAAAGCTCGCCGGTCAGGTAGGTCGAAAACCCGCTCACCGCGCCCGCTTCCAGGGTTGCCCATTTGGCGTGAGTGCCGGGCAGGCAGGCGAGGCCAGTAAAATCTGGCGAATCAGCGACGAGCCCTGCCAACTGGGTCTCTTCACCGCGCATCACATCAAAGTGAGTCGCGGTACCACGGGTTTGGCTTAAACCAGGCAGCAGGTAAACACCTAGCTGGTCACCCGTAAGCGTTGGCGTCACTGCGCCTTGGCTAAGCTGGTCAAGCCGCGTGGGTACCGGCAAATAGGCGGCTTCCAACCAGCCCTGGCGAGCGCCTGCCATACCGCACACCATCACCTTCGTCGTACCGGTGGTGGGTAGCCAATCGCCCACCAATCGCAGCAGCTCGGCTTCGTACTTGTCGGCCTTTAGCGACAGCATGCCCTTGTCACTACTGGCTTGGGCAATCACTTGGTCGTGTTGATCCAGCCCCCAGACGCGCAGATTGCTGGAGCCCCAGTCAACGGCAATCCAGGTTAATTGACCTGCAATGTCAGGTGTTTCACTCATCTCGGTTGATCCCATGGCTTACCACTCCGCAATAGAGCCATCTTCATGAGTCCAGACCGGGTTGCGCCAGCGGTGGCCCACCTTGGCGCGCTCCTCAACGAACTCCTCGTTGATCTCGACACCCAGGCCTGGGCCTTGGGGAATGGCGCAGAATCCGTCTTCAATGGCGAGGGCGGATTTATCGACCAGGTAATCGAGGACGTCGTTGCCCTGGTTGTAGTGAATGCCCATGCTCTGCTCTTGGATAAAGGCGTTGTGGCTGACCGCATCCAGCTGTAAAGAGGCGGCCAGGGTTAACGGGCCGAGCGGGCAGTGGGGCGCTAAGGCGACGTCATAAGCGGAGGCCAGGGCGGCGATTTTGAGACCTTCGCTAATGCCGCCACAGTGGGAAATATCCGGCTGGATAATGTCGATCATGCCGTCGGCCAGCAAATCCCGGAACTGGAAGCGGGTATGCAGCCGCTCGCCAGTTGCCAATGGGTAGCCCAAACCACCGGCAATATCTTTCAAGCAGGGCAGATGTTCAGGGGCGACCGGCTCTTCCACAAACATGGGGTGAAAGGGTTCTAGCTCGCGCAGCAGTGCTTTGGCCATAGGGCGGTGCACGCGGCCATGAAAGTCGATGCCGATGCCTACATCTGGCCCAACGGCGTTGCGGGCTTCTGCCACTCGGGCAACGGCTTCATCGACCTTGCGGTGTGAGTCGACGATTTGCAGCTCGGGGGTGCCGTTCATTTTAAAAGCCGTGAAGCCTTTTTCGACCAGCGCTTTGGCACCAGCGCCTACGTCGCTTGGGCGGTCGCCGCCCGTCCAGGCATACATGCGCATTTTGTCGCGCACGGCACCGCCTAACAGCTGGTGAACGGGCACACCCAGGTCGCGACCTTTAAGATCCCACAGTGCCTGATCAATACCGGCAATTGCACTCATCAGAATCGGCCCGCCGCGGTAAAAACCGGCGCGGTACATGATGTTCCAAAGATGCTCAATGCGGTGCGGATCCTGACCGATCAGGTAGTCGGAAAGCTCGTGTACGGCGGCTTCAACGGTAGCGGCACGGCCTTCAACCACCGGTTCGCCCCAGCCGTAGCAGCCTTCATCGGTTTCGATCTTGAGAAACAGCCAGCGCGGGGGGACTTGCCAGGTCTTGAGTTTGGTAATTTTCATGTTCGGTCATCCTTCTGAATAGAAAGTATTCATTGAGTAATTGTCAGTTGACGATGCCAAGGTCGATAGCCGTGCGGCGCAGCACTTCTCTGGCGGCGGTTTCTGCGGCGCTGGCATCGTGGCTGCGGATAGCGTCAAGTACCTGGCGGTGGCGCGCGAGACTGTCGTCCAGGGTGTCCGTGCGGTGTTGCGAGCGATGTATTAGCGCCATGATCGAAGGGCGCAATAAATGGCCCATTTGCCGCCAGACTAAATTGTGGCTGGCCCGGTAGGTGGCGTCGTGAAAGGCGACATCGTACTCGGCATGCTCAGCACGCGCTTCAACACTGCCTGCGCTGCTCTCCATGCCTGCATAGGCGCTCTCCAGACGTTCTATGTCTTCAGCCTGAGCTGCCTGGGCAGCGAGTCCTGCGACCACCGGTTCAGCAGAAAAACGAAAGGCGTAAATGGCCCTTACCAACTGCGGGTCAAGGTTGACCAGCCCGGTCATCCATTCGCTCATCAGTGGGTCGAGTAGATGCCAATCGCCCATCTCGCGAACCAGCGTGCCACGGCCCGCGGTGCGCTCTAATAAACCCGCAGCGGTGAGGCTGGTGAGTGCGTTACGCACTTGGTTTCGGCTAACGGCAAAGTGTTTACCGATATCCAGCTCACGGGGGAAAACATCACCTGGCTGCCAATGGCCTGCCAGCAGCGCTTGGGCGAGTAAACGGGCTAACTGTTCAGCGCCACCCTGGTGGGGCGGTAGAGCGTCCAGCGTCATCGGTCATCTCTTGTTCTTTATTGGATAAACCCTAGTCTAGTAAATGTCTGACATTTCCACAAGCGAGCCGCTTTAGACAAAAGTCCGAATTAGATTGGCGACGAGTCGCCCCCTAGGAAGCATAAAAAAAGCGCGCCTGTGTGGGACGCGCCATTTGTTAATGGGTTATAGCTTTACTTGCTTAGCCAATATCCGCTCGCGTTGGCAGCGCTGCGTAAGCGCCTGGCCGGGTGACCGCATGGGCGCCACAGCGGCAGGCGGTATTCACTGCGCTGAGTAGAAAATCCGTATCGCTCTGCCAGTGTTCATTGATGCCGTGGGCCGAGAGCTCCGCCAACAGCCCGCCAATAAAGGCGTCGCCCCCGGCGGTGGTGTCGACCGCTTCCACTTTGGGTGGCGCAATGCGCTGGTCGATGCCGACGCCTTTGATTACGACATCATTGGGGCCGTCGGTAATCAAAATAACTTTTACCCCTGCCGCAAGCCGCTCTGAAAGCCACGATTCTGCAGGATGATCGGCGCGCAAGTAGTCGAGCTCTTCCTGGGAGAGCTTGAGCAGCTCAGCGCCGTCTAGCAGCTGTGTGACTAAGCTGGCATCGGCTTCGCCGCCGGGCCACAGGTTGTGGCGTAGGTTGGCATCTACACTGACCAGGCAGCCTGCGCGCTTGGCCATGGTGGCCATCGCCAGGGTAACGTCGGCGATCTCTGGGTCGGTTAGGCTGTTACTGCACAAGTGCAGAATGGCAGGGTTCTCGAATACGCCATGGGGTAAATGCTCAAGGCGATAAAGCAGGTCAGCAGCGGGCGGGCGATAGAAATCAAAAGTGCGTTCGCCCACGTCATCCCGGGAAACGAACGCCAGCGCCGTGCGGGCTTCTTGGGTAAATACCACGCCGCTGGTGTCGACACCGTGGCTTTTGAGTTCACGCACCAAAAAATGCCCGAACGTATCGTCGCCCGTCATGCCTAAAAATTGGCTAGGAACGCCCAAGCGGGCGCAGGCGACCGCCACGTTAGCGGGAGCACCACCGGCGTAGGGTGTAAAGGTTTCCTGGGCATCTGTAGCCGCCCCTAAACGGCTGGAGAGCATATCAACCAGCGCTTCCCCAAACGCGATAACTGGCGTCATTATTGGCTCCTTAGTGTAATTGTTTGCAAAGACGGGTTTATGCCACGCAGTGGCCGCGGGCGGCTTCCAGCAATTCATACCACACTTCTCGGGGTAGCGTGGCAGGGCCCTTTAGCATGTCGCTGATTCGGTCAGGTTTAATGCTGCCAATCACCGGTACTGGCGAGTTAGGAAGACTACGCAGCCATGCCAGCGCTAAAGCGCTGGGGGAGCTATCAAGCTTTGTCGCCCACTTAGCCAAACATTCGCCAACGGCGCCTTGCATCAGTTGCCCGCCTGCCAGAGGCGACCACGCCATGGGGGCGTGGTCATCGGCACATAGTTCATCAAAGCTGCCGTCAAACAGCGGCGTTGTGTGGGTAATCGAGAGCTCGATTTGGTTGGCTGATAAGCGGTGATGCATGGCGCCCTGCAAGCGCCGCCACTGGCTGGGCAGGTGGTTGGAAACCCCTGCAGCGCCAATTTTGCCTGCTTCAATGGCGTCGTCCAGCGCGCGGCCGGTCGCTTCTGCGTTCATCAGCAGATCGGGACGATGAATCAGGAAATGGTCGAGGCGTTCGACATTCAAACGCACAAGTGAGGCATCAATGGCACTATTAAGATAAGCAGGGCTAGCGTTGTAGTGCTTTACCTTACCCGAACCGGGGGCGGGGTTGTCGTTAGCGATACTCGCTTTAGTGACGACATTAACCCGCTGAGCCAGGGCAGGGCGCGCCCGTAGCGCGGCGCCAAAAAGCGTCTCTCCTTGGCCGCTGCCGTAAATGTCCGCATGGTCAAACCAGTTAAGGCCCTGCTCCAGGCGCGCTTCGATCCATTCTGCTAATCGCTCGGGTTCGTGCATGGCGGGTGTTTCGTGCAGACGCATCATGCCGAGTAAAAGCGGCACATCAAAGGTGGCGGCGGGCATAGCAGGTTCCGTATTGATGTTGTTAGAAGTTGTGATCAGAAAACCTCTTCGTTATGCAGTGCTTCGGCGGCACCTAACAGGCCCGTCCAGGGCGCAGTCACCACCCACACGGGAATGTCAGCGTTATAAGCGCCCATACGGCCTTTATTGACAAAGGCGGCGCGCAGCTCGCTTTTTGGCAGCCACTCAAGCAAGCGCGGGAGAATACCACCGCATAGATAAACCCCACCCCTTGCGCCCATGGTCAAGGTGGCGTCGCCGCACACATCGCCAAGAATTTTTAGAAAGCGCAGCAGGGCAGTAGTGGCGAGGCTATCGCCTTCATTGGCCGCTGTGGTCACCTCGGCTGGGCTAGTTAAGTGCGGCTCAACTCCCTCAAGGGTGCAGTAGGCTTGATAAAGCTCCAATAAACCCTGACCGCATAAGATGCGTTCTACGCTCACCCGTTTGTGGCGCTGCAGAAATACATCCAGCAGTGCCTGCTCGGTACTGTCCGTGGGGGCAAAGGTGACGTGTCCGCCTTCGGTGGGCAGCGGAATCCAGGCGTGTTGTCCAGGAAATACCCCGGCAACGCCCAGCCCAGTGCCTGGGCCGATAATTAAGCGTGTGGAGTGTGCCTGGGTTTGCCCCGGCTGAACTTCGACCAAATCACTGGATGCCACATGGGGAACGCCCAGCGCCTGGGCGGTAAAATCGTTTATGACCTTGAATAGCGCTAGATTCAACTGTTGCTGAACGTCACTTTTCAAAAAATCCCAATGGTTATTGGTCATTTTGACCCGTTCAGCGTGAACGGGGCATGCGAAGGCTAAACACGCCTCTTGGGGCGCGTTGTCACCGGTGGCGCCCACGCGCCCCAGATAATCCTGCACCGCTTCCACGACGCCAGGGTAGTCGGCGCAGGGTAGGTTCAATATATCGTGCGGGGTTATTTCACCGGGAGAGACCAGCGCCAAGCGTGCGTTGGTTCCCCCGATATCGCCGATGAGTGCCGGTCGCATCAGGCATCCTCTTCTGAGATTTGCCCCTGCTGACGGGCGAGATCATCGGCTTCAAAGCCACCGAATACACCAGCGCCTTCTTCACCGCGCATGGCCAGGTGGCGGAAGCCCCCAAACAGCTCGCGACCCAAGCCCACGTGGTAGTGATCCAGGTTGCCAATGGCCAGTTCCCGTTTAGCCCAGGTGGCGGGGTCGACTTTGGCTTCGAGCGTACCGGCGTTGGCATCCAGACGTACAATATCGCCATCACGCAGTTTGGCCAGCGGGCCGCCGTCCAGGGCTTCGGGGCTCATGTGAATGGAGGCGGGTACTTTGCCTGATGCACCCGACATGCGGCCATCGGTGACCAGTGCCACTTTAAAGCCACGATCCTGCAGTACGCCCAGGAAGGGGGTTAGCTTATGCAGCTCGGGCATGCCGTTGGCTTTGGGTCCCTGGAAGCGAACCACCACAATCACGTCGCGATCCAAGTCGCCGGATTCGAAGGAGGCTTTCATTTCGTTTTGATCTTCGAAGATCTTCACCGGCGCTTCTACCACGCGATGCTCTTCCGTCACTGCGGAGACTTTGATCACACCGCGACCCAGATTGCCTTTCATGACCGTCAAGCCACCCGTCGGCGCGAACGGTGTCGCTACCGGGCTGAGCACGTCTTCATCAAGGCTTTTTTCGGGGCCTTCGTGCCAAACGATTTTGCCATCTTCAAGGAACGGCTCTTGGGTGTAGGCGGTTAGGTCGGTGCCGAATACGGTGGGAATATCGCCGTGAATCAAGCCCGCGCCCAGCAGTTCGCGGAACAGGTAACTCATGCCGCCCGCTGCTTGGAAGTGGTTGATATCTGCCTGGCCGTTGGGGTAAACCCGCATCAGACTGGGGGTGACCGCCGAAAGGTCGGTGAAGTCGTCCCAGTTGAGGGTAATGCCCGCAGCGGCGGCCATGGCGATCAGGTGCATCGTGTGGTTGGTTGAACCACCGGAAGCCAGCAAGCCCACCACGGCGTTAACAATCGCGCGCTCATCAATCTGCTTATAGAACGGGCGGTAGTCGCCACCGGGTTCGGTGTTGCGGATCGCCTGCTCGGTGGCATAGCGCGTCAACGCTTCGCGCATTTCGGTGCCTGGGTTTACAAAAGAAGTGCCGGGCAGGTGTAGGCCCATCATCTCCATCATTAGCTGGTTGGAGTTGGCGGTGCCGTAGAACGTACAGGTGCCGGGGCTGTGGTAAGAGTCAGACTCGGCTTCGAGCAGCTCAGCACGGCCGACCTTGCCCTCGGCATAGAGCTGGCGAATGCGCGCCTTCTCTTTATTGGGTAAGCCGCTGGGCATGGGGCCCGCGGGTACAAACATGGCGGGCAGATGGCCAAAACGCGCCGCGCCAATAAACAGACCCGGCACGATCTTGTCGCACACGCCCAGATACAGCGCGGCATCAAACATATTATGCGAGAGACCTACGGCGGTGGCCATGGCAATCACATCCCGGGAAAACAGCGATAGCTCCATGCCCGGCTGGCCCTGGGTGACACCGTCACACATGGCCGGAACGCCACCGGCAAACTGGGCGGTAGAACCCATGGCACTGGCGGCTGCTTTAATCGTTTCAGGAAACGTCTCAAACGGCTGGTGCGCCGAGAGCATATCGTTGTAGGACGAGATAATGCCCAGGTTGGCGCTATTCATTAGCTTGAGTTCGTTTTTATCACGCGGGTTACAGGCCGCGAAACCGTGAGCCAGGTTGCCGCAGCTTAGCTCAGCACGGTGCACGCCACGTTTGTGCTGGTCAGCCATGCGCCGCTCGTAGAGGGCGCGACGCTCAGCAGAACGCTCACGAATGCGCTGGGTAACCTCAGCAACGGTGGGGTTTAACGTAGCAGGTGTTGAGCTCGGCATAGGGACCTCTGCATGATAGAGACGGTGAGTGAAGCTTGTAGTTATTTTACATTTTTTGGCGTCGAAATAAGAGACTTTACGGCAATAAAAACCACATTTGTAGTTTTATTACTCGAATGTGAGGTGGCAAATACGCCACGCGAAATATCTAAATAAAGCCTTAACATCCTGACAGGGTGGAAGACCCGCTAATGAAATAGCAAGTATAGCACTCAGGCTTTTGCTACCATTTTGCGCTTTGCCTTTGAATGTTTGATGACCCCTAGTGGGCTGGAGCCTGCATGCACGCCATTGTTGACCACATTCAGTCAGTTGATCTCAATGCCGGTGAAGAAACGCGTCGTTACTTGGATACGTTGACCAAGCCGCCAGGTAGTTTGGGTGCCTTGGAAGAGCTGGCTATTCAACTGAGCGCCATAACCGGTGAACTCAAGCCCAGCGTGACGCCGCCTGCGGTGGTTGTGTTTGCCGCCGATCACGGAGTTGCTGATGAGGGGGTGTCAGCTTTCCCCCAAGCAGTGACCGCTCAGATGGTGGCCAACTTTGCCAACGGTGGGGCGGCGATTAATGTCTTCGCCCGTCAGATAGGCGCGCAGGTCGAGATTGTGGATGTGGGCGTTGCTTCGCCTTTAACACTGCCTGGGGTGACCTCCGCCAAGGTGCGCCATGGCACCGCCAATATGGTGTTAGAAGACGCGATGCAATGTGATCAAGCCATAGCCGCGATTGATGTGGGTATTGCGGCCGTTAATCGAGCAAAAAGGGCAGGTGCAAAGTGCATTATGGTGGGTGAAATGGGCATCGCCAATACCACTGCCAGCAGCGCAATGTTGGCGGTGCTGACGGGTGAGTCAGTGGCAAGCGTGGTGGGCGCCGGAACCGGGATTAACCCTCAGCAGCAGGCGTACAAAGTGGCGGTGATTGAACGCGCTATTGCTGCGCGCAGCGCTGACCCTCAGGTGCCTTTAGAGGTGCTGGCCAAGTTGGGTGGTCTGGAAATAGCCGCTATGACCGGTGCTTATCTGGCAGCAGCAGCCCAGCGTTTACCGGCCATTGTGGATGGCTTTATTGCCACCGTCGCAGCGCTAACCGCTTGCCGTCTATGCCCCGCCGTTCGTGACTATCTGATTTTTGGTCATCGCTCCCAGGAGCCAGGCCATGATGTGGCATTAAAAGCGTTGGAGGCCAAGCCGCTTCTCGATATGGGCATGCGGCTAGGGGAAGGCAGTGGTGCTGCGCTGGCGTATCCATTGCTGCAAGCGGCGACAGCGATGGTGGCGGAAATGGCTACCTTTACCGATGCCGGTGTTAGCGATAAGGCATCACCATGATCCCAGGCGCCACTTTTGGCGGTATTGTTCTGATCATCTTCGCGACCGCCATTGATTTAGTGGTTGGCGATCCGCGCTCGCTGCCACATCCGGTGGTGCTGATGGGGCGCTTTATCAGTGCTTTTGAGCGGCTGTGGAATCGTGGAACTGCACAGCAGCGCAAAGTTAGTGGCTTCCTGCTAACCATTATTGTCGTCGGTGGTGTATGGGGTATTAGCGGGCTAACGCTGGCGCTGCTGGAACGCTTGCACCCAGGGCTAGCGCTGATCGCCGAGCTTTGGCTGCTCTCTACTACGCTGGCGATCAAAGGTCTGGGCGATGCGGCCCGCGCCGTGATCCAACCGCTTACTCAAGGCGATTTGCCTGCTGCCCGCAAGGCGCTGGGGATGATTGTCGGCCGCGATACGCAAAATCTAGACGAAGCGGAGATTACTCGGGGCACGGTGGAAACCGTGGCGGAAAATACCGTTGACGGCATCACCGCGCCGCTATTTTTCGCGCTTATCGGCGGGGCGCCGCTAGCGCTGGCCTACAAGGCAGTCAATACTCTTGATTCGATGGTAGGCTACAAAAACCAGCGCTATGCCGATTTTGGCTTTGCCTCTGCCAAGCTAGACGATCTAGCTAACTGGGTACCCGCACGCTTAACCGCGCTGTGTCTATGGCTTGCAGGCTTGCTATTAAGTCTTTCAGGTGTTGTACGATTGCGTTGGCAAGGCGCACTGTGGGGCACCTTCCGCGATGCTCCGCGCCACCCCAGCCCCAACGCCGGTTGGCCAGAAGCCATGGTGGCCCGTTTGCTCGGCGTGCAGCTGGGCGGCACCAATTTCTATGGAGGCGAGGTCTCACACCGTGCGACCTTGGGCGAGCCGCTTGAGCAACTGCGTGTTGCCCATATCAGCACCACACTTCGTTTAATGCACGGCGCCTGGATACTGTTTATGTTGCTGCTTGCTGGGGTAATAGTTGGATTGATGTTTATGCTGCGAGGATCGCTATGAGTACTCCTCTATTGCCCAACGCTCCATGGCCCAGCTCTCCATGGCCCAGCCATGGCGGCCAGGCCGAGACACTGCTGGCCCATTTCGGCTTGCCCGCCGATCACCGCCTGGACGACTTTAGTGCCAACCTTAACCCCTTGGGGCCTCCGGCGTGGGTTAGCGATTGGCTGGCTAAGCAACTGGCAGGTCTTGAACGCTACCCCGCGCCGGATTACGCCGCTGCACGTCAGGCCATCGCCACCCATCACCAGCTTCAGCCCGAACAGGTACTGCTCACCAACGGTGGCGCTGAGGCAATTTTCCTCGCCGCCGCGCTGCATGCAGGTAAGCGAGCGGCGATTATTACCCCGAGCTTTGGCGAGTATGCCCGCGCTTGCCGTGCCCATCGGCTTTCAATCAGTGAGATCGAGCTGCCCGCGCCGCACTTCACGGTGGATATAGACGCGCTAACGGCTGGGCTTAACGACATTGATGTGCTGTTTCTATGCCGCCCCAATAATCCGACCGCTACGCTTATCGATATTTCAGCAATGGAAGACCTGTTGAATTACACCGCTGCGATGGGTTGCCGCGTTGTGGTCGACGAAGCCTTTATCGACATGGTGGGTGAGACGTCACAAGCGTCGTCGTTGGTGCCGCTACTGGCGCGCTACCCGCATCTGCTGCTGCTCCACTCAATGACCAAATTTTATACCCTGCCGGGGCTCCGGCTGGGCTACCTGCTGGCGGATGCGGCCACGGTTCAAGCGGCACAGGCTCACCAGCCACCTTGGAGTGTCAATCACCTCGCGGCTGAACTGGTGGCACCATTGCTGGCAGATGATGCCTTTGCCCGGCGCACCCAGCGGTGGTTGGCCAGCGAGCGCTCGCGCATGGCTGAGGCGCTTGCTCAACTAGGGCTGGAAGTCGTGCCCAGCCAGGCTTGTTTTTTTCTTATCCGGCCCTGTGCCGCGCAGGCAATCACCAGTGATGCGTTGTTTGAGCAGCTCCTACGCCGGGGTGTTTTAGTGCGTCATACCCATAATTTTGCCGGGCTCAATGGTGATTGGCTGCGGGTAGCGCTGCGCGATGCCCCTGCTAATCGACGGCTGATAAGCGTGTTGAAACATGTTTTAGAAAATGTTTTGGAAAAAGGAACTGCATGATTGTCTTTGTTAGCGGCGGGGCGCGTTCCGGCAAAAGTGATATCGCCGAGCAGCTAGCAGTGAGTGCAGCAGGCAGTTCGCCCTGTTACTACTTAGCCACCGCAGACATATACGACGACGAGATGGCTGAGCGGGTGGCGCGTCATCGTCAATCCAGGCAAGGGCAGTGGCACACCGTTCAATGGAAAACGCTAGAGGCACCGCTGCATATTGATCGAGCGATTGCCAAGGTGCCTGATGGTGGCGCCGTGCTGCTGGATTGCTTAACGCTATGGGCAAGCCAAGTCCTGTACGCCAGTAAACTAAGCGAAGAAGAAGGCTTCGCGTTGCTAGTAAACGCACTGGCTGATGCCCGCGCGCGTAGCCTTTATCTAGTGATTGTCTCCAATGATATCAACGAAGCTCTGCCGCCTACGGATGCTGAAACCTGGCGCTATCTGGCATTTCTACAGCGGGCTCACTGCTGGATAGTGGCAGAGGCCGATTCTGTACTCGAAGTCGTCGCAGGCTGTGCCATTAAGTGGAAGCATCGGCAGTGGAAGCATGAGAAGGAGGTAAACGTTTGAAAAATGCCTTGTTCGGTGTGTTGCTGGCGCTGCAGTTTCTGACCCGGATTCCGATTCCAATAGCCGTTCCCTGGACGCCTGACACCCGTCGCTGGGCAGTGCGGGCCAATCCATTAGTGGGGTTGATGATAGGGAGCTTGCTGATGCTAACAGCGTTGGCTATGCACAACGTTCCCACGCCTATCACCGCTTTAGCGGTACTAAGCGTGTGGGTAGCGCTTTCCGGTGGTTTGCATCTTGACGGCGTAATGGACATCGCCGATGCTCTGGGCAGCAATCAGCCCCTGGCGCGCCGCTGGGAGATCATGAAAGACCCACAAATTGGCAGCTTTGGAATGCTGGCGCTAGTGTTTTTACTCGCCTGGAAGGGCATTCTGCTATGGGCATTGCTGGCCTATCAGGCTCCCTTGTGGTGGCTGTTGATGCTGCCTGCGCTAGGGCGCTGGGCTGGCGTTGCGTTACTGGTGCTAACACCCTGCGCCCAGCAGAAGGGCTTGGCGTGGAGCTGGCAGCAATCGCTTAGCGGTCAGGATGTGGCGCTAGCGTTGGTGCCGATCATGCTGATAGCCCTGTTAGCGCCCGCGATAGTGTTGATGATGCTTACGGTTACTGTGTTCGTGTTACTAATCCGCTGGCTAATGTTGCGACTGTTTAACGGCATTAACGGCGATATGGTAGGCGCCACCATCGAAGGAGGAGAGCTTTGGCTACTGATCTTACTGTGGAGCTGGTGGCAGTTCGCCACGGTATCACCGCTTGGAATTTAGAGCGCCGTTATCAAGGCCAGCAGGATATTCCGCTGCTGTTTCCTGATGCTGAAGCAGGGTTGCTGGAACTGCGCGACGTACTGGCGAATGAGCGGTTCGATGCTATCTATTCAAGCGATCTTAGCCGCTGCCAGCAAACCCTGGAGTGGGCTGATGTCGCCAAGGCTGGCGTGCCGCTTGTACTTGAGCAACGCCTGCGTGAACTCGATTTTGGCGAGTACGAAGGCAAAGTTTACGATGAGCTGAAAGACTTACCCCATTACCGTGCCTGGATTGATAGCGTGGGCGAACTGCAAATTCCCGGCGGAGAATCGGCGGCCCAACTGCGTGAGCGTTTAGACGCTTGGTTGCATGACCTGGCTACGAATGGCCGCGTCGACGGCCATAAAAAGATTCTGGCCGTCACCCATGGTGGCGTGATTCGTGAGCTGCGCCGCCGCTTTGAAACGATTCATTTCTGGGACGGTACCGTGCTCCAAGCCCAAGGCAGGCGCTGGCAGCTTATTTATCAGCAAGACGACCATGGAAAAGGGGAATGGCAATGCAGCTCTTCATCGGCGGTGCCTGCGCTGGCAAACGTGACGCTGTAACCGCACGCTTTCCCACCGCAAACGGGTGGCGGCTTGATGCTGCTAAGCCCTTCAGCGATAGCCAGCAAGCACTGGTAGCCGATACGCCGCTTGTTATCACAGGTGTGCTTGAGTGGCTTAGCGTTGCACTTGAGCGTGACGATAACGATGCCCTGCGCCAGCAGTGGCAGAGCGATATGGCAGCACTCTGCCAGCGCGCCGAAGAGCTAAACGCACCGTTAATCATCATTGCCAACGAAGTTGGCCGTGGGATTGTGCCCATGCAGCCCGAACAGCGTCGCTTACGTGACCTCAATGGCTGGTTCGTTCAGGATGCCACTACTCAAGCTGAGCATGTGTGGTATGTCCGGCATGGGTTGGTAATGGCGGTTAAGTAGTTAGAAACCTCTGATTAACTACTGCGCTTGACCATACAGCGTTAAAAATCGCCTCAAAATGCTCATTTACAACCTGTAAACTCCGCTTTTTCGTTGATTTTTGCCTTGTCTGGCCTGCGCTCATCACGTTAATCAGAGGTTCCTTAGCTAAGCTTGGCTCCGCCAGCGCTGCCAGCCAATCATCAGCAGATGCACTGGCAGGTAGACTATTACGGGCCAGAGCAGCGAGAGTAGAAACAGATAGAGCAACGGGTTGAGGCTGTCCTGGGGTTGGCCGAAGGGCCCATGCACCCAATTGATATTGCGCCCGGCTTCGGTAAGCAGATAGGTCAATGGCACCACAATCCAGGTTAGCAGGGTCTGCCAAAGCAGGGCGCGGCGTGCATAGCCAAGCCTGGCTATGCCGATACCCGCCACCAGTGGTAGCACCACATGGTAGAGCGACATGGCTCGCGCCATGGGTGGATGCTCCGGGTCAAACATATACTCGGTGCCGCCGATAGGATGCACGCCAGTGAACGCCGCCGTGGCGACGTCCAGGCTCCATAAACTGCCGACTAGCGCCACCGCTAGCCATTGCATCGACATCAGGGTGCGGTGTTCACTCCACAGCGCCACCAGCAGCAGAAAACTCGCCACGTTACACAGCCAAAAGAAGTTCTGCGCTCCCAGCAGCACTACGTAGCTTGGTGCCCAGACCAGGATCCACAGTGTAAAAGCCAGCTTTAACCAGCGTGGCACACCGGCTGCCGAGAAATCGATCATGGCCGTCTCCTGTTCTGTGCACTGCCTTTACTCTAGCAGCTCATCATGAATTGACCTCTCTTGGGCAAGTTGCTAGCTTACGCCCACTCTCAGGTGCTGGCGGTGGATTAAAGCCGCTAGTGAAACGGGAAGTTGGTGAACGCCTTGCGTGATTCCAACGCTGCCCCCGCAACGGTGATCGAGATAAGAACGGCTAAGACGCCACTGTGCTAACGCACGGGAAGGTGGTCGTTCGGAAAGGCGCATTGTTAGATGCTGCCTTTCGCTCGTCAGCCCGGAGACCGGCCCGAGAGTAATGGTTCAACCTGAACCGATATATGCCGAGGCGCGGTGGGTGCTCTCAGGGCGATTAACGGTGGCGCGATGCGATCATACAGCGCGACCGAGACTCCCTTGTTTGATCCTCCGTTCGGTCAAAAAAATGCGCTGTGCGGGTGAGCACACGAGCAAGGGGTCTCACATGAACCACCGTTTCCACACCACCGCCAAACGGGCGGCGTTTAGTATGGCTGCTTTACCGCTAGCCTTTCACATCCAAGCCGAAGCCCAATACGCCGAAACAACGACCGATTTGGCCACGCTTGATCCTGTCGTCGTTACCGCTGCGTTAGCGCCCCGCACTGCTAATGAAAGCCTCTCTTCCGTTAGCGTGCTGGATGAAGCCACTTTCCGCCGCCAAGACCCCACCAGCCTGACGGATCTTCTGCGCGGCCAGCCGGGCGTTGATGTCACGAGTAACGGCAGCTTTGGCAAAAGTAGCAGCGTTTATCTACGCGGTGCGCCCAGCGATGCCTCCGTGCTCATGATTGATGGTATCCGGCTACGATCCGCCACGGCGGGCGGTGCTGCATTTCAGTACTTGGATCCGCGTATGTTTGATCGTGCGGAAATCGTGCGCGGCCCCCGCGGTAGTCTTTACGGAGCGGATGCCGTCGGCGGCGTGATACAGCTTTTTACCCCTGATGGTGATGAAGAGGGGCCGCAACCGAGAATTTCAGTCGGCGGTGGTTCATTCAATACCCAGCGGTTAAGCGCAGGCGTTTCAGGGCGCGAGGGGGGCACGCGTTACAGCTTTGCCGCTAGCCATTTCAATACCGATGGCCAACCCATTCGTCGGGGTGGTGAAGACAAAGGCTACGACAATACCTCAGCGCTAGCCCGCGTTGCGCATACCTTTGAGAGTGGCGCTGAAGTTGGCGTGTTGGCACTGCGCGCACGTGGTAACAACGAATATGACGGTGGAGAGAATGACTTCGTCCAGCAGGTAGCAGGCGTCTACGCTGAGTTGCCGGTAACTGATACGTGGCAGAGTCGACTGACCCTTAGCGAAGCCCGCGATGAGTTGGACACAATCGATAATTTCGGCGCCTCCGTTATTGATACCCGCACGCAAACCGCCCGTTGGCAGAACAACATTCAGTTTGGTGCCCATGAGTTGATCGCTGGCGCTGAAATCAGCGAAGACCGCGTTTCAAGCACCAACGATTTTGACGTTACCAGCCGTGATAACAAAGCAGTGTTTACCCAAGGGTTACTCGACTTTTCGCCGTTCGCCATTCAAGCAAGCCTGCGTTATGACGATAACGAAGCCTATGGTGATGAAGTCACCGGCAGCTTGGCGCTGGGCTACGATCTGGATAACTACCACACGCTGCGTGCCAGTGTAGGCACTGCGTTTAAAGCACCGAGCTTTAATGACCTTTATTGGCCGGATTCGGGTAACCCTGATCTCAATCCAGAAAAGTCTGAAACCGTCGAGGTGGGCGTTCGCGGCCAATACAGCCAGTGGTTCTGGGACTTGGCCGCCTTTCAAAACGACTACGACGACATGATTGCCTGGGCGCCAACGTCGAGTGGCTTATGGGCGCCGCAAAACGTTAACAGCGCGCGTATACGCGGGGCTGAGCTGTCAAGCGGCGTAGAGGTCAACGACTGGACACTCCAAGCTGCCTTCACCTACCTGGATCCGGAAGACCGGGCAACCGGCAATCGATTAGCCCGCCGGGCCACCCAGAGTGTGCGTTTGGATGCAGATAGGGAACTTGGCGATTGGTCGTTGGGGGGCTCCCTAGTAGCGCAGAGTTACCGTTACGATAACACCACCAATACCCAGCGTTTAGGAGGCTATGGGCTGGTTAACCTGCGCGCTGGCTGGCAGTTTGCGCCACTCTGGAGCGCTCGTGTTACGCTAGAAAATGCCTTTGATAAAGAGTATTCAACCACCCGTGATTACATCAACGCTGGCCGAGCAGGGTTCTTGAGTGTTCACTTTGGCCAATAGAAAAAGTGGTGTTGCGCGCGGGGCCCTGGGCCTCGCACTACTGCTGATGGCGTCCGCTGCCCCGGCACACGAGCACTCGCGCTGCGCAGTGGATGATCGTGACCGTGAGGTTTGTCTGTATAATGCTGCTCAGCGCATTGCTACGCTCTCGCCTGGCGCAACCGAGCTGACTTATGCGGCTGGCGCAGGAGATCAAGTGGTCGCCGTCGTCTCGTATAGCGACTATCCCCCGGAAGCCAAACAAGTGGCGTCGGTGGGCAGCCATACCCGAATTGATTTAGAAAAACTGGTGGGACTTGCACCCGATATAGTGATTGGTTGGGTGACGGGTAACCCCGCCGAACAGCTTGAAACCCTTGAAGCCTTAGGCATGCCAGTGTTCTATATCGAGCCCCGCGATGTAGAAGGCGTGGCCAGCGCCATTGAGCGCTTGGCAAGGTTGGCAGGCACAGAAACAGCGGGACAAGCAGTGGCCGACAATTTCCGCAATACCATGAACGCCCTTGAAGAGCGCTATCGAGACCGGGAGCCGGTACCCACGTTTTACCAAGTGTGGGATGAGCCGCTAATGAGCGTTAACGACCAGCACCTGATCGGCCAAGTGGTTGAGATTTGTGGCGGTGAGAATGTGTTTGGCGATCAGGCACGCCTGGTGCCGCGTATCGATGATGAAGCCGTGTTGGCAGCCAATCCTGAAGCGATTGTTGCCGGTGGCATGGGGGAAGAGAATCGCCACTGGCTGACGCACTGGGAACAGTATCCCAACTTGACGGCGGTTGCGGAAGATAACCTCTTTTTTGTGCCGCCCTCACTGATTCAACGGCCCACGCCGCGACTGATGGAGGGCACCCAGCTCCTCTGTGAGAAGCTCGATATCGCCCGCCAAAAACGTGAGCGCAGCTAATGCTCGCACGCCTGGGACTGCCGCTTAGCCTGCTATTACTAGCGGCCTTGGCTTCGCTGATCATCGCCATTGGTGTCGGTAGCGCGCAGATTTCACCGGCTCAAATCTGGCAGGTGGTGGTGGGTAACAGTATCCAGGGCGATGCACTAGCGCGCACCATGGTGATTGATCTGCGCTTGCCCAGGGCGCTCTCGGCTTTTGCTGTAGGCGGTTTACTGGCGGTAGCCGGTGCGTTGATGCAGGTGTTGCTGCGTAACCCCCTGGCAGACCCTTACGTGCTTGGTCTTTCCGGTGGCGCCTCGATTGGCGCACTAGCAGCCATGCTGGGTGGACTAGGCGGGCTGGCGATTTCAGGCTCGGCATTTGGCGGTGCACTGCTCTCAACGTTTTTAGTCTTTGGTTTGGCCCACGGCAGCGGCGGCTGGACGCCTTCGCGGTTGCTGCTCACCGGTGTGGTGGTCGCGGCGGGGTGGGGGGCAGTAATTACACTAATGCTGGCGCTGAGCCCCGCCGAACGCCTGCCGGGTATGCTTTACTGGCTCATGGGCGATCTCTCCTATGCGCGCACGCCTTGGCCGCCGCTACTGCTGTTACTGGCCACCTGCGTGGTGCTGATTCCGCTCGGGCGTAGCCTGAATGTACTGGCCCGTGGCCCGCAGCAAGCCGCCGCGCTGGGCGTTGCGGTTAGGCCGCTGGAGTGGTGTATCTACATTGCCGCCAGCCTGCTGACTGCTGCTGCCGTTACTACCGCAGGCAGCATTGGTTTTGTCGGTCTAGTGGTACCCCACATGCTGCGTTTGCTGCTAGGCAATGATCAGCGGCTGATACTGCCCGCCTGCGCACTGGCGGGTGGCACGCTGTTGGTGTTGGCCGATACCCTGGCGCGCACGATGATCGCTCCGGAGCAGTTGCCCGTAGGGGTAATCACCGCGCTATTGGGTGTGCCTACCTTCCTGTTTCTGCTCTACCGGAGCCGCTGATGAGCGTACTGGCTACCCGTGATCTCATCATCGATGTGCCTGGCCGCGAAGGCGGTACGCCGCTTAATATAACCATCGAACCAGGGCAGGTGTGGGGTGTGTTAGGGCCTAACGGGGCGGGTAAAACGACGCTATTACACACCTTAGCTGGCCTGCATGCGCCACGTTCAGGCAGTGTTCAGCTCAACGATTCAGCGCTTGGCCAGCTGCGCCGCCGCCATGTTGCTCAGCGTTTGGGGTTAGTATTTCAAGATCGCCAGGATGGGTTTCCAGCAACGGTGTTGGAAACCGCTCTGATTGGCCGTCACCCTTATCTATCGCCTTGGCAGATGGAGCGGGCTGAAGACTACGCCCGAGCGGAAGCCGCCCTTGAGCGCCTGGATGTTGCACACCTGCGTGACCGCTTGGTAAGCACACTTTCCGGTGGCGAGCGCCAGCGGGTGGCGATTGCCACGGTGCTGACGCAAGCGCCCAATGTGTGGCTAGCGGATGAACCCACCAACCATCTGGATCTTCATCACCAGAGTGCCGTGATGGCGCTAATGGCAGAACAGGCCATTCAGGGGCAGGCGGTCATCATGTGTTTACACGACCTAAACCTTGCTGCCCGCTGGTGCGACCATGTGCTGTTGCTTTATCCCAATGGCGAGGCGTGCTGGGGCTCGCGGGATAACATGCTGGTGCCCAGCGCACTGGAAGATCTCTACCGCCAAAAGCTAGCAGTGGTAGAGGTGGATGGCGCACCGGTGTTTGTGCCGGTGAAGGGGTGATACAAGCTTAATCTAGCCGTAATCTCGATTAGGGCCCGTCATTCAAGTTTATTCTTAGATACATAGAAACCAAGCGTCATATTAGCCGGAATAATGGTAATGATTTCATCACTTTCTCAGTCATGCTGCATCACTGTAAGGTTTTTTACTTATTGCGTGGAGTGAAAAGTTGAAAAAAATCATTAATTATTAGCTAATTTATTTACACATATTTTTCCTTTTCTAACCAATTTATGTCTCAAGTGGAAAAGTCATTCGTCGAACCTGCGGAGGATAATGTGAACTATGTTATCAACCTGTATAAAGAAGGCGTCACGAATGGAAAAATTCATCATCACCGCTGCAGTAAATAGTGGAACAACTTCACGTCGAAAAAATCCAAACGTTTCTTATACACCTGAAGAAGTTGTGCTTGACGTTTCAAACCCCGATGAAGCCAGAAAGGCCATGGGTCTTAATTTTGTAAGGGCAGTTGCATGAGTATGGTTCATCGTCCCCGCCGATTGCGTCAAAATAATGAATTTCGTCAACTTGTTAAAGAAAACGTTTTAACTTTGAGTGATTTGGTACAACCTATATTTATCGAAGAGGGTACAATTGAGCGTACTCCTATAAAGGAGCTACCAGGTATTTATCGAATACCTGAAGCATTACTTTGTGAAGAGGTAGAGTCACTCTATGGCCTAGGTATTCGTTGCGTCATGCCATTTGGTATATCTCATAATAAAGATAGTCTTGGCAGTGATACCCTTTCCGATAATGGATTGCTGGCACGCATGATCCGTATCATTAAAGAATGTAGATCCGATATGCTGGTTATTCCAGATATTTGTTTCTGTGAATACACCACACATGGTCATTGTGGAGTAGTTGTAGAAGGAAAAGTTGACAACGACAAAACTGTTGAAAATTTAGTTAAGCAGTCCCTTGTTGCTGCTCAAGCAGGTGCTGACATGTTAGCGCCATCATCTATGATGGATGGGCAGGTGGGGGCAATACGGCATGCACTGGATAAATCTGGTTATTCTGAGGTTGCCATACTGTCCCATGCAGTGAAGTTTTCATCCGCTTTTTATGGCCCTTTTCGCTCCGCAGTTGACTGTAAGCTTGGAGGTGATCGTCTAGGTTATCAAGCGGATAATGCAAATGGCCGTCAGGCTATGATTGAAGCCCGTCTAGATGAGGAACAAGGGGCTGACATTCTGATGGTGAAACCTGGTATGCCATATTTAGACGTGGTTAGCCAACTTCGAAATCGCACTGACCTTCCTTTAGCTATTTACCAAGTAGCAGGTGAATATGCCGCTATCAAATTCGGTTCGCTAGCTGGTGCTTTAGATGAAAAAGAAACCGTCATGGAAGTCATGACAGGTTTCAAACGTGCAGGTGCTGACATCATAGTTAGTTACTATGCACACCAAATAGCTCAGTGGCTAAGTGAAAGAAACGTGGACGCGATTATTAGAAATTAATAGTGGTCAGTCAGCGGTTTTAACGAAAGCTTCATATATTCCTCTACCTGTTATTTCAATAAGTAGAGGAACAATATCAATCTCATTCGAATTTTATTCTTCCATACACGACAATTTTATTTGAGAACGGGACAGGTCGTTCAAATACTCTCGTGGGGATTTTCCCGTTACACGCTTGAACATAACAGTAAAAGCACCTTGAGAAGCATATCCTAGCTCTTCAGCAACTTGACTAACACGTTCTCCAGTGCTTAAACCCAAAATTGCACTGACGATGCGTACCTGCTCCCTCCATTGAATGAAAGAAATACCTGTCTCGCTGCGAAATAGCCGGGTTAACGTCCGAGTGGTTGCTCCGACTTCATTGGCCCAATCTGCCAATGAACGTACATCCCCAGGATTTTCCAGTAACGTATCGCATATTTTTTTTAAACGCTTATCTCTACCCATGGGAAGCTTTAATCCACACTCGAATGCATGCTTCGTTTCTTCCAATGTTAGTCTCAGTAAACGTTCTTCAAAACTGTCAGGATGGTAAGTTATCGGGAAATAAGAGGCTCTGATCAGCAGTTCCCGCAAAAGGGGAGTGATACCAATACCTACTGGGTGATTAGGTAAGCTTAAGGTGAATGATTCGACATTTACATATAATGTCCGTAAAGAAACCGATGTGCTGGCAGTCATTTCATGCTCTACATAAGGGGGCATCCATACGCCACGAAAGGGAGGTAACAACCAATACTCATCGCAAGTTCTTAGTCTCATAGTACCTGCGCTGGCATATATCAACTGTCCGCGCTGATGTTGGTGCGGAAGAATATGATGGCCCGCAGGGTATTCTTTGGACATCGATACCACTGGATTTTTTGCATTTTCCCATTGTTCAAGGTGCGCATTTGGTGAGTGGTCAGTATTCATTCGGGGCTCAACATTTGAAAAGAAATAGATGGTAATACCTCTGTGATCGCACCAACTTCAATTAGTTTTTATATAGAGTCTGTTGATGTTTCCGCGTGAGCCACGATGAAGTGTTCACAGAACCTGACATGACCACTTATTTTTCAGGTTGGCTTCACTGCTTCAGCTCTTCCCGCCAGGAGTGGCGTGGTTCAAAGCCGACCAGACGACGGGCCTTTTCGATGCAGTAGAAGGTTTCGAATTCATCCATTTCGCGCTTGATAGGTACGCCGGAGTAGAAGCGTTCGATCACCTGGGCGTTGGTCAGGCCCACTGACAGCTCGTCATTGGCGACGTTAAACACCTGGTAGCCGAGGCCATCTGTTTTCAGGCAGCAATCGACCATCTGGCCCAGGTCGCGAGCGTCGATGTAGGCGAATATATTGCGGCGGCGCAGGGCGGGATCATCCATGTAAGCTGGGAAATCCTGACGGTACTCGTGGGGCTCGATAACGTTGTTGATGCGCAGGCCGTAGATGTCGATGCCCGAGCGCGCCTGGAAGGAGCGTGCCGTTACTTCGTTAACTACCTTACTCATGGCGTAGCTATCTTGAGGCACGGTGGGGTGCTCTTCATCGACGGGCAAGTAGTCGGGTTTTTGCTCGCCATCAGCGAAGCAGACACCGTAGGTGGTCTCGCTAGAGGCGAAGATAACCTTGGGAATGCCCAGCTTGGTGGCGGCATCAAGAATGTTGTAGGTACTTAGGGTATTGATGCGGTAGGTCTCGTTGTCCGGCCGATGCAGAATGGCTGGTATGGCCGCGAAGTGGACTATCGCATCATAACGCGGCACGCCGGTGCCGGGTTCCAGCTCATCGAACCCAGCGTAGGCTTGGCAAGCATTAAACACTTGCCCTGCATCGGTCAGATCGGTTTTCAGGGTAGTAATACCGGGCACATCAGATGCCACCCAGTCCAAATTGGTGACGCGGTGGCCTTGATCGCGAAGATAAGCGGTCGCATGGCGACCAGCTTTGCCACTGCCGCCGGTGAACAGAATACGCATATGAACTCCACCAATGAATAGAATGAGCTACCCCACCTTAGCAAAGAAAAATCCTCACCTCCGAAAATGATTTTGTGTTCTACACTAAAAATGATTCGGAACCTTGTTGATCCGATCGATCATCGTCTGATCCTAACAATAGCGTGTCCACAAAAACGGGAGGTCGTTATGGTCAATCATGTTTGGGGGCTTCTCCATCATCCTGAGCGGGAGTGGTATAAGATCAGTGAGGAGCATGAGTCTGTCAGTCATCTCTATGCTCACCATGTCCTGTTACTCGCTGCCGTTCCTGTTGTCTGTGCCCTGATAGGCACCACCCAGGTAGGCTGGACTTATGGTGGTTCGGCAACCTATAAAGTCTCCCTTGCCAACGGTATTGCCTTAGGCGTGGCTTTTTATGCGCTGATGCTAATGGCTGTGGGGGTGGTGGGGAGTGTGATCCATTGGATGGCCCGCCGTATTGAGAATCGACCTAGCCGCCGCGACTGTATTATCTTCGCAGGTTATATTGCGACCCCGATGTTCCTCAGCGGCGTTTTTGCGCTCTATCCGGTTTTCTGGTTGTGTGTGCTAGGGATGGTGATCGGCCTGCTCTATAGCACCTATCTGCTCTACAAAGGAACGCCCAGCTTTCTGGGAATCAGTCATAAGCAGGGGTTTATTCTGTCGACCACGACGCTGGGTATCGGTGTTTTGGTGCTGGAGGCGCTGCTTGTCGTCGTCGTACTTCTGTGGAGTATGGGCACGGATCACAGTGTGGTTTGGCATTTTTTTCGGTGAATGAGGACTGTAGCGCCGGGGGCACGAAAGTTTGCGCTGTCGGTAACCGGGCATTTTTCCTAGCAGACTAGGAGCTAGCTAAATCGCACTGTGAAAACGCATGACTTGCTTGCCATCGACAGGATCATCGATCACATGGGCATATACCCCAAAGGTCTGTTGTAGCCTGTTAGGCGTGAGTATGTCTTGGGGGAGGCCGCTATCGATCAGGCGGCCGCCATCCATGACGCCGATGCGGTCACACTCCATGGCTTGGTTAAGATCATGCAGTGAGATAACCACCGTGATCGGTAGTTGCCTGACCAATTCAAGAATCGAAAGCTGGTGGCGAATATCCAGATGATTGGTGGGTTCATCCAATAGCAGAATTTTAGGCTGTTGTGCCAGCGCTCGGGCAATATGCACTCGCTGGCGCTCACCGCCAGAGAGGGTATGCCAAAGGCGATTGGCCATGTGCACCATATCCACATCTGCCAGCGCCTGCGCCACGATGGCATCATCTTCCGTTGACCAGGGACGCAACGCGGAAAGGAAAGGTGTACGACCCAGTGATACCACTTGGTGCACGGTAATGCGGTCGGTAGTGTCCGCCTGCTGTTCCACCAAGGCAACGGATTGTGCGATAGCCCGTTGCTTGAGCGTGTGCAGGGGCTGGCTATCCATCAACACCCGTCCTGCCTTGGGTTTGTTCAATCCCGCCAACAGACGCAGCAGGGAGGTTTTCCCCGAGCCGTTCGGCCCCACCAGTCCAAAGGTCTGGCCGGGCTCGACGGTAAGATTGACGTCAGCAAGCAGTGGCGTGCCGTGTACTGACCACGCAAGCTGTTCAGCCGTTAATCGCATTAAGACCTCTTGCCGCGAACCAGAATCAGCGCAAAAGCGGGCGCGCCGATCAGTGAGGTAATCACCCCGATGGGGAGTACTTGGCCGGATATCAGCACCCGGGAAAGAATATCCGAGCCGATCAAGAACACGGCGCCTGCCAGAGCGGTTGCTGGTACCAGTCGGGTATGGCGGCTCCCCACGATAAAACGCATCGCGTGAGGGATCACCAGGCCAACAAAACCAATCGCTCCCACGATAGACACCATCACGGCCGTGACCAGTGCCATGGCGATAATCAGCATTCCACGCACCGGGCGCACCGCGATGCCCATGGAGGCGGCGCTGTCGGCGCCGAAGGTAAATGCATCCAGGGAGCGCCGGTGCCACAGGCAAACCAGCAGCCCGAACAGCGCAGCAGGCACCGCCAAGGATACATCGGCCCAGCGTACCCCGGATAGATTGCCCATCAGCCAAAACATGATGCCCCGGGCCTGCTCGGCGCTTGCTGACTTGGTGATGATAAAAGCGGTCAGCGCATTGAACAGCTGCGAGCCTGCAATACCCGCCAAAATAATCGCCCCCGCGGCTTGAACGCCGCGGCCGCCACCCACACCGCTGTTGGCTGCATGGGCGAGCATGACCACGATGCCGAAGGCGAGCAGGGCGCCCACAAAGGCACCCAAAGAGAGCGAAAGCGCTCCAGCGCCCAGTCCGGCGACGGCCACCGCGACTGCCCCGGTAGAAGCCCCAGCGGAAATACCCATCAAGTAGGGGTCAGCCAAGGGGTTACGCAGCAGCGCCTGTAGCACGACCCCGGCCAGGGCCAAGCTGGTGCCGCAACAGGCGGCAACCACGGCGCGGCTGAGACGATAGTTCCAAATAATGCCCGCGTCGATTCGGTCAACCGGGTAATCCGTTCCTATTAGCTGGTTGGTGAGCACTTTGACAATGGTATCCACGGGAATCGGCGTCTCGCCGATGGCGGTGCCCGCGATCAGTGCCGTCACAAGCACGAGCGGCGTTATCCATAGCCAGCGCAACCCGAAGTGTGCGGAGGAAGCCCTCGTTAGCGCTATGCTCATTCGTTAAACGACATATTGGATAGTGACTCGGCAAGTGTTTCAAGGCCGTAAATAGTGCGCATGGTGGCGCTCATGGCGTGGGCGTCCATCTCGACGATACGGTTATTTTTAACCGCGTTCATCTCCCGGGTGACCGGGTCACTGCGTAAAAACTCGCGTTTTGCTTCAATGTCGTCGGCAGGAAAACGGCGGCGATCCATGCTGGCGATAACAAGCACATCGGGATCGGCTCTGGCGATGCTTTCCCAGCCCACCGTGGGCCACTCTTCGTCAGACTCGATGATATTACGAATGTCGAGTTTTTCCATCATATACCCCGGTGCCCCCAGTTGCCCCGCCACGAAAGGGCTAACCCCCAGGTCTGTCGATGAAAACCAGAATGCCGCCGATAAGTCTTCCGGTAAATCAAGGCTGCTCGCCAAGTCGATAGCGCGCTGTTCGCGGGCGGCAAGGTCGGTTATCAGCGCCTCGCCAGCGTCTTGAACATCGTAGATCGCGGCTAACTCGGTGATCCCTTTATAGATGGAGTCAGTCGAGAAGGCGGCGGTGCGGGTGCCATCGCCGCCGGTAGAGTTATCCTTGGTATCGCAATCGGCGGGCATAATATAGGTATTAATACCCAGCTCATGAAACTGCTCACGGGTGGCGACACTGCCGGTGGGGCCCACGTGCCACTCATACTGCACCGCCACCAGATCAGGCCGTTTATTTACTACGGCCTCGAAGCTCGGGTCGTCATCGGCGATCCGCTCGATCCCTTCATTAGCCTCAGCAAATTGTGGCAAAACGGGATTAAACCAAACCGAGGTACCATTCACTCGATCAGCGAGCCCTAGCGAGTAGAGGATCTCTGTGGCCGATTGCCCCACCGTCACTGTTCGCTCGGGGGACGACGTCACACTGAAGTCAACGCCGCAATTGGTTAGCGTAAGAGGGTAGTCGGTGGAGGCGTAAGCCGCCTGTGCAAGGCCAACAGCGCTCGCGGCGACGGCCGTGGTCAATCTCAACATCATGTACACTCCCGTGCATGATGAGCTCCGCATTCGGGCAGAAAATACTGACCGAGCCACTTCGCTCGATGTAAGTAATATATCGGCAGTTCTCCTGACTGACGGGTCATGGCTAGCTCGCCTTCCCAGACTCTGTGTCCAGTGGCATCAAAGAGCATCGCTCGCCGCCTACAGTTGCGGGGGCAGTTCCGGTTCGCGGCAAGCCGCGGCGGATTCTCTATTAAGTTCCGTGGGAACACCGACACTGGCCATTCTAGGTTGCAGGTGGATAGCGAACAACAGAAAGCCTAAGGATCTTATGAGTTCTTGTTTAAAATGGAATGTTATAACATTGTATTATGTGAGGGCGTAAAAATCCAACTGTATCCTTAGCATAAGTGATATATGCCCTCGCAAAGTTAATAGCTTGCAACAAATTGGCCTCGCCGCCACCCCTTCCTCTATACTGAACGCCTTTTCTGTTCCCGCTTCTTTATGAATGATTTTATTAACACTTAGCTAGTTGCCATGAATCATATTCAAGTTCCATGCTCCCCAGATCAGTTGGCTAGTAGTGATCGGTTAGCGGGCTTGGCCAGCACGGGAGGTGCCGGTGAGTGAGTTCCCCTTTGCGGCGGTGGTCGGCCAGGAGTCGCTGAAGACCGCGCTGCTCCTTAACGCCATTAACCCGCGCATCGGCGGGGTATTGATTAGTGGGCCAAGGGGCAGCGCTAAATCCACCTTAGCTCGGGCGCTGGCCGCCATTCTGCCCAGCGATAGCGAAGGAAAGCATGCCCCTTTTGTCACTCTGCCGCTGGGTGCCAGCGAAGACAGGCTGGTTGGCAGTCTGGATCTGCAAAAGGTACTGGCCAATGGCGAAGCTACCTTTCATGCCGGGCTGCTGGCTAAAGCCGACGGCGGGGTGCTCTATGTGGATGAAGTCAATCTGCTACCGGATACCCTGGTTGATTTGCTGCTAGACGTGGCCGCCAGCGGTACCAATATTGTTGAGCGCGATGGCATTAGCCACTCCCACCCGGCGCGCTTTAGCCTGATCGGCACCATGAACCCGGACGAAGGCGAGCTGCGCCCTCAGTTGCTTGACCGCTTTGGCCTCTGCCTTGAACAGGCTGGAACCATAAGCATCGACGAGCGCATTGCCATTGTGCAGCAACGGGAAGCCTTTGACCGCGACCCCACTGGCACGCTCGAACGCGTTGAGGATGCCCAGGCCGCTCTGGTCGGGCGCATTGCTAAAGCGCAGCGCTTGCTCAAAGAGATCACCACCGACACCTGGGTGTATCGAACGATTGCCAACTGCTGTGAAGCCGCGGGCGTTGAAGGTCTGCGGGCAGACGTTACCTGGCACCGCGCCGCCCAGGCCCATGCGGCCTGGCGTGGTGTGGCTAGCGTGGAGCAGCAGGATATCGACACCGTTGAACCCTGGGTGTTGGCTCATCGGCGTACCCAACCGCCTGAGCAGAGCCCGCCATCATCTCCACCTAATGGAACACCTTCGAAAGACGAGAGCGGTTCGTCGTCGGGCAATAACGCATCGACCGCTGGTTCATCCCAACAGAGCGCTGAACAGGGCCAGTGGGGCGCAATGCCTCCCATAGCCCAGGAAGCGATTATCCAACCAGCGGTGAAATTGCCCGATAGCGAAGATCTTTTTAAGCTGGCCAACCGCACCGATACCAACGCTAGCGCTGGAAAAGGTGGTGCGTTGGGCCAGGGGCGATCCCAAGTGACGACTTCCCGGCTGGATGGGTTTGCGACCGTTATCGCCAATCGCGGTCAGTGGCCTTGGCAGCAGCTAAAGATGCGCAAGACCCGCTCTGGGCAGGCGACAGCGCACCTGGTGCTGCTGGACACCTCCGGTTCCACCCTGGGTCAGCGCCTGCTGGGCCAGGCAAAGGGGCTGGTCGAATCGCTGGTTAGCCAAGCCTACGCCGCGCGGGAGCAGGTTGCGGTGCTGGGGTTTGGCAATGGCGGTGTCGTGCCGATACTCTCCCGTCGCCGGGCGCCGAAAAACGCGCGGGGTACGCTTGAGGCGGCCAAAGGCGGTGGCGGCACCCCGCTGCGGGAAGCAATTATTGAAGCCAAGCGGCTGATCCGCCAGTGGCAACGCCGCGAGCCTGGCCTGAGGGTGCGCACCTATCTGATCACCGACGGACGCACCCGGGAAACCGTTGACGATCTTGCCCCGCTGGATGACTGCCTGCTGATCGATACCGAACAGTCCAAAGTCAAACGTGGGCAGGGCGCGCGAATCGCCCAGCAGTTGGGCGCGCGCTACTGGCCGGCCTCGTTTGGCAAACCATTTTTGGCGCCTACCGTCTATGCACATCAACCTGGGAACCTCTCATGAGCGACGCAAGCCATTTAGATCGCATGCAGCGTAAAAAAGACGTGGTCGACGAGCGCATCAGCAAGGCGACGGAAGAGCGCGGCGTGTTGATTCTGCTCAAAGGCAACGGCAAGGGCAAAAGCAGCTCTGCTTTCGGCACCATGGCGCGCTCACTGGGGCACGGCCAGCAGTGCGCGGTGATCCAGTTCATCAAAGGCCGCCGGGAAACCGGCGAGTATCTGTTCTTTCGCGATCATCCCAAGCTCGACTGGCACATCATGGGCCACGGCTTTACCTGGGAAACCCAGAACCGCGAGCGGGACATCGAAGCCGCCCAAGCCGCCTGGGCCGTCGCCAAAGGGCTGCTGGAGAACCCCGCCTATCACATGATCGTGCTGGACGAGATGAGCTATATGTTCAAGTACGGCTATCTCGACCCCGAGCCGGTGGTGGAAGCGTTGCAGAGCCGCCCGGCGCACCAGAACGTCATCATTACCGGGCGTACCATGGCCACGCCGCTGCAGGAAATCGCCGATACCATCAGCGTCGTTCAGGATGAGCGCCACGCCTTTCGCGGCGGCGTCAAAGCCCAGGCGGGGATCGAATACTGATGACGACGCCAACCGCTCGCTGCCCCGCGCTGTTTATCGCCGCCCCGGCCTCAGGCCAGGGCAAAACCACCGTCACGGCGGGCCTTGCGCGCCTGTTGCGCAACCAGGGCAAGGTGGTGCGGGTGTTCAAAACCGGCCCGGACTACCTGGATCCGCAGATACTCGCCCAGGCCTCCGGCCAGCCGGTGGATCAGTTGGATCTATGGATGGCAGGCGAAGCCTACTGCCGCCAGCGCTTTTATGACGCCGCCTGCGAAGCCGATTTGATCCTGGTGGAAGGCGCCATGGGGCTGTTCGACGGCGAGCCCTCCAGCGCCGATCTGGCGGCCTTGTTCGATATTCCCATGGCGATCGTCATGGATGTAAAAGGCATGGCCCAGACCGCCGCCGCGCTTGTCTCGGGCTTGGTCGGCTTTCGCGACGACATCCATATCGCCGGGCTGATCGCCAATGCCTGCGGCTCGCAGCGCCACCGCGAGCTGATCGAAGGGGCGCTGCCGCCTACGATTCCTCTGCTGGCCGCCATGCCCCGCGACCCCGCGCTGTCACTCCCCGAGCGCCACCTGGGCCTCGTGCAGGCGGCGGAAATTCGTGAGGATCTGGAAACCCGCTTCAAGGCGGGCGCCAAAGCGCTGGAAGCCGCCGGGCTGCTGGATGCGCTCGCGGCGCTTTCACCCGTGACCTTTACCGCCCCCCAGGAACAACTTGCGGCCGTTAAGCCGTTGCTCAAAGGCTATACCGTTGGCGTGGCCCGGGACGCCGCCTTCAGCTTCGTCTATCAGGCCAACCTCGATCTACTGGAGCAGATGGGCGCGACGCTGCGTTTCTTCTCGCCGCTGACGGATAGCCGCCTGCCCGAATGCGACGCCCTCTGGCTGCCCGGTGGCTATCCGGAGCTTCATGCTCAAACGCTTGCGGATAACGGCGCCATGCGTTCGGCCATTGAGGCTTTTTATAGCGCCGACAAGCCCATTCTGGCCGAGTGTGGCGGGCTGCTGTACTGCCTGGAAACCCTGACCGACTACGACGATATTACCCATACGATGCTGGGCCTGCTGCCTGGGCAGGGGGCCATGCGCGGGCGGCACGGCTGCCAGGGAATGCAAACCGCCGAGCTGCCGGAAGGCCCGGTTCGCGGTCACGCGCACCACCGCTCCATGGCGGAAGGCACCCTCGAGCCGATTGGCCACGGCCGACGCCAGCGCCACCCCGCGCCGGGGGAGGCGATTTACCGTCAAAAGCGCCTGACGGCGACCTATTTGCATCTGTTTTTCCCTAATAATCCTGACGCTGTGGCAAGGCTCTTTTCTGCCAGCCCGGCGTACTGCGAACCGCAACACAGCGAGGCATTTACCCATGCAATTGAATAAGATTCCTGCCACGGTCGTGACCGGTTTCCTGGGCAGCGGTAAAACCACGCTGCTGGCCAATATTCTGCGTCAGGTGACCGGCAAACGGATCGCCGTGATCGTCAATGAGTTCGGCGAACAGGATATCGACTCCAGCCTGCTGCGCAGCTGTGTGCTGGGGTGTGAAGAGGGTAGCGAAGGCGGGCAGCTAGACGGTGAGGACGGCAGCATCTATGAACTGGCCAACGGCTGTATCTGCTGCACCGTGGAAGAAGAGTTTCTGCCGGTCATGAAAAAGCTGGTCGCCCGCCGCGACGATATCGACCACATCCTGATCGAAACCAGCGGCCTGGCACTGCCCAAGCCGCTGGTGCAGGCGTTCAACTGGCCCGACGTCCGCCAGCACTGCACCGTGGATGCGATTATTACCGTGATCGACGGCCCCGCCGTGGCCGCCGGGCGCTATGCCAGCGACGTGGACAAGGTGGCCGCCCAGCGCCTCGCCGACGAGAGCCTGGATCACGACCCCAGCCTGCGCGAGCTGCTTGATGACCAACTCAGCGCGGCGGATCTGGTGCTGGTCAGCAAGGCCGACCTGCTCAGCCCGGAAGAGCGCACAAAGGTGGAAGCGGTGATTCAGGCGCGTGTGACGGCGTCGGTGAAAACCCTGTTTATCGATCAGACCCTGACGACCGACACTACCCAACTGGAAGCGCTGATGGGCATTGGCGCAGCAAGCGAAAAAAACATCGATAGCATTACCAATCACCACGACAAGCACCACGCCGAAGGCGCTCACCACGACCACGCCCACGATAACTTTGATTCTTGCGTGATCACCCTGGGCGAAGTCGATGGCGATGTGCTGGCCGACAAGCTCCAGCAGCTGCTGAAAAGCCACGAGATCTACCGCGCCAAAGGCTTTGCGGCGATCCCCGGCAAGCCCATGCGTCGGGTCATCCAGGCGGTGGGCGAGAGACTGGAAGGCTACTTCGACCGGCTATGGGCTCAGGACGAACTCCGCCAAACCCAATTAGTGATTATTGGCAAACACCTGGATAGCGCAGCGCTGCGTGACGCGCTGGCTGAAGCAGAGGTTCAAACGGCTACCTAATGCACTTATTTGCCGCCAAGCCCGGAGGCTTTGTCGATGATGAAGGCATCATCGACCTGCAACAGAGCCCCGCCGAGGTCGTGATACTCTCCGCCGCCGATAGCAACCTGTCGGCGCTGGCCCAGGCGGTGGATCGACTGGGTGAGGCGTACCCCTCGGTGCGGCTGGCCAACTGGATGAACCTGGTAAAACCGGCCGCCTATGATCTCTACGAAGATCGGGTGCTGGAAAAGGCTCAGTTGGTCGTCGTCTCGCTGCTGGGCGGCAAGGCCTACTGGCAGTACGGCCATGAACGCCTGCTCGCCTGGGCGGCGGCCAAACCCGAGCGCCAGCTGATTCTGGTGCCGGGCTGCGATGCCCCGGATGATGCGCTGCTGGAAGACTCCACCATCGCCTTCGATGACGCGTACCGCGTGTGGCGCTATCTGCGAGAGGGCGGCGCTGATAACGCCGAGCAGCTGCTGCGCTTTGTCGCCAGCGAGTGTATGGACAAGCACATGGGCGACTGGCAGGAACCCAAGGTCATTCCGCCAGCGGTGATTTATGCGCCGCAAGAGCAGCAGGCCTCCAGTCTCAGCGAGTGGCGTAATCGCCAGGTGGCGGGGCGGCCGGTGTGCCTGCTGCTGTTTTATCGCAGCCATTTGCAGGGGGCGAATACCGCCGTACCCGACGGCTTGCTGGCGGCGCTCAAAGACCAGGGGCTTGAGCCGTTAGCGGTCGCCGTGGCGTCCCTGAAAGAAGGGCCGTGCATTGATTTTATCAATCACTTGATTGAGCAGACCGGCGCGATGCTGGTAATTAACACCACCAGCTTTGCGGTCAATCGCAATGCCGACGGGCTGAATGCCCAGGGGGAAGAACTTCCTGACAACCTGTTTGTAGGCCGACCCGTCGTGCTCCAGGCGATACTTGCCAGCAGCACTGCGGAAGACTGGCAGGGCATGGCCGCCGGGCTGCATAGCCGCGATGTGGCGATGCAGGTGGTGCTCCCCGAGATGGATGGCCGCATCATCACCCGGGCGGTGGGCTTTAAAGCCGAAGCCCACTACAACCCGCGCTGCCAGTTGGCGGTGACCCACCACGTGATCCACCCGGAACGAGCCGCCTTTGTGGCCGAGCTGGCGCGGCGCATTTGTTCGCTGCGGCTGTCCCCCAACGGGCAGAAGCGGGTCGCGCTGATCATGGCCAACTACCCCAATCGCGACGGCCGGATCGGTAACGGCGTCGGGTTGGATACCCCCGCGTCGACGCTGCAGATTCTAAGCGCCCTCAAGGAGGCGGGTTACCCGCTCAGCGAGCTGCCGGAAAACGGCGATGACTTGATCCGCCAGCTTCAGGGCGCGGTAACCAACGATCACGGCAGCCTCGACCAGCGCGCCTGCTGGCAGAGCATTAGCGTTGACGATTATCTGGCCTGGTTTCAAACCCTGCCCACCGAGCTTCAGGAAACGGTATGGACGCGCTGGGGCGCGCCTCACGAAGACCCCAAGTGCCGCCAAGGGCGGTTGATGATCGCGGGTATTCGTCTGGGTGAAACCTTCGTGGGTATCCAGCCGGAACGCGACTTTATCGACGATCTCACCCAGTCCTATCACGATATGGAGCTGGCGCCGCCGCACAGCTACCTGGCGTTTTATTTTTGGTTGCGCGCGCACTACCAGGTCGATGCGGTTATCCATGTGGGCAAGCACGGCAATTTAGAGTGGCTGCCGGGTAAAAGCATCGCCTTGAGTGCCGACTGCTGGCCAGATATTGCTTTGGGGCCGCTGCCGCATTTTTATCCGTTCATCGTCAACGACCCCGGTGAGGGTGCCCAGGCCAAGCGACGCAGTCAGGCGGTGATTATCGATCACCTGATGCCGCCGCTGGCGCGGGCCGAGCTCTACGGCGCCATGGCCGAGCTTGAAGCGCTCACCGACGAATATTATCAAGCGCTGGATATGGATCCCCGCCGAGAAGCGCTGATTCGCAGCCAGATTCTCGCCCACCTGCGTGATACTGGTATCGACCAAGAGCTTGCTCACAGCAGCGACGATGCCGAACTTCTCAACGAGCTGGATACCTTCCTCTGCGACATCAAGGAATCGCAGATCCGTCATGGACTGCACATACTCGGCACGCTGCCGCCGGAAGAGAAGCGGGCGGGCACTTTGGTGGCGCTGTTGCGACTACCCCGGGGCGAAGCGGTGGCAAGCCGCGGCCTGCTGCACAACCTGGCCAGCGATTTAGGCTTGAATTTTGATCCGTTAGCCGCGGGCAACGAGCCCTGGCAGGGGCCTGAACCGACCATTTTAAGCCAACAGCTCAATACCCCCTGGCGCACCGGGGCGGATGCCCGCGAGCGGCTGGAGCTGCTGGCCGAACGCTGGGTAGCCGACTACGTATTGGCAGACGGCTGCCTGGATGACCTGGCCCAGGATTACCCCGATACGGCAGCGCAGCTGCGCTACGCCCGGGACCAGCTATGGGTCACCATGCAGCGCGGGGTGAAGATGGAGATTCAGTCGCTGCTCGACGGCCTTGAGGGCATCTTCGTGCCCGCCGGGCCCAGCGGCGCCCCCAGCCGGGGGCGGCTGGATACGCTGCCCACCGGGCGCAACTTTTTCAGCGTGGATAACCGCTCGATTCCATCGCCCGCCGCCTGGACGCTGGGCGAAAAATCCGCCCAGGCGTTTGTCGAGCGCTACCTACAGGATCACGGCGACTACCCGAGGCGGCTGGGGCTGTCCATCTGGGGCACCGCCACCATGCGTACCGGCGGCGATGACATCGCCCAGGCCTTCGCGCTGATGGGCGTGCGGCCCATCTGGTCGCTGGGTTCCCAGCGGGTGAGCGACTTTGAAGTGATCCCCTCGATGCTGCTCAATCGCCCACGGGTCGACGTTACGCTGCGGGTGTCCGGGTTCTTCCGCGACGCCTTCCCCAACGTGATTCGGCTGTTTGACGCCGCGGTGCAGGCGGTGGCGCGCTATGAAGAGCCGGGCAACAGCAACACCATCCGCGAGGCGGTGCTTTCCCGCCAGCAAGCACTGGAAGAGCAGGGGCTAAGCCCCGAGATGGCCGCCCAGGAGGCGAGCTACCGTATCTTTGGCAGCAAGCCCGGCGAATACGGCGCGGGCCTCAACCGGCTGGTTGAAAACCGCTCTTGGGACAGCGCCGACGATTTAGCCGAAGCCTATCTTGGAGCAGGGGCTTACGCCTACGGCCAGTTTAAGGCCTCCGGCACCGCCGCGCGGGCGGCGTTCGAGCAGCAGCTCCAGGGCCTAGATGCGGTGATGCAAAACCAGGATAACCGTGAGCACGATATTCTCGATTCCAACAGCTACTACGCCTTTCAGGGCGGCATGGCCAACGCCACTCGCTCGCTGAGTGGCAAGGCACCGGAGATTTACCACGCCGACCACGCCAACCCGGCAATGCCCAAGATCCGCACTCTGAAAGAAGAATTGGCCAAGGTGATTCGCTCCCGCGTGCTGAACCCCAAATGGATCAACGCCATGCGCGAGCACGGCTACAAAGGCGCCTTTGAGATGGCCGCCACGGTGGACTACCTGTTTGCTTATGACGCCACCACTGATCTGATTGCCGACTACCAGTACGCCCAGGTGAGCGATGCCCTGGTGCTCGACGCCGCCAATCAGCAGTTCCTGCGCGAGCACAACCCGGCCGCCCTGGAAGAGATGGCCGAGCGCTTACTCGAAGCGGCCCAGCGGGGCATGTGGCAAGCCCCCGGCGAGCATGGCGAGTCGCTTCAGGATCTGCTGCTGGAAATGGACGAAGCCAAAGAGACCAGTGGTCATGTCGCCCAGCCCGCGCATTAAAGGCTGGTGCCCCGGCGCGTGGCGACCCATGGCCACCGGCGATGGCCTGCTGGTGCGTGTGCGCCCGCCGCTGGGTCAGCTTTCCCGCGAGCAGACGCTGGCACTGTGCGACGCCGCCGAGACCTTCGGCAGCGGTTTGATCGAGCTCACCAGCCGGGCCAACCTGCAGCTGCGTGGGGTGACCGACGAAAGCTGGCCGCTACTGATGGCGTTTCTGGTCGAGCATCAGTTGGTCAGCGACGACCCGGACGCAGAACGCCAGCCACAGCTGATGCTGGCGCCCGCATGGCAAGTGGGCGATGACACCCATACCATTGCCAGTCTGTTGCAGGCGCGGGGTAGCGAATTAGCCACCATGCCCGGCAAGGTGGGCATCGCCATCGATGCGGGAAACGCGCCGGTGCTTGGCGACAGCGCCGCTGATTTTCGAATCGAGCGCTCAACGGAAGGCGGCCTGATGGTGCGCCCCGATGGCTACGCGCAAGGCACGGCGGTGAACAATACCGAGGCCGCCGTCGAGCAACTGATACGCCTGACCCACTGGTTCGTAAATACCGGCGGCTGGGAGTCAGGCCGTATGCGGCGGCACACAGCACCGCTGCCAGATTGGGCGCCGGCTGATACAGCCCCCGCCTCCCATGGCGAGAAGCTGGCGCTGGGCGAAAATCGCGAGGGCATGGTGGTTGGCCTGCCTTTTGGTCGGGTGGCGGCTGATACGCTGCGCGAGGCGGTCTTTCCGGCAAGTGGCTCGCAAGCAAGTATCAGTGCTGTGCAGGTCACGCCCTGGCGGCGCCTGTTATTGAAGGATTGCGATACACTACCCGCGGTTGATGGCTTGATCCGTCATAATAGCGACCCGCGGCTATCTATGGATGCCTGCCCCGGCGCGCCCTTTTGCGAACAGGCGAGTGTCGCCACCCAGCCGCTTGCCGAGAAGCTAAGCGGCTGGGTGGAAGGAACGGTTCATATATCCGGCTGCTCTAAAGGCTGCGCCCGTCGCGCCCCAGCCGATGTGTGCTTGGTCGGGCAAGCAGGTCGATTTAATGTTGTTGTTAACGGCGGTGCCGATAGCACGCCGATTAAGACAGGCCTCACCGAGAGTGAGGCGTTGGATGTTATAAAGAAGCTCAGCGAAAGCCGTTAGGTTTATCGATATTAAAAAAATAGTGGCTTATATGCTGGATAGCTGAGTGCCAGGGCAGGTTGTAGCGAGGGTCTTTTTCCAGGGATGGAAAAAGTAGCGCCCAGGGACGGGTTCACAGCGCCCTCGCGGAAACCTGTCCTGGCACGGAGGCCTTGCAGACCAGCAACTGCGAATTAGTTTATTTGGAGAGTTTGGGTGCCCTATAAGTATGAAACCAGTGGCCCGGCGATTTACCGGGAGTCGTTTGCGATGATTCGCAGTGAAGCCGAGCTTGGCCGCTTTTCAGTGGAAGAAGAGACCGTGGCGGTGCGCATGATTCACGCCGCCGGGCTGGTGGAATTGGCTGCGTATATTCATTTTCAAAATGACGTGGTCAATAAGGCCCGTGCCGCATTGGAGCAGGGCGCACCGGTCCTCTGCGATGCCCGCATGGTCTCGGAAGGCATCACCCGAAAGCGGCTGCCCGCTGACAACGAGGTCATCTGCACCCTTAACGATGAGCGAACGCCCGGCCTCGCCCAGGAAATGGCCAACACCCGCTCGGCAGCGGCGCTGGAACTGTGGCGGCCGCACCTGGAAGGCGCCGTGGTCGCCATTGGTAACGCGCCCACCGCGCTGTTTCACCTGCTCAATATGCTCGAAGACCCGGCGTGCCCGCGCCCGGTGGCAATTATCGGCTGCCCGGTAGGCTTTGTCGGCGCGGCGGAATCCAAGGAAGCGCTATTGGCTAACCCGGCACTGCCCAGCTGTATCGTACGCGGTCGCCTGGGCGGCAGCGCCGTCACGGTAGCGGCCATCAACGCCATGGCGGATCGCATCGAATGACCCAGGGAACGGTATACGGCGTTGGCCTGGGGCCAGGCAGCCAAGACTTGATGAGCGTGCGCGCCGACCGCCTGATACGCGGGGCGACCCATGTGGCGTATTTTCGTAAAAAGGGTCGCTGCGGCCATGCGCGAACCATCGTGGAGGGCATGATCCCGCCCGGCGCGATCGAGCTGCCCATGGAATACCCGGTCACCACGGAAATTCCCTTCGACGACCCGCGCTACAATGAGCTACTGGCGGCTTTCTACGAACGCAGCGTGGCCCAGCTCATCGAGATGGCGGAAGCCGGGTGCGATGTGGTGGTGCTGTGTGAAGGCGACCCGTTCTTCTATGGCTCCTTCATGCACCTCTACACGCGGCTGCTAAACCGCGTGCCGGTCTCGGTGGTGCCGGGAATTACCGGCATGTCGGCGGCGTGGACGGCCACCGGGCAGCCGATTACCTGGGGCGATGACATCCTGACCGTGCTGATGGCCACGCTACCGGAAGACGCGTTGGCCGAGCGCATCGCCCAGACCGACGCGCTGGTAGTGATGAAGATTGGCCGTAACCTGGCCAAGCTGCGTCGGGCACTGGTTCACGCTGGCCGCGAAGGCGAAGCCTGGCTGATCGAGTACGCCGCCATGTCGCAACAACGCGTATTGCCGCTGGCGGACGTGGGCGAGAGCGTGCCGTACTTCTCGATTGTGCTGATCCATGGCCATGGGAGGCGACCATGAGCGGCTGGCTGAAAATCGTCGGTCTGGGGCCGGGCTCTGAGGCCATGGTCACTCCCGAGGTAACTGCTGCGCTGGAGGAAGCCACCGACGTGGTGGGCTATGTGCCCTACGTTAACCGGGTCGCGCCGCGTGCTGGTTTAGTCCGCCACGGCTCGGACAACCGCGAAGAGATCCGCCGGGCGGAGCAGGCGCTACAGCTGGCGCTTGAGGGCCATAGAGTCGTGGTGGTGTCTTCCGGTGATCCCGGCGTGTTTGCCATGGCCGCCGCGGTGTTCGAGGCGCTGGACGCGGGCGATACCCAGTGGCGCACGCTGGATATTCAGGTGCTGCCGGGCATTTCCGCCATGCTGGCCGCCAGCGCAAGCGTTGGCGCGCCGCTGGGGCACGACTTCTGCTGCATTAATCTATCCGACAACCTCAAGCCTTGGGCGCTGATTGAAAAGCGCCTGCGCCTGGCTGCCGAGGCTGACTTCGCCATGGCGTTCTACAACCCGCGCTCTAAGGCACGGCCTGCGGGTTTTGAAAGAACGCTAGAGGTACTGCGGGAAGCCTGCGGGCCGGATCGATTGATTATCTTTGCCCGGGCGGTTTCTACGCCAGAAGAGTCGGTTCGCGTCACCACCCTAGGTGAGGCGACGCCGGACATGGCCGATATGCGCACCCTGGTGATTGTCGGTTCCCAGCAGACGCGATTGATAGAGCGAGCAGGATCGCCGCTGGTTTATACGCCGCGCTCCGCTGATTAAGCGTGGTCGCTGAGCCAGCTAAAAACGTCATCAATGCGATGAACTTCGTGGCGGGAAGGCAGTGCTGGCCGCTCGATCATCACCATGGGCAGGCCGAGGGTTCTTGCCGCGGTGAGTTTGGACGCCGCCCCTTCGCCGCCGGCGTTTTTACACACGATGCGCTGGATTCCCTGGGTTTCAAGCAGGGCGAGATCGCCTTCCAGCGTAAACGGGCCTCTATCAATCACGGTGCTAACATCGGCCAGCGGCAACGGGCTGGTAGGCGGGTCAACCAAGCGCAGCACGTAATGGTGCTGGGGCTGGGCGGCAAAGACAGCTAGGTGCATGCGGCCGATAGCAAGCAGCACGCGCTGGGGCGGGCCAGCCAGGGCGCTGACGGCTTCATCGATATTTGCCACGCTTTGCCACTGGTCACCGTTAACAGGTCGCCAGGCAGGCCGGGTGAGGGCAATGGCCTTTACGCCGAACTGCGCCGCCGCGGCTAACACGTTGCTGCTCATCTGCGCGGCAAAAGGATGGGTGGCATCGACGATATGGGTGATGCGCTCCTGGGCGACAAAGGCGGCAAGGCCGTTAACGCCGCCAAAACCGCCAATACGGGTTGGTAGCGGTTGGGGTTTAGGCGTGGCAACGCGACCCGCATAGCTGAAAATGGCGGGAAGCCTGCGCTTGGCAACCGCACTGGCCAGGGCGCTGGCCTCCGAGGTTCCCCCGAGAATTAGGATCTTGATCATGGTTGAAATTTCTCACGCTCCAGTGGGTCAGGCTCCCTGGCTGACCCTTTTAGGCTGGGGGGAGGGTGGCACACAGGCACTAACGGCGGCAAGCCGCGCTGCACTGGAAAGTGCCGAGGTAGTGTTCGGCGCACGCCGCCACCTACGCCTTTTGCCGCCCCTAAACGCCGAGGTGATGGAGTGGCCGGTGCCCTTTGCCGATGGCATTCCCGCGCTATTAGATCAGCGCGGCCGCCGGGTGGTCATGCTGGTCTCGAACGACCCGTTCTGGTTTGGGGCGGGCACAACATTAGCGCAGCATCTTAGCGCTAGCGAGTGGCTGGCTTTGCCAGCGCCTTCCACCTTCAGTCTGGCGGCTGGGCGCTTGGGTTGGCCGCTGGAGCGCTGCACCTGCCTGGGCCTGCACGCCAAACCACTGACTCGTATTCGGCCTTACCTGCATGCCGGTAGGCGTTTGCTGTTGCTGGTAAGAGACGGCGAAGCGGTGGCCGAACTCGCCGCTCTGGTTAGCCAATTTGGCTTTGGGGATTCCCAACTAACGGTGCTGGAAGCCCTGGGCGGTAATAACGAGCGCATTCGCCATTGTCGTGTCGACGCCAGCTTGCCCCAGGATATCGCCCACCCGGTGGCGGTAGCGCTGGAAATCGCCGGCAACGGCCCCGCCTTGCCGCTGACGCCCGGCCTGCCGGACCATTTTTTTGACCACGACGGCCAGATCACCAAGCAGGCCATTCGCGCCATCACTCTGGCGGCGCTGGCCCCCATGCCAGGCGAGCGGCTATGGGATATCGGCACCGGTTCAGGCTCCATCGCCATTGAGTGGCTGCTCGTTCATACGGATAATCAGGCGGTAGGCTTCGAGCAAAACGCAGAACGTGCAGCGCGAGCGCGGAGCAACGCAGTTAACTTGGGCGTCGATTGGTTGGAAGTAAAAGAGGGAAGTGCGCCGGAAGTGCTGAACGATACGCCGCTGCCGGACGCGGTATTTATTGGTGGCGGGTTATCCCATGCGCTGCTGGACGACTTATGGCAGCGCCTGCCCGAGGGTGTGCGCATCGTCGCTAATGCCGTCACCCTGGAATCCGAAGCGCTGCTGGCGCACTGGCAGCACAAGGTAGGGGGCGAGCTGCTGCGCCTGGAGCTGGCCAACGCCACTCCCATCGGCACCCGGCGGGGCTGGAAGGCCAGCTATCCGATCGTTCAGTGGCGGGGCGTTCGATGACAGCACGGGGTTTGAGAATAGCGGGATTTGGCTTTCGCAGCGAGGCCAAGCTTGAATCCCTCGCCCAGGCGCTGGATCAACTTAAAGACCTGTACGGGGCTATCGATAAGCTGGCGGCGGCTCATTCAATGCTGCCGTTAGTCGAAGAACTGGGACGACTGCGCAACATTGAAGTTATCGCCGTGGCGGACGCCGAGCTACCAACGGTGACAACGCTGACTCATTCAGCACAAAGTTTACAGGCCCGCGGCACGGGCAGCGTGGCCGAGGCCGTGGCGCTATTAGCGGCGGGCCCTAATGCTAAGTTAGTGGGGCCAAGAATCATCTCAGCGGATCGACAGGCCACCGCCGCGTTGGCGTTAGCAGAAGGAAATAGATAATGACGGTACATTTCATTGGCGCCGGCCCCGGCGCGCCGGATCTGCTTACTCTGCGCGGGCGCGACCTGATCGCCGCCTGCCCGGTGTGCCTGTACGCAGGCTCATTAGTGCCTGAGGAAATCCTCGAGCACTGCCCGGCAGGGGCGCGGGTGATCAACACCGCGCTGCTATCGCTGGATGACATCATGCAGGAAATCGGCCGCGCCCACGCCGAAGACCAGGATGTCGCCCGGCTGCATTCGGGGGATCTATCGGTATGGTCGGCCATGGGCGAGCAACTGCGCCGCCTGCGCGAGCTGGATATCCCCTACAGCATTACCCCCGGCGTGCCAGCGTTTGCGGCTGCTTCGGCAACCTTGGGCCAGGAGCTGACGCTGCCCGGTGTCGCCCAGTCGGTAGTGCTCACCCGCACGCCGGGCCGGGCCAGCGCCATGCCCAGCGATGAGACGCTTGCTAATTTTGCCCGCACCGGGGCTACGCTTGCCATCCATCTCTCTATTCATAACCTTACCCAGGTGGTCGAAAGCCTGACGCCTTACTACGGCGACCAGTGCCCGGTAGCGATTGTGTGGCGGGCAAGCTGGCCCGACGAGCGGGTGGTACGCGGGCGGCTAGCCACTATAGAAGCTTTGATTGATGAGACCATGCAGCGCACCGCGCTAATTCTGGTGGGGTCGGTGCTCGAAAGCGATGACTTCCAGGAGAGCAGCCTCTACGCCGTTGGCTACGACCGCCGCTTTCGTCCCCAGTCGGCGGATTCGCCTTTTGCTACGGCAAGCCAAGACCAAGAGAGCGAATCATGATCACGCTATCGCTCATAGGCATCGGCACCGGCAACCTTGATCACGTCACCCTGGCCGCCGTGCGCGCCCTCAATAACGCCGACCTGATCCTGCTGCCCCGCAAGGGCGAGGCCAAGTCGGATTTGATCGACCTGCGCCGCTTACTCTGCGAACGTCTGCTGGAAGCGCCGGTAACCACCAAGATCGTCGAGTTCGATCTCCCCAGTCGAGATGGCCGCAATGACTACCTCGGCGCGGTAGACGATTGGCACGCTGCCATCGCCAGCGTCTGGGCGCAGCTAATCGATGAACATCTACCCAACGGCGGGCGAGTAGGGATGCTGGTGTGGGGCGACCCCTCGCTTTACGACAGCAGCCTGCGCATTACCCAGCGCCTAAGCGCCGCGGGTAAGCAGGTTGATGTAGAGGTAGTGCCGGGCATCACCAGCCTGCAAGTGCTCACTGCTGAACATAAAATCCCCCTCAACGCCCTCGCCGAACCGGTACACATCACCACCGGCCGCCGCCTGCGCGAGCGCGGCTGGCCAAGTGATGCCGCCACCGTCGCCGTAATGCTGGATAGCGGCGGGGCGTTTATCACGCTGCCACAAGATGACACCTACATCTGGTGGGGCGCCTACCTGGGCATGGATAAACAGTGCCTGATCAAAGGTTGGCTAAGCGACGTCGGCGACCAGATCATCCAGCGCCGAGCAGAGCTGCGCGACACCCACGGCTGGATAATGGATATTTATCTGCTGGCCAGACAGCCTCTGCTATAGTGCTGGTGTTAATATGGAATGATTTTCCATAAAATAGCGCTACTGACCAACTAACCTTTGAGGAATGGCCATGAGCTTTTACGTTTACCTATCCGGCGAGATCCACACCGACTGGCGCGAAGAAATCCAGCGCGGCGCCGAGGCCGCGGGCCTGGATATCGTGTTTACCGCACCGGCCACCGACCACGCCGCCTCTGACGCCGCTGGCGACCACTTGGGCAAGCCGGAAAATGGCTTCTGGCGCGACCATCAGTCGTCCAAGGTCAACGCCATTCGCACCCGCACCATGATCGAGCAGGCGGATCTGGTCGTTGTACGCTTCGGCGACCAGTACAAACAGTGGAACGCCGCCTTCGACGCAGGCTACTGCGCAGCCCTCGCCAAGCCCTACATCACCCTTCATAGCGAAGATATTATCCACCCGCTGAAAGAAGTCGATGCTGGTGCTCAGGCCTGGTGCACCACTACTGATCAAGTGGTTGAAACCCTGCGCTACGTTCTGAAAGCCTAATACGCCCACCCAGCTAAGTGCACGGTGCCCTATAAGGGGCATAGTGCCACAAAGTCTGCAATAGGGGGCTGTAGGAGCCCAATTCATTGGGCGATCAGCGTGTAATCAGCCACCAAAAACGATCGCCCGACGGAGTCGGGCTCTTACAGAAGCCCTCTGCAATTGGGTTACGGGCTGGCATTTCGTCGCGCGATCAGCAGTTATCCCGCCACCGCAAGCCATGCTCGACGAAGTTGGGCGCTTACAAGGCCCTGTGCAGAGGGTGTTGTAAGAGCCCAATTTATTGGGCGATCAAGCGTCTATCCCGTCACCAAAAAACTATCGTCTGACAAAGTTAGGCTGTTACCTAAGCCCGTCCCTTAAGACCATGCAAAATTTCTTGCGATAGGCGCGTCAGCTACGCTACTTTTCATATGTAGCGAATAAGCATTCTATAAAATAGCGGGTATGTGATTTTCAAACCTGCTGGTGGCTGATAATAAGTTATAAGGGAGGTTACTCGTTGTGAATAGGATTGCATTAACAGCGATACTTTTGCTGTCACTCTTTTCATCGTTGGCATGGGCAGATACCAAGCCTAGGCCAATGATTATGGAGCTGTTTCGTTCGCAGATAGATGCCATTGCCTCAGAGAGCTATGAGCAATTTATGGATCATGCGGATGCAAACTTTCGCCAATCGATCAGCCAAGATCAGTTTGGTGCTCTTTCAGAGTCTTTATCCCCAAGGCTTGTGGATGGCTATCAGTCAGAGTATTTGGGCGCTTTAAATCAGGACGGCTTCAACGTTCATTTGTGGAAGATGACCCTTGCCAGCTCGGATTCCGACAATCTCGTAAAAATGGCCATGCGGGAAAACGAAATAGCAGGGTTCTGGATCCAATAAACAGTTAACCAGGGGCGCTAGCCGACTGGCAAACCTGCTGTTGAAACCCTGAATTCAAACATTAAACGCAGTACCTGTGGTTTTCAGCGCCCCTGAATGCTCTCCGAGGAACACTTGTGCCGATGTCCGATACCCCAAACGTTTTCTGTGGCGATTGTGTAGCTTGGCAACGGCTCTCTTCAGTGCTGAGTCGCTCACCTTTCGGAAGTCCGTTCCTTTCGGGAAATGTTGGCGAATCAGTCCGTTGGTGTTTTCATTGGTGCCATGCTGGCATGAGCGGTGCGGGCCGCAAAAAAGGTCTTGGCCGATGGTTCGCACTGCTCCACGGCGTGGTGCTAATAACTGTGTGATCGGCTTGGCCGTTCTAGTGGTCGTGATCTTAGGAAGGCGCGCTGCGAAGAGGTAACCGCTAGGGTCTCCTTTATACCGTATCGCCCTCCCAATCGACGATATGGTGCCTCTTTCCCACTTCGGCGGGGCGCTGTGGGATATTGCCCAATCCCGTATAGTTGTCCAACTGGCGCTGATAGCGCCGCTGGCGTTCGCTTCCATAGTTCACCGCCCTGTTTCTTATTATCCCAGAAGATCCACAGATGGCTTACACTAACTCCGCTGGCATTTGGCTTGTGGCGCAGCAGCGCTGGAGTAGGGTGGGGCGGACTCCATCCCGTTGGTAAAGTCGAGAGGGTACTGGCGTTGGCCCTCCTTCCTCTACTGTGTGAACCAAAGTGCTGAGGTTATTCTATGAATCCAGGATGTCAGGTGATTAGGGCTGTTTTATGTGCATGATAAGAATGTTGAATAGCACAGCGCGTTCATTCCATACCAGAGCGTGAAGTCTAATTACTGTTAACTTACAGCACGCAGGTGAGACGAGAAGAAAAGTAACATGAAGAGCTACCATTACAGTAGCTCTTATCAGTAATATATTCTATTTTTTTGAGGATTTACTAGGTTTTAAGTCCGGAGTATTTCCCGGTGTTTTTTTATTGTCACGTCGACGTTGATCGGGTTTCCCTGTTGATTCTGCAATTGGCTTTGGACCTGGTTTAAGAGCCATAATAGTTTTCCTCAAGTGTTTGAGAGTAATCCTCTCATTCATCAATTTACTTGTATTGATGTGCATGTTCAATAGGCATTAGAGGGGGCGGTCTCAAGTTTGAAGTCTGGAGCGCCGAAATTTAACAAGACGCAGCAGTTTGCGGCCGCCGGACGCTCATAAACTCGCGCCGCTGTGTTTGGTGTTGAGGTTGTAGAAAAACCCCTTTGACGTCTAGGTTTTGGTAGGCTCGAGAAAAAAGACGAGGAGTGGTCAGCATGCCGCACTTCAAGCCCTATAACCAAGATCAGGACGCCATGGTGGTGGTCAACTACTAAGATTAGCTCCAACCCGATACGCTTGAGCGCAAGTGAGACTTATCCGTTTTCCATACCGAGTGCCGCAAGGAGCGACCAGTCGGCTGGCCTATGATGCAGCTATTTTTATAAATTCAGTATTCTATAAATTCAAGTTATTTAAGGCGATCAATCAATATTATGACGAGAAAAACACTAGGTTTGAAGGTGAAAAGGCAGGTAGGCGCCAAGCCCGCCGACGAGGTTGAAGATCAATTCCCTAATGATCCCGAAAAACGTTTTTTAAATGGCGTCGCTATTCATCCTTCCCCACGCATTTATTTAGAGCCTGGTTCTAAGCAGCGTACTGTGCGAATGATGGATTTAATTACGCCTATTGGGATGGGGCAGCGAGGGTTGATTGTTGCGCCGCCAGGCTCTGGCAAAACGACGATGTTAAAACATATCTGTCAGGCCGTGGCTGAGGCTCATCCGGAAATAAAGCTGTATGCCTTGTTGATTGATGAGCGCCCGGAAGAAGTGACCGATTTTAAACGCAGTGTTTCGGCAGAAGTGCATGCATCGTCTTCAGACGAAAGCTATACACACCATGTAAAAATGGCAGACAAGCTTCTTGAGACGGCGCGTAAGCAAGCAGGCGACGGTCATAACGTGATGATTGTGATCGATTCTTTGACGAGACTCTCGCGCGTTCATAATGCCGAGCAGCGGGGCAATGGTCGCACTATGTCGGGTGGGCTGGATTCCCGAGCGATGGAAATACCGCGAAAACTGTTTGGCGCCGCGAGAAAGATCGAAAACGGCGGATCGCTCACCATTCTGGCCACCGTGCTGGTGGATACCGGAAGTCGTATGGATCAGGTGATTTTCGAGGAGTTCAAGGGCACCGGCAATATGGAACTCGTGTTATCCCGGGAAGTTGCCAATCAACGGATTTTCCCTGCGATAGATATTGCCAAAAGTAGTACCCGTCGAGAAGAGCTTTTGATTGATGCAAAAGATATTGAAAAGGTAAGGACATTGCGCAGAGGTTTGACAACGCTTAAGCCAGTAGAAGGCGCGCAGAAGTTGCTTGAGTTATTGGATAAATATCCAACGAATGCCGAGCTATTAGATGTGTTTTTACCAGCTTCTTGAAATGGCTGTAATAAAGAAGCCCACCTTTTTTAAGAGGTGAGCTTCTTTTTTAAGGTTTAACGATTACTTTGTTTATTATAGTTTAAGTTTGACTCGGGTACTGCTTTGCGAACCGGAAAGCCTGCAATCTCTTTGCGCTCAATAATGCTTTTTAACCGTCTTTCAATGGCACAAAGATTTTTAAAGTCACTCATGTCGACTAAAGAGATGGCTTCCCCTGAGGCGCCCGCGCGGCCGGTTCGGCCAATGCGGTGGATGTACTCTTCTGGCTTAAAGGGTAAATCATAATTCACCACACGGCTCAGTTCGCCAATATCCAAACCTCGCGCGGCAACCCCTGTGGCGACCAAGTACTTTAATTCGCCAGATTTGAACTGAGCCAGAATCTTTTCGCGCATCGCTTGGCTTCTATCGCCATGAATGGAATCCGCTGTGATGCCGCGTTTTTCCAATTGAGCAACAAGCTTGGCTGCATTGTGTTTTTTCTCGGTAAAAATAAGCGCCTGATCCCACTTTTGTTCGTTGATCAAGTGGCTTAACAAGGCGGACTTAGTGTCTTTATCGACGGTGATTAGCCATTGTTGGACATTAGCGGCGGCGCGGATATTGGGAGAAATGGATATTTCAGCCGCAAGATCGGTCATCTTGCTATCTGAAAAATCGTAGGCCAGCGCCCGAACGTCGTCGGTCATTGTGGCCGAAAACAGTAGGTTCTGACGGTCTTCAGGCAGGCGTTCTATGATTTTATAGATATCGTCGACAAAACCCATGTCGACCATTCTGTCCGCTTCGTCCAATACCATGACTTTAAGTTCATCAAAGTGCAGTGCACGCTGATGTGCCAAATCAAGCAATCTGCCCGGCGTGGCGACCAGAATATCCACTCCTTTGATCAGGCGCTCTTTTTGAGCTTCGGTATCCACACCGCCATACATAGCCATGGAGGTTAACTGCGTGTGTTTAGCGTATTGAGCCACATTGGCTTCGACCTGAACCGCAAGCTCACGGGTGGGCACGAGGATCAGTGCGCGTATGCGCTTGCCGCGTAACGTTCCCGCGTTGCTGAATCGTTCTAGCAGAGGCAGAACAAAGGCAGCGGTTTTGCCTGTGCCTGTTTGTGCGGTAGCGATTAAGTCGTTACCCGAAAGAATGGCAGGAATCGCTTGTTTCTGGATTGGCGTTGGAGTTTTGTAACCTAGTTCGGTAATCGCTTGAACAAGAGGAGTGGATAAGCCTAGTTTTGCAAATGGCATAAGGTGCCCTGACAGATTGTCGTAAGGTGTGTCGAAAATAAAAGATGAGGCAGTATAAAGTAAAAGCAGCTGTTCGTTGCTCGAATTGTGCAACTAGCTTCATGATGCAGAATGGCGAATCTTGTTATGAAGTAGAATAATGTATTTAATTCAATATAAATAGGGGTTTTCTGTGGTTTGGCTATCGCCGAGCAGCCTAAACTCATCTAAGCCTTGAAGAGCTTTCGGTTCACTAAGCAGCACAAGTGCAGCGTATCACTATTGCGAACGAAGCGGTTCAGTGGAAGACAGTCAAGGCACTAATGATGCACGGGCATCATTAGTACGAATCTAACGAGGTGCGTCATTCGGGGCCTGTGGCCCCTGCGACGCTCGTAAGTTCGTGCGAATACGCACGGCGTTATACCAAAAGGCGGTTAAAGTGCGATACAGACTTCTAGCAATCCTGTTACTTGTTCTGACGCTTGGGGTGGGTGTCTACTTTGCAGATTCCCGCTTGCCAGCGTTGTTTGCTGAAGAACTTCCGCAGGCAGAGGCAGTATTGGTGCTCAAGGAAGAGCGGAAACTTTATCTATTGAGGGATGGCGAGCCATACCGCGAATACGGGATTGCACTCGGAGGTAATCCGGTCGGACATAAACAGAAAGAAGGTGATCAACAGACACCGGAAGGCGACTATGTACTCGACTGGAGAAACCCTAACAGCATGGCTCATCTGTCTCTTCATGTCTCATACCCAAACGAGGATGATCGCGCACAGGCGGAGGCGCGTGGCGTTTCGCCTGGGGGTATGATCATGATCCACGGTCAGAGGAACGGATTCGGCTGGTTGGGTCGCCTAGTCCAACGATGGGATTGGACTGATGGTTGCATCGCGGTTACCAATGTTGCGATGGAAGAGATTTGGCACGCGGTGCCAAACGGAACACCAATTCGCATTGAGCCGTAAATGAATAACCGCGTTAAGCGCGAAGCAAGCCGACTTCTTTCTGGCCGTCAAAGACAATCAGCCACAGCTCAAAGGCGTGATCGATGATTTCTTCGTTAAATTTTGCGCCATGCACGCGTCGCAAATGACGCACGCGATCAAGTGAGAAGTCGGTAGCGGACATGGGAGTGTTCAGACAAATATCGAGAACACTCGCTTGTCTTAGAATGAGAGTCCTTATCTACGTGTGATTACCCTGATACAACAGAGGGGGCTGTATTCGATTCGTTAATTTACGAACGGAACATTGAACGTGCAAATACTCTGATAGATACTTTCATTAGTAAGGATAGTCAATCACCCCAACCGATAATTTACGCCATGCGGATAGCGCTGAACCCGCTTCGCTTTATCACAAGTCACCAATGCGCTAATTATGGGGGCTGGCAAGCTAGCATCTATTATAACTATGCTAGCGTTCACAAATTACGTTTCTCGGAAATCATATGCAACTTCGAGCAATCCTATTCGACCATGATGGCACTCTCGTCAACTCTGAACCAGTTCACTACAGAATGTGGGTGGAAGTTCTTCAGCGCTATGGCTTTACGTTATCGGAACAGCAGTACAAGGCTCGCTATGCAGGCGTACCAACTCCTGCCAATGCCATAGACTTGGTGCAGCGATATGGCATGGATGAATCTCCGGAGCTACTTGCTGAGGCGAAGAACGCCGCAACACGTGAGTACCTGGAACGGCAAACTTTCCCCATGATGCCCGGTGTAGAAGAGGCCATATCCTACTTTCATGGCGCAGGTCTGAAGCTTGCTGTTGTAACGGGTGCCAGTGCGAACGGTGTTCAAACAACGTTAAGGGCCAACGAGTTAGAGCAATATTTTTCTGCGATAGTCTCAGGAGATGATGTCCGGGCAAGCAAGCCTGCGCCGGATTGTTATTTACTCGCTCTGCAGCAGCTTGGTGTCTCCGCCGCTGAATGTCTAGCAATTGAAGATACTCAGCATGGGCTTGAAGCTGCCTTCCAGGCGGGCATCAACTGTGTGGCATTGCCTACGGAGATGTCTATGCATCATGATTTCCATTTAGCAGTAGCGACTCTTGGGGGCATACCAGAAGCAGTGGCTTACGTGCGTGAAATTTTTCTAGGAAGTGAAGCCTAAAAAGCTACGTTACTGAATAACTGTCACACTGCTTCACGGCTAAAAAGTCACTGCTAAGCACTGTGTTAGACGTGATGCTATGATGAAAATCCTAGCATTTTCTACCCACGACCATTTGGCTGAGACTGGCCCGTTTAGACGTCTATAAGAGTTGCTGGCTGGCCCTGAATACCCTGTGTTCCAAGATATCCTGGCTTTTATTCGAGACGGGGTCAGCAGGCTCAAGAGCGCCTTGCCACGTTGAGAAAAGCGCTTGTTGAGGGTGAATCGAGCGAACCCAAGCGGCTTGATATAATTGGCTACCAAGGCAGTTAGGCATAAGCAGATGAAGGCAGTTAAGTAGTGGCCAAACGGAGCACGGGCAACCAAATGAACCCCGTCATTCAAGAAGAAATATCCGGCTGTGGCATCGCATCATGCGCTGCTCTTGCGGGCATTAGCTATGCGCAGGCCAAAGAAAAAGCAAACGCTTTGGGTATCTATGCCGAAGACACAGCGCTTTGGTCAGACACCGAGTACGTTCGTAAGCTCTTGCGTGCTTTGGGTATCACGGCTGCTCCTACGGAGACGCCATTCGATACCTGGGAGCGCCTTCCAGATAAAGCACTGTTGGCGATCAAATGGCGCATGGAGCAGGGCAGACCTTTCTGGCATTGGGTGGTGTTTGCTAGAAGCGAGCGGGAAACCGTGGTGCTGGATTCCAAAAAATCCCTGAAAACAAACACCCGCCGTGACTTCGGACGCATCAAACCCAAGTGGTTCATTCGTGTAGATTAATGCTTGAGGGCTGCTAATAAGCGCTATGAGCTAGCGCTTGGTTCTTGCTGAGCTCTCGCTTTCTGTTCTGCCTGATCCAACAGGACTGGGCCGCTACCTGATTCCGCCAGCTTGTCGTCCGGGTTGTAGAGCGGGCAACTGGTCATGCTCAGGCAGCCGCAGCCGATACAGCCTGCCAGGTTATTACGCAGCTTTTGCAGATAAGCAATCCGGCCATCAAGCATCTGCTGCCAGTTTTTTGAAAGCTGTTGCCAGTCTTCAACCATCGGTGTGCGGTTATTGGGCAGTGATTCAAAAGCTCGCTTGATCTCATCCAGGCTCACGCCGACTTTCTGCGCGGCTTTAATCACCGAAATCCGCCTTAGCACTTCCGGTTTGTAACGGCGCTGGTTGCCCGCATTGCGCCAGCTTTGGATCAGACCTTGTTGCTCGTAAAAGTGCAAGGTGCTGACTTTAATGCCGCAGCGCTTTGCCACCTTGCCAACACTCCAAATTGCCTCTGCCATCACGCACTCCTGAATCTTTTTTGCCATTTTTTTCCAATAACAGCTTTACCTCAAGTGAAGTTGAGGTTTTATCCTGCCATTTCACTTAACGCAAGGAGACTCTTATGTACTTGGAACACGTTAATCTGGTCGTTGATGATATGGATGCCATGTTGGATTTTTACCGCGCTGTATTCCCGCATTGGCGGGTACGCGATGAAGGCCGTGGCGAGTGGTATGGCAAACCGCGTAAATGGGTGCACTTTGGTGACGACGAACATTACCTGGCGTTTAGCGATCACGGCGAAGGGGCGAATCGCGATCTGAAAGGCCACAGCGTTGGCTTGGCCCATTTTGCCTATGCGACCGATAACCTTGATGCCGTTGTGGCCAGATTGAATAACGCGGGTTATGCCATTGCGAAAC